>JAJEBQ010000031.1 GCA_022822495.1 Paracoccaceae bacterium | reverse complement strand
TTCTTCAGATGTATTAAATCGTGTTGTAGAAGGTATCCGAACTTCCGAGCTTACACCACCTTGGGTTACTAAAAATTATTGGAAGATATTAAAGCCTTATGGTTGATTGCCACAATTAAATCGAAAATGCTGTAGCCAAGTTAAATGTGTCCAACTTTTACCTTCGTGGGAAAACAATACTTCATTTGGTACCAAGCTCTAGTATAACATGTGCCATGGAAAGGAGTATTTTTCTGGCGGGTACGAATCCCACTCAAAAACTGGATTTTCACTTCATCGGTCCATTAACTTAAAAATTTGGGTCTTCCCCTGTTTTAGTGGGTAAGATCATCTTTTGGCTCCTTCAGGATATAGGTTCGACCACCCAAATGGAAGGAGATATCGGAAGGAACCGTTTCATGTTCCGATATCCCCTGCTCGTCACCTTTATCATCTTGATCCGGCTGTTACGACTCTCGGCCGGACCGGCGCTTCTCGCTGGGTGTCATGATCCCATGGGTGGTCAGCCAGTGATATGTGGTTCCCTTTACCTGTCAGTGACATTGTTGCAGGGTCATTCTCCCACTTGGAACTGTTCTTCAACACCACTTGTGGAACAACCTGCCATTCCATAAATGGAGGTAACCCGCTATATCTGGTGAAGATTCCATTTTTTTGCTCACTAATTTTGTTATACAATTTAACAAACAAGAGTGATTTTCTAGGTTATAATTACAGAAGTAAAAACGGTATAAATTACCCTACACCATAAGAGGATTAGAAGGGATAAATTGTTCTTTTTAAAGATACAATTCGAGAGTAAATAATTATAAAGCACGAGAAACTCGAAACGCCTTAAGGTTAGCAGGTACAATTATCTTGAACAAACCAAAACGAGATGCCATTGGTAAAGAAACCACTATTTGGAACCGAATTGTTAGATATTTGGTTCGATTGGTTATTGCACTGCCGTTTTTGATACTCATTACCCTGATTTCTCTTGCTATAATTAATCCTCCCTTTTCCTTACAAATGGCAAGATCATATATAAGCTATGGGAATATCAATCAGGAGTGGATTGATCGTGAGAATTTACCTAAAGATTTTGAGCTCGCCTTTATTGCAGTTGAAGATGAGCTTTTCTGCAAACATTGGGGCTTTGGCCTCAAATCCTCACGTGACAACGACGGGGAAAAACCATCTACACTAACACAAAAAACAGTTCGCAGCCTTTTTTTGGGAGATACTGAATGGGCATTGCGAAGGGTGTTGGAAACACCGTTAGCACTCATAGCTGAAATTTTCTGGTCAAAGCGCAGAATTCTGGAACTCTATTTGAATCATGTTAAAGTAGGAACTTCAATATTCGGAGTAGCCTCAGCGTCGCAAACCATTTTTGGCAAAAGAGTTGAGACCTTGACCCTTGAAGAAGTTACCCTGCTTGCAGTCATGCTTGAAAACCCAAACAATATTGATCCCGGTAATGCACCTCCCGAAGTCATGATCACGGTCACATGGTTTTTGGATAGAATTGAAGCATTAAAAATCGGAGGTTTTGGAGATTGTTTATAGACCTGTTAATTCGGACCGATTTAAATCTGGATTTTGAAAAGACTTAAATTGGTTTGTAATTTTGTTGTCGTTAACAACACCCGTTATGAGTGTCCTTTTGAAGGGCTCTGGTTTATCACTCGACAATAAACTCATGTTTCAATAAATTACTTACAAAATTATTACCCCGTCCTGCATTTAATTGCTTTTTCTGCCTTTCTGCCAGAGAATTGTATAAATCAACATGTCCGGGTAAAAGTTCACCGATCAACTCTCTTCCATAACAGATATCCTTGTACGAGTTTGCGATGGAAAACTGGCTTCCTTCATAATTCCCAGCAAGATAAGGTTTAATCATTTTTTCCAAGGTTCCAGATCGAACGGCCCCCGTTACCATTACATCATAGAGGGCTTGGCGATCTATACCACTTAATTCTGCGCTCAGAAAAGCGTCTGCTAAAAGAATTGCCATGCCTTGTGAAACAAGATTGTTCAATAATTTTGCAGTATTACCAGAACCAAATTCTCCAAAATGTCGTACAACCTTCGAATAGGTGCGTACAATACTCTCAATCCTGTTATATTGAGTACGGTCACACCCTATAAGAGATGCCAGTTGACCTTCCAAGGCCTGGGCAGGACCTCCGGTTACCGGCGCATCTGCAAATATCACTCCCTTGTTACGTAAATTGTTACCAATCATTTCGCTGGTTTCTGGTTTGGATGTAGTCGTATCAATCCAAATCATCTCCTTTTTCAATAACGGGACTATCTCAATTGCAACCTTTTCAACTATTTCAGCATTTGGTAGGCAGGTTACAAGAATATCAATACTTTCAGCCAATTTGCATTTATTTGCAGTAACATTTGCCCCCATTTTTTCAAGTTTTCGGATCGGTACAGAGTTTTTGTGTCGCAGAACGACAACCCTATTCCCTCTGGCAATAAAACACTTGGCCATGCCATACCCCATTAGGCCTGCCCCAATAAAACCAATTTTTTGTGTGCTATCCATTGCCATGGTCCCAATTCATTACCATCTTACCTGCTAAATCAAACGCATTACGAAAAGCGCCCGAGTCGGCAACTCCCTTTCCAGCAATATCAAAGGCTGTTCCATGCGCAGCTGTAGTTATCGGATAAGGTATACCACCAAGAACAGTAACACCTCGATCAAATCCCAATAATTTCAACGCTATTTGACCCTGGTCGTGATACATGGTCACGATCGCATCAACCTCACCTTTTTTATATTTCAGAAAGATTGTATCTGATGGCCAGGGGCCATTGACTGCTATCTGTTTCATGGCAGCCTTGTTAACCGAAGGTGAGATCAGATCAATCTCTTCAGTACCAAAATTGCCTCCATCGCCAGCATGGGGGTTTAAAGCAGCTACAGCTATTTTGGGGCGTGCAATACCTGAATGCTTTAGGGTCCGATCTATCAATTCAATCGAATTTATAATTCTATCTTCGCTAATTGCCGCAACCACATCTTTCAACGCAATATGGCTTGTAACACGGCTTGTCCAAAAGCCATCAAGTGTGTTAAGTTCAGTAATATAACCATCATAATCCAGAAAATTCTTTATGTGGTGAAGTTCATCTTGGAATTGTAATCCTCCAAGTTTGAGGGCTTCCTTGTTAAATGGAGCGAATACCAAAGCGTCAATTATACCATTTCGTAACAGATCCAATCCCAAATTGAGATTTGTCATGGCCGAAATACCCGCCTCCATCGTAACTTTACCAATAACCACACGGTCAGGTTCAATGGTTTGGTTTTCGTGCATTGCATAGACAGGATAACTTGACCAATTATCGTTCCAAGCATCGACAGCAACAAGTTTATATGTTAGTCCAGACTGTTTTTGACCCAGTTCGAATACATGCCTGTCCCCTATCAACAAGACATTATTGTTCGAAATAGATTGTTCATCACACAGGAGTTTGGCGATCAACTCTGGTCCTATACCACCGGGATCGCCTGGAATAATTCCGATCTTTGGTTTGCTTTTTGCCATTTTCTACGTAAAATTATGGGTTACAATGAATTTTGCTTAGCTACTTACCCCAAGTTAAGATAGCTGGGTTATGTAACTGTAAAAGTTCAATTAACAACTTCCGGGCTTGTGGTCTCAACTTTTCAATTGGATGACGACAATAGCTTGACTTTATAATCCCTCCCTCAACCATAGCCTCCTTGGTGGCTCTGAAGCCACACTGGCGGTTTTCATGGTTAATAATGGGTAGTACCTTATCATATAAATCTTTGGCAAGTGTACTGTTTCCACAGAGGTATGACGTAATGACGGGACGGATAAGATCAGGTATCAAGGCAGATGTCATTGACCCAGTAGCCCCCGCTACAAGATCTGCATAAAGTGTTATACCTTCCTCCCCATCAAAAGGTCCGGTTATGTGATCATCAGCAATTTGTAGCAAGGCATGAATTTTTTCGGCCGCACCGGCGGATTCGATTTTAAACAACTGCAACATTTCAATTGAGGTTGCCATTTCTGCCAAAAGCTTTACAGGCAAAGTTACTCCAGACAGAGGTGCATCCTGAAGCATTATGGGGATTCCTACATCACCCATCTCCTTGAAATGATCAATTATTTGCTGAGGTGTCGACTTGAGCAATGCTCCATGGTAGGGTGGCATCGCCATGACAATGGACGCTCCTTCTTTCTTGGCCGATTTTGCTCTTTCGCATGCAATCCTCGTGGAAAAGTGACTAATTGTGACGATCAGTGGTATGCAACCAGCCGTATGTTCGATGCACACTTTCTGCAATAATCTCCTTTCGTCATCACTCAAAGAAAATTGCTCGGAATAATTTGCTAATATGCAAGCTCCATCAACATTTTGATCAATTAGAAAATCAAGTGTTCGCTTTTGTCCGTCAAGATCCAAGTTGCCTACCTCATCAAAGATTGTTGGGACAACGGGCCAGATTCCTTTATATTTCTTCATTGGTTTGATCCACATATCTATTTCAGAAGCATATTATTGTTCAGGTTTTGATGGATAACCCTTACTCTGTGACCGTAAAGTTCTGGTGATGCTTTTCGGATAGCGTAATTCCCAATCCGGGGTTGTTATCATTGAGATCCAAATACCCGTTAATTGGTTCAGGATCTCCTTCGAAAATGTAGTAGAAGAGTTCGTTACCTATTTCGACATCAGATACGGGGAAATATTCACTCATAGGACAATTTATATTTGACATGGTCAGATGATAATTGTGAACTTGACCGGCATGTGGAATGACAGGAATCTGATAAGCTTCGGCTATTGCATTAATTTTATTGGCAGCGGTTATACCCCCAACCCTGTTTGTATCATACTGTAAGACTGCTACAGCACGATGATGAAGCAAATGATGGCATCCCATTACCGAAAACTCATGCTCACCACCTGATATGGGGATTGGTCCCCTATTTAACTCGGCATACCCAAGCAGATCATCTGCAATAACAGGCTCTTCCAACCACCTTGGTTCAAACTTTGCCAGTTTGGGTATAATTCTTCTGGTATAGTCCAAATTCCATCCCATATAGGCTTCCAACATCAAATCCCGGTTATAACCGATGACTTCGCGAAGAGCTTCCACTCGCTTGATGTTTTCACGCATACCCGACATACCATCTTTGGGACCAAAACCAAATCTAGCTTTAAATCCTTGAAAATTGCCTTCCAATGCCTTGGAGGCTTCGCGCTGCATAGCCTCAACTGAATCTGAATAAAGTTTTGAATAATAGACTGGAATTTTTTGCTTCGTTCGACCACCCAAAAGCTTGAAAACGGGCTTGTCAACTATTTTGCCCATCAGGTCCCAAATACCAACATCCACTGCCGAAATTGCAACCATCCCTATTCCCTTACGTCCCCATGCATGGGTCTTGCGGTACATCCTTTCCCAAACCAGAGTATAATCAAAGGGATCTGCTCCAATTACCAAGGGAGCCAAATATTTGTCAATAGTCTCTTTGATCAAGGGTGGTGCTAGGGCTGCATTACCAACACCAACCATACCATTATCAGCAATCACTTCACAGGTCAGCCATTGATGAAACCGAAAACTCGCCATAGAGTCTTCTCCTGATGGTAAAACATCGGTTGCTGAGGTACAAAAATTATCCTGTGGGGGTACCGTGGGACCAATCCAAGTCCATACTTTTGTTCTTAATTCTTTTATTTTAACCATTATCCTATACCTTAGAATGCAATCTAATGAGGCCGTTCCAAATCGGTTTACCAAATAGGGCCATGAAAGTTAAAACAAGGAAAAGCAGGGTAAGAGGTCTGGTTGGTAACAGCCACCATTGTTCCTTGAGCATTACCATTGACTGACCGAGTCTTTGTTCAAGGATTTCTCCGAGTATCAATCCAATTGCAAGGGGGACTACCGAGAACCCATAGCGACGCATAAAATAGCCTAATACACCTGCTCCGAGGGCAATCCATACATCCATCATGGATTGGTCCAGCGCATACGCTCCTACGACCGAAAATATAAATACACAAGGCCAAAGAATTTGTACGGGAACTAGAGTTACCCTTGCAAAAATCCTGGCACCCCAAAGTCCAACCCCAAGAAACAGGAGATTGACAAACATCATGGACCAAAAAATTGAAAAAGCAAAATCTGATTGTTCGGTAAACATTGTAGGACCAGGTCTCAGCCCATGAACCATCAAACCAGCCAGAATTACTGCCGCGGTTGGGCTTCCGGGTATACCCAAAGCCAAAGTGGGGACCATGGCCCCACCTGTTGCTGAATTGTTAGCTGCTTCTGAACCAGCGATGCCTTCAATTGCCCCTTTGCCAAATTCTTCTGGATTTTTAGACCATCTTTTAGCCTCATTATAGCCAATCATAGAAGCTACTGTAGCACCCTCAGCTGGCAAAATTCCAATGAAGGTACCAATCCCGGTTGATCGTAGGATTGTACGCCAAACCTTGAGGTAGTCAGCCTTGGTTGGTAATTTTACTGCCTTGAGTTTAACTCTTTCCAGACCCGCTTGATTATTTGATATCTGGACGAGTAATTCAGAAATGCCAAACACACCTATCATGACCGGAACAAACCCAATACCATCGGAAAGGACTGACATATCAAAGGTGAATCGATTGACCCCCGTCATAAGGTCGATACCGATGGTTGCAAGTAAAATACCCAAGCATCCAGCTAATATATTCTTTATTGGTGATCCACCACCTATCGTAGCCAGCATAGAAAGGCCAAATAGGGTAAGCGCAAAATACTCGGGAGGAGCAAAACTATAGGCAGCACGTGCCAAGAGTGGGGCTGCCAGCATTAAAACGATCACGCTGAACACACCACCAATAGTCGATGAAACAACCGCAAGGCCTAGAGCTCTACCTGCTTCACCCTTCTGGGCCAAAGGAAATCCGTCCAGACAGGTCGTGGCACTGGCTGACGTACCAGGTGTATTAATCAAAATTGCCGTAATCGCACCAGCAAAAGTTGCCGAGCAGTAAATAGCTGTTAGTATAGCAATGGCTGCGACAGGATCCATTGTAATGGTGAATGGTAGCAATAGGGCTGCACCGGTTGTAGCGTTCAAACCTGGAAGCGCTCCTATGACGACCCCTCCCAATGTGGCAGCTACTAAAAGCAGGACCAGAGAGGGATCTGCCAAAGCTATCAGGCCGGCAAAGAAAGAATCCATTTATCCATACCAAATGTTGGTCAGAAAACCACGTGGAAAGCGTACTTCAAAAACCTGATCAAAAAGAAAAAATACTCCCAAAGGTACTAAAAGGCCTACAAAAATGAAGGTAAACCACCTCCTGTCTTTCCACAAAAGGGTCAATCCAAGACAAAAAATGGAAAGGCCAAAAAAGAAATCAAGTTGCACCAAAAGTACAAATACGAGCATCATGCCAAGAGCAATGAATGTTGGTGTGGGTATTTTTTCAGAAACTTTTATTGGATCCTTCCACACGAACAAGGCTGTTAAACCGACCATTAATACAACTAATAATTGAGGAAAATCAGATGGCTGGATCCCACGTTTAAGGATTGGCGGCATACGGTCGAAACCGGTTGTTAGCCAATAAGTAAAGCCACAAAAAATAATAATTATCAAGGGGATCAACCAGGATTCGATTGCACTCCCCTTGCTGTATTGATTTATTTCATTGTCCATTGGTGTTTGAATTAAACTGGACGATAATCTTTGCTTATTCAATAAAGCCAAGTTCTTTAAGAGCTGATTCCATATCCGTGATCATAGTTGAAATCTGACCGCCCCATACATCCGAACTAGCAACAGAAGTGGAATCAAGTCCAACTGAAGTCAGATAACCTTGATAAATTCCGTGACTCATTGCTTTTATGAGTGATTCTTCAATTTTTTGGGCAACATCATCAGGAGTATCAGCGTGCACGACGAACCCACGAACGGTTGAGAAACTTACTGGGATTCCCATTTCTTTCGCTGTGGAGACATCGGGTAACGCAGCCATTCTTTGATCGGCAAGAACAACAATTGGGCAAATATCACCGGCCTCAATCTGGCTTACAGCTTCAGCTAGGTTCAAGACGGCAACATCTACGGCCCCAGCAATAAGTTGCGTTGCCAACTCTCCGCCACCATCAAATGGTAAAATGGTTGGAGTTGCCATACCACCTTTGACAGTGAACATAAAAGCTGAAACATCATCAATATTGGCAACATGAGTTGTGCCATAGGTAAGTCCATTTTCCATTTGGGCATCTACAAATGCATTTGCATTATCATAATCTCCACACCGAACCATCAAGATTTGTGGATCATCAGTACCACGGGCAATCGGTCTTATATCCTCAAGCTTCATATCAGTGTTGCCTTTGGCCAATTCAGCCGCGTGACCAATCGTAAAGGTCAGTATTGTGTACCCATCAGCTGGCACAGTCAGATAATAATCCATGGCAGCAGAACCACCACCACCTCTTTTGTTGACAACAACCATGTCTTGACCCAACTCACGTCGAGCCCGTAACATCATCATGCGTGTGGTAACATCAGTTCCACCTCCTGCACCAGCATGGGTTACAACTTCAATGGTTTTTGTAGGATAGTCTTCGGCTTGGGCCCAAGTAGTAAAGCCGCTAGCGGCTAAAATTACTAGAAATACTCGTATAAATGTCATGGATCTCTCCCCTTTAATGTTTATAAATCTGGATTGCTATACCCCTGAGTTGGAACATCCATCTCAAAGTTTTATGTTTCTTACCAATAGTTAATTGCAATTACAAACAGGTATTAGAACTCTTATTTGAGGAGAACAAACTTAATTCTTATAGGCGTACGCGGTAATCAATAAGGACATATGATTTGTCCTCATTCAATTATTCTCAACCTGGCGTCGATTGTGACAAGAAATCACCTCATTTCACATAATTTTATACGTATTACCTCCTAAAGGGACAATGATGAGGGGTCATTTTTACAACTTACACTGAAATTGACACCCTTCCAATGATTCTACATTAAGAACAACTATTTAGAATGGATTAAACTACGATTATCTCGTTAAGCAAAACAACAAAGCATTTTCATGTTTTAAACAGGAATAACCATTATGATCAACGTATCAGTCATAGGGTGCGGCCGCATTGGACAAATGCATTGTACCAACATTCATCAAAATAGCAGGTTGAATTTATTTTCCATTTTCGATGTCAATCACAGTTCACTGCAAGATACAAATTCAAATTTGGGAATACCTATTGCATCAAATTTGGAGGAAATCGAAAGCAATACCAAAATACAGGCCGTAGTTATAGCTTCCTCAACAGATACCCACTCAGAGTTAATTGAAAGGTTTGCGGCTGCTGGAAAGTATGTATTTTGCGAGAAACCTCTGGATTTGGATTTGGCGAGAGCTAAGAAATGTAGAAATTTTGTCCTGTCCAAAGGCGGTATGGTACAACTTGGATTTAATCGTCGGTTTGATCCAGGGCATTCCTCTATGAGGAAGAAAATTGCCGAAGGTCAGATTGGTGATGTACACCAGGTAATTATCTCTTCCAGAGATCCTGGAATGCCACCAAGGGAATATCTCCAAGCTTCAGGTGGGATTTTTAAGGATATGGTCATACATGACTTTGATATTGCAAGATTTTTGATTGCTGAAGAACCTGATGAAGTATATGCGACAGCTGAAGCACTGGTTGATCCTGCTTTATGTAAAGAGGCAAATGACCATGACACCGCCATGGTTATAATGAAAACTGCGAGCGGTAAAATGGTTCATATCAACAACTCGCGGAGTGCAGTCTATGGTTATGATCAAAGAATGGAGGCTTTTGGTTCCAAGGGGATGATAATTTCAGGAAACCAAAAGCAAAATGAGGTGCAGTTATATTCCTCAATGAATACTGAAACCAGTCCGCCCTATAAGCATTTCTTTATTGATCGTTATCAGGAAGCGTATAAAATACAATTTGAAATTTTTGCCCGAACCATAAAGGATGGAGGTAACTTTCCTGTTGGTATTGAAGATGGCTATAGAGCCTTGCTTTTAGCCGAGACCGCCAACCGTTCGCTTGTCGAAAACAGGCCAGTCAAGGTTTCAGAAGTTGAAAAAGACTGACGAAGAAGTTGTTTCATTGTAAGTGAGTATCGACAGCCAAAATTAACTATACGATGAAGACTTTAAGCAACGAGGGTGTGATCATCAAAATGAAGCTATAAGAACCCCATATGAATTTTGTCAATCAACCAGCAACTTCTGTCCACTTACCGCCATCCCTGGAAGATTTTACTTGAGCAAAAACAACCTCTACCATATGCATTCCATCTTCAAAATGGGGGTATGTAAGAGCTGATGGATCTGGTTCTTCACCCTCTTTTCGACTATTGATTACCTCTGCCAAGTCCTTGTATAGGGTTGAAAATGCGAGAGGCATTCCTTCAGGATGCCCAATTGTAACCCGCCCCGCACGGTTAGCTTCATCATAAAGATAGGGTGCTCCTCTTTCCAGAATTTTTGTTGCCTCCCTACCCTTTGTCCAATACAGTTGGTTTGGTTGTTCCTGTTGCCACCGTAATCCACCATGTTCACCAAAAACCTGGATGGACAAACCATGAATTCTGCCGTAAGCTAGTCCACTAACCCATTGCCTACCAATTGTACCGTCTTCTAATCGGAAGGCAGTTAGTGAATCGTCTTCTAATTCTCGTCCAGGGACACCTACAGCGAAATCTGAAGAGACTTTTTTTACCTTCTGGCCCGTTACATAGCATGCCAAATGCATGGCATGGCTGCCCAAATCAAAGGTTACTGCTGAAATACCTGCTTTTTCGGGATTAAATCTCCATCTTATCCGAGGATCATTTTCCCAATTAGATTCAGCCATAAAGCCCCCAGCAAACTGGGTAAAAATCACTCTTATCTGGCCAAGGTCACCCCGGTGAACCATTTCCCTTAATTGTCTGATCATAGGGTAACCTGTATAGCCGTAGTTGACTCCACATACTCGGCCAAGTCTTTGACCCAAATTGACCAGCTCCCGTGCCTCTTCGACGGTCATGGTAAGCGGTTTTTCACAGAAAACATCTATACCCGCTTCTAGAAAAGCCTTACATATTTCAAAATGAGTGTCATTTGGGGTTGCAACTGTAACAAGTTCTATCTTATCGGAACGTTTGTTCTCTTCTTTCAACATTTCTTGCCAATTGGCATAAGCCCGTTCAGAATCAACACCCAAACGAATACCAAATTCCCTCGCTTTGTCCGGATCAATATCCAAAGCACTGGCGATAAAATCAAATTTTTCTTCGACCGCTACACCTACCCGGTGAGCAAAACCGATTTGACTGCCTTCACCACCACCGACAATACCCCATCTGATCTTTTGCATCGTTTTCCTATTTCTACTTTAATTTTATCTGGTGTGAATTATTGGATACTATTGCCAAATACAATCTTGATCAATTGGCCTACAATCGTCACGCTTTGAATCAGGTTTAAACCTATTCAATAATTGTTGTGGAAAACCAATGGATCTGTTGTGAATATGCGCTCTTCAAAATCATCTGTCATGTGATTTTTTTTGGTTTCAGTTTCTAACTATGGCAAACTTTTTGATTATTGTAAGTGCTTTAATTTGGAAGTGAGGCTGGATATCTAGAGCAAGTGGATTTTTTACAATCACCTGAAGGGAATTTAATTATGCACAAAATCCTTATCATAGAATCTCTGCATCCTGAGGCACTGCACCTGATTGACAAAAGAAAGGATGTCACTTACCAACTAATCACAGATGTATCAGAAGAAAACATCCTTGCCAACATTGAGGATGCTGATGCCCTTACAATACGGGTATCACCACTCACCAAAAGAGCGTTGCAAAACGGAAAAAAACTTAAAGTTGTCGCACGGCATGGGGTTGGGTATGATAATATTCCTCTTGAGGAGTGTAACCGCTTGGGTATCCCATTGGCTTTGGTTGGTTCGGTGAATTCTATTGCTGTATCTGAACAGACGATTTATCTGATGATGGCTGTGGCTAAACTTGGCACGATTTTCAACCAAGGCGTTAAAAACGGGAATTTTGATATACGGAGTAAATATCAGCCTATTGAGTTAAACGGCAAAAAACTATTAATTGTCGGTTTCGGTAAAATTGGCAAGGAAGTGGCAAAACGAGCAAATGCTCTTGGCATGGATATTTTGGTTTATGATCCTTACCTGCCAGAAAAAGGCAGTACTTATCGAATACTTTCCAAATTAGACAAAGGTTTGGAAATAGCAGATGTAGTTACCCTCCATTTACCCTTAACCAAGGAAACAAAATATCTTTTAGGTGCAGAAGAATTGAACTTGCTCAAAGCTTCTGC
This sequence comes from Paracoccaceae bacterium, assembly GCA_022822495.1. Taxonomy (GTDB): domain Bacteria; phylum Pseudomonadota; class Alphaproteobacteria; order Rhodobacterales; family Rhodobacteraceae; genus MPNP01. The sequence continues at coordinate 661 of JAJEBQ010000031.1, read as the reverse complement.
AATTCTGGTAAATACCAGCCGTGGTGGTATTATTGATGAAATGGCACTCCATAAGACTCTTGCCTCAGGCAAATTGCATGGCGTAGGATTGGATGTTTTTGAAGAAGAACCCGTCCCTCCCGACAACCCATTACTTTCTCATGAAAGAGTTATTGTAAGCCCTCACTCTTCAGCCCTAACAGATGATACCTTGAAAGCCATGGGTGTTATGACAGTAAAAAATGCATTGAATGCTATTGACGGCTGTCTTGACTCTGCCCTGGTAGTTAATCCGGAAGCAATGTAAAATCGTACTTTCCTACAAAGGTTTCCCCTTGATAATGTAATACCCTCAAACCCCTAGTTCATGAAGAATTTAGCTCTGCAATGCAATCTATCTTGCGGTTCAAAAGAAAGGGGAGGGGTAATTGCTTACCCCTCCCCTGGGAGAAGAAATTGAACTTTATCTTACTTGGCTGATCCCAAGGCCAGCTCGACGGCATCCATTTGGGCCTTGCGTGCAATCTCGGTATATGAAGCAAGGTATTGCGCGGAAGTTTCCCAAGATGCAGACGCATAATCTTGGAACGTTTTGGTGACATGTTCAGGAGCCAGATTGTCACTGGAGACCTCTTTGGCTCGGGCAAGCGTGTCCTTGGCCCACTTGTCGTTGATGGCCACC
>JAJEBQ010000027.1 GCA_022822495.1 Paracoccaceae bacterium | reverse complement strand
CGTGACCTGGCACAACCCCGACCGCCATCTGTCGATCCGGGTGGAAGGGCGAACCCTTGCGGTGCATGAAGACGGTGCTTTCCGGGATTGGGGAGTGACCTTTGGTGTGTCGTGGGATCCACGACCGGACACCAAAGAAGGATTCTCGGCCACATTCGGCTATGATCTTGGCAACGGTACCAGTGGTGAGAACGCCCTGCTTGGACTCGAGACCTATCCGGAACAGATGGACACGGATGGAGGGACAAGGTGGCGTTCCGAAGTGGCGTTCGGCGTCAGTCAGGGCGGCGGCATGGTGGGATCGCCCTATGGCGGGCTGCGTGGGACCTCCGATGACATTGAGGAAGCACGTGTGGGCTATCGGATCGAACCGGATACACCAAAGGCCGAGAAACTCAGTCTTGATGTCTGGGCCGACCCGGTGGCCAAGGATGAAGACACAAGCACAGGGACCGGATTGATGTGGCGCTGGTAACAGGACGATCGGTAAGTATTGTAGAACGTGCCTTTGGCAATTTGGTAGGTTTAATAGGTTCACGGTCACATTATGAGCCAACGCCGGTGCAAGGGCGGTTAATGGAGTTATTGGGGAGAATCAAATCAATATTACCATATATCTGACAGGTTGATAACCGAAATATTTGAACATACAGCCTTTGCAATAGGCAAAAGTGAGTTATAGGTCAAATGAAGTTCTGTTTAAGTGGTAAAGTGTTGAAAGTTTGCCATTGTTATCCATCAATTAGATTTTTCCAACTGCAAATGACAAACATTTGAAAAATTGAATAGTGGCAATAATTTCTTGAAAACCCGGATTTACTTACCGTAGGAATAGCTAATTCGTAAGAATCATAGAGGTATTCCAACCTTCAAATCTGGTTTGTCATGGCTCAGTCATATACCCTAAACAACAGGAATACCTTGGAAACGATTCGTCCTATCAATAATACAAGCTTATCACGGGTAAATACTTGATTATGAACATGTATAGTTCGTAAGGTAATTAATTACCTTCCAACTTTCTTCAGAATACTGGCCTCCAATGACTGACAGCATCGCCACCTACCTGATAGAATTTAATTAATCTGAATTTCGGTGCCGCTTTAACCAAATCGAACCCAAGGGAGGCGATTGAGGACAATGCATTACCACCCAAGGCTTTACCAGCATTGAAACAAATAAATTCATCCACGAGATTGGTTGCAAATAATGATGAAGCTAATCTTGGCCCGCCTTCACAGAATACTCTGGTTATACCTAAATCTGAAACCTTGGTCATGACATCTCGAATTTCAAGATGTCCACAATCAGTAGTCTTGCAGGGTATCAGTTTGGCTTTTCTGGATGTCCACTTCTTTACTTTTTGGTTATCAATGCCGTATTTGTGAAAAATCCATGTCGGAATATCTGGTGATGTTTGTCCCAAATTTGATTTCAAAGGAGTTTTCAGGTGGGTATCGAGTATTATCCTAACAGGGTTATGATTAAACCCCAACCCTCTGGATGTAAGCATAGGGTCATCCATTAAGGCCGTCCCACTTCCAATCATTATGGCATCATGCTTGGCTCGGAGGAGGTGAACTCTGCTTCGAGCTTCCTGACTGGTTATCCACTTGCTATCCCTGCTGTGGGTTGCGACCTTCCCATCAAATGATGAAGCAAGTTTCAAGGTTATTTTAGGACGATTTTGTGTCCTGGCCAGGATAAATCCTTGATGATCATAAGAAGCCAGATCTTCTAAACAAGGTGAAGAAGTCGCTATCCCACGGCTTTGCAAAACCTTGTCACCCTTACCAGCAACCCTAGGATCGGGATCGGTAATTGCATAGCAAACTCTTGCCACTTCCGCCTGACTGAGTGCGTCCGTACAAGGAGCTGTTTTACCCTGAAAACAACAGGGTTCCAGGGTAATATAAGCCGTCGCTCCCTTAGCATGTTCACCGGCCTTTTGCAAGGCAATGACTTCAGCATGAGGTCTTCCACCAGGTTGTGTAAATCCACGCCCAACAATGGTTTTGTCCTTGACCAACACACATCCCACAGAGGGGTTGGGCCAAGCTAACCCTTGCCCTCTTTTTCCCAAACCCAGGGCAATACGCATAAATTGTCGATCTGTGGCTGTTGGGCTGTCCACATCAGTACTCTTTAGTCGGCTGCAACTTGGCTATAAAGGATTCAAAATCTGTAGTGTTTTGAAAATCCATATAAACACTGGCAAATCTAATATAGGCAACTTTGTCAATGGTTGCCAATGAGTCCATAACATATTTGCCTATGAGGTCCGAACTTATTTCTCTTTCCCCCCGCTGTTCAAGTTGACGGATAACACCAGTTACCAACTGATCAATTTTATCTCTTTCAAGTGGCCTTTTTCGCAAGGCCAGGGTGATCGATCGACGTAATTTGCTACGTTCAAAATCCTGGTAACCACCGCTTCTCTTTTTAACAGAAAAATCTTGGAACTGTACGCGTTCGTAAGTTGTCCACTTGCCTCCACATGTTTTGCAAAGCCTTCGACGGCGAGTGGCACTTTCATTTTCCACTGGGCGAGAATCGGTAACCTGGGTGTTTGGATTGTTGCAATAAGGACATCTCATTTAAAACACCTACGTGAAAGAGACCACATTCCAACGAAAAGCTGCGTTCCTACTCTTCAAGGAAGGGGCGAAGTTTCTTGCTTCGGCTGGGATGCTTCAATTTTCGTAGAGCTTTTGCTTCGATCTGGCGAATGCGCTCTCGGGTGACCTGAAATTCTTGGCCAACCTCCTCCAGCGTATGATCGGTCGAAACTCCAATACCGAAACGCAGCCGGAGTACTTTTTCTTCCCGTTCAGACAGACCCGCTAATACTCTGCTGGTCGTCTCCTTCAAATTCGATTGTATGGCACTTTCCAGTGGCAGAATGGCCTGTTGATCCTCTATGAAATCACCCAACTTGCTGTCATCTTCGTCCCCTATTGGAGTTTCCAAACTGATGGGCTCCTTGGCTATTTTCATGACCTTGCGGACTTTATCAAGAGGCATATGCAATTTTTCAGCTAGCTCTTCTGGAGTTGCCTCCCGTTTTAACTCATGATGAAGTTGACGGCTTGTTCTTCGCAACTTGTTGATTGTCTCAATCATATGGACCGGTATACGTATTGTCTTGGCTTGATCAGCAATCGAACGGGTGATGGCCTGACGAACCCACCAGGTGGCATAGGTCGAGAATTTATACCCCCGGCGATATTCGAATTTGTCAACAGCTTTCATCAGGCCAATATTGCCTTCCTGTATAAGATCCAGGAGTTGTAAACCTCTGTTGGTGTATTTTTTGGAAATTGAAATCACCAATCTCAGATTGGATTCCACCATTTCCTTTTTAGCCAACTGAGCTTCTCTTTCACCTTTATTTACTCTTCCTACCAAGGAAAGAAATTCCTTGTCAAAGTCAAGTGGGGCAGAAGCAGAAATCTTCCCTTCCTCCAAGATGTAATTCCTGGTAAGAGGAAGTCCCGATCCCATTTTCAATCCAACGGTTTCAGTAACTTCAATAAGGCCATGTTGAAATGCAAGAATTTCGTTCTCAAACTTTTGAACAAACTCTTTCCAGCCTCGCTCGGGTTTGTTACGAATTGAATCAACCCATTTCAGATTAACCTCATTGCCCAGCCAGTTATCAAGAAAATCCCTGCGATTAATCCTCGCCCTGGTCGATAGACGCAAGATTTCAGTTTGGAGTTTAAGGCGACGGTTGTTGATGCCCTTGATCTGATCAATCAGGTCTTCCACGCGTTTCTGGTTAAAATGAAGTGATTGGGTTAAGGCAATTAGAGTATCACGCTCCCTTATATATCGGGCTTCCTGTCGGCTAGTGAAGCGTTGTGATTTTCCTACTTCTTTCGCTATTCTCTTTTGCTTTATCTCTTCGAATGAAACGAGTCGTTTGGTTATCTCTCGAAGCTTGCTCAAGACAGGTTCACGTACCAATTCTTCCAATTCAGCAACCGAGTGGTTGTCCTTGATATCATCCTCCCCATCCAAATTAGCCCCAATCAAACTCATTAGTGAATTACCTTCAGAATAAGATTTGGTCTCTATTTCCTTATCTTCGGTTGGAATTTTTGGTGGTTTCAAACTATCAAAGGTTGATTTTACATCAACGACATCAGCGATTTCGATGGAAGAGGATTCAATTTTGTCTTTCCAGGAGGCAACTTCAAAAATGGTAATTGGCATTTCCGGTAGCATGCCAATAACGAGAGACCTTTTGTCAGGATACAAACTGCCGTGGGAGTTAAACCAGGATTCTGGAAACCTGTCGCGAAACTCCTTGCGATGCAAGCCGACCGATGTAGAAGCATCTAATATTCTCTGCCGAAGTGAATTCACGATTGTGATCAGGGTCATTTTTTGATTCAGTTGAGTCCATCGCTTACCCTTTTTTTCTGACCCTCCCTTGCGCCAGTCGTTATTGACGGAAAGATTCAGGATGAAGTCCTTAAACTCCTGTGGTTTGAGTTTTACCTTGGGAGCAAACAGATTGATTTCCTTTTCGAAAGATGTTCTGGCCTCGACAAGAGTCCGAAAACGAAGATCAAGAAGTTCTTTAAAATCTTCCGTAAAGGGAAGTTTTTCCAGTGTTCGGAAAAATTTCTCCCGCAAGGGAAAATAATCACTGGTGTGGATGGCAATATCCTTGGCCCGCTTGTGGTTGGGAACACCATGAAAATCCAACATTAGAACTTTTCCGATATCCTGGTAAATGGTTATCAATTGTTCAAACATTAAAAGACAGTTTTCCCTGATCAATCGTTCCTTCTTCTTGTGATGGATCTTTTTCTCGGTTTGTTCAATGGTTCCATTTTGGACAAGCAGATTAAACGCTTTTTCTGGGTCCAGAAGATCAGAGTACTGCAACTCCTTGGAGATGACCCGCTTGAGTTTATCAATAAGGGGTTCAAACATGAAGGGGCAATTGCGTAATTGTGCAATCCCCTTGTCATTGGAAACAAAATCAATTGTAGGTGCGAGTTTGTTGCCATTGTAAAAGGTTTCGACCAGCTCAGCGGATTCATTGTACGAGGCACCAGTTAACTTGCAGGTCGTAACGAGATGCTTCTTCAACTCGTCAAAATTATCATCAAGTTTTATTCGGAAATTTTGCCACCCCGGACCCAATTTGGGACAAAGGAATTTTAACCACTCAGGGTTGTAGGTTTTGGAATAAAGGAGATCCCGAAAGGCCTGCAACTCAATCTTTTCCTGTTTTGAAATAATTAAAATTTCCTTGTCAATTTTTTGAAAGGTTTTGTGTGTTTCACAGATCTTGTTGACAAGATTGGAAATGAGCGGGTCGCTCATTTTTACTTTGGAACAACTGTCTTTCAGTTCTTCTTGACAGGCCTTTAACTTGGCAACTCTGGACTTGCTGAAAGCCTTGTCGGGGTCAAGCTGGGAAAGTATTCGTTCGGTGTTGAGGTGCGAATACGTTTCAAATTTCTTGCTAAGATTAAAAATAACCCTTCGGACATGATCAGCAGTAAAGTCTTCAAAATCAGGTTCTTTGGGTCGTTGAATATCCTGATAGGTGGCATCCAAATCAATAACATCACGTAAGGAGGCTACGCCGGCCTGAATTTCCTTATACCAAATCGAAACAGCCTTGAACGTCAACGGGCTTGTGCCCAAGGCGGCAATTAATTCTTTGCGTCCTGCCTCAATACGCTTTGCAATTGCTATCTCCCCTTCTCTGGATAGCAATTCAACTGTTCCCATGTCTCGAAAATACAATCTGACTGGATCATTGGTTCGATCAACGGGTAGAGTAGGGGTTGATATGGTTACAATTTCTCTGGATTTGCTTTCCTGGGTTCCTGGCACTTCCTCAAGATAATCGAATTCATACTGAAAGGCATCATCAGGTTCCTGAAATTCATCAAGTCCGGCAAGATCACTGTCAAATAAAAGATTATCATTTAGATCGTTCTGGGCATTTGGCAGAGTCAAGCCGAGAGCTTCTCTGATTTTGACTTCGGCATAGGCTGAGAATGTTTCCTGATCAAACTCACAGGTGTTCAGTGCCTCTTCCAGGGCATCGTTTGCCAGATTTATGATTTCCGAGGTGTTGGGATTGATCAATTTACTCTCTTTAACCAGGCGATCAACCAAAGGCCTCATCTTGACACCAAGCGTATGTTTATTGACTTCGAGTGCTTTGGATACCTTGTCTATACGGGTATAGATGTCACGAAATTCACAAAAATCCAATTCAATGGCTTGGTGGATATCGGCATACTCTTTACGGAATCTTTCAAACTCTTTCTTTTCCCGGGTAATCAGGTCATGCCACTTTTGGGGAATTTCCTCCTTCTCTGTGCTTAAGGGGTTGAGAGCAATTTCCTTACCCTTCCAGAATTTATTAAATTCGTTAGGGCGCAGTTTATGTTTTTCGATTATTGCAAGGACATCAGCTTCAAGAACCAGCAATTTTTCATATTGATTTTTAAAATGGGCAAGAATTTTTTCAATGACGGTATGATTAAGCGAAATTCTGGCTGCTATCACCCCCATCTCTTCACGTTCACGTTTAAGCCTTTTCACCTGGGCCTTGGTATATCTGATGGAAGTTCCTTCCAGAAAATCCGATCGCCTTTGCACCAGGGTCAAGAATCCCTCATATTTTCGGATGAACTTTTTCATGTCTCTGGCCAGAGACTTCTTGGCCTGATCATTCAACAGGTTGTTTTCGGTGGGGTTATGATAGTGAATGATTTTGTGTTGAAACGGATTCTTCTTGTACTTTCTGGCATGAAAGTTGAAATGATGCCTTAAACTGGAGTATTGCAAGTCAACGATGGTTTCCCATTCTATTTCTTCAGATTTCAAAAGTTCATCAAACTTGGACAGCATCTTGAACGCAAAGGGAGAGGTGTAAATTGTTCTGGTCAAATCACTCATTGATTGAGCTATCTGTTGGGTGAGTTTGTGCTCTTCCTCGGGTGAAATCTCCCCATCATCCTCTTCAGAATCCCCGCGGGATTTCTGATTGTCCTTTTCGAAAGCAGAGGGGGCATACGTTCCATTTTCGGAAAATTGTTGTGGCGAAGACTTGTTCCCATCAACCATTTCGATGCCCTTTTCTTCCAGAAAAATCAGGGCTTTTTCTGTTTTTTCCTCACAATTGAAATGGGAAAGAAGAAAATTCTTGACCTCCTGGAGATACAAATTGCCATCCTTGTCGGTATGGGAGGTTATTTCCTCCAAGATCTCATTCCAATCATCAGAATCCGGATTGTCGAATATCGGGGTTCCATCACCGTTTTTCAGGATTTCAGAAAAATCCTCGCTTTGAAATTCATCACTTGGATTAATTGCCATAGAAAATTCCGTTATATGTCAGGGAAAGATTGGGCAGCCTGTCCTCCATAACTTCTGGCCGATGTTTTCCTTCTGGTTAAGGTCTTAACCAAAGGTCTGAATATTTTCGGGCGCAACTGGCCTCAAGGCCCATTTGACTCTACATACAGATAGTATTTTGATTCCTTTTTCAAAGATGCATCTATAAGGAAAATCCATTGCATGATATTGTACGACTTATCCAGTTTTCACAATTCATGCTAAAAGCTGGGTAAAACAGAACTTCCCTGGAAAGCAGAAAATCCTTCAACCTATAGGTATAATGCGGTTATCTGAACTTTGCCTGGGGCATTTCATACCATGGTGATGTTTATCCTTAACCGGGTGTCAATTTCATGGTTCATAGAGGTCGTGAGCCTGCATCGCTCTTGCCGTACAACAACCCCCAATCCGTGATGTCAGTATATTGCAAGCCACCACTTGAATATTACCAAAATGGAACGCTCATCATTTGATGAGGTTTTGCGTGGTTCGGTTATTAAAAAAGTAAATTAGACAAAAACGAGAGGACAATAGGCTGATTTTACAGACCTTGGTTGAAGAGGGATTAAGATATAAACAGGTGGCGACATCGAAAAATTACAATTGATGCTTATAAGAGAGAATACCCTTTACTTGTCTATGAGGTTTTGTAATTCCTGATAATCCGCTTTCGAAATTCGATGCGAATTTTCCATTACCATTTCATTCTCTTTGGCAGGTTCTGTAGCTTTCGGGGGTGTAAGGATTGACGTGGTATCCGAATTATGTGACGTTGCTGTGAGGGAAGAGATTATTTCTTCCAACCGTTTCTTGTCTTCATTCAAATCATCATTTTCCTTATCTGGGATCATGGAATCCTGATCTAAAATGGTGGTCTCAATATCATCTCTTTTTAGGTTTACATCCTTGAGCAAATTCAAAAGCTCATTGTCATACGTGTTCACATCTGTATCCGTGATTTCTTGAATCAGGTTTCGCTGATGTCTCAAATTCTTCAACCTGACCAAAGTGGCCTGAAAAAGTGATTTTGCTTGGGTGGACATGCGTCGATCTGATATTTCCGGCAGGATATTGAGTTCCCTTATATCAAGGAGCATCTCGATTTCCTGCGAATGTTCACTTCCCTGCAATTGGTTCATGAGGCTTTCAGGCGACGTTGCAATGAGTTCCTGATGGTTCAAGATAAAGGATTTGATACCATTCAGTTCATCTGACAGAAAGTCATAGGTTTCGATTTCATCAATGGAGTCATCAATGATCTCAGGATAGTGAAGACATAATGAAACAATTAGGGCCTCAAGAAGGTAAAACTCTGAATCTTTGGCGGTTTTGTCATCTGGGGTCAGTGATTCCTTAACTTTTCTTGACAGATGGCCAGTGGGTTTTAATTTTTTTAATCCAGCTTTATTGCTCGACCTGCGAATATAGTTATCAAAAAAGCGTTGATTGAGGTCGTTTTTAAAGAGATTTCGAACAACAGGATTTTCTATTTGACCTATCTTGCCATTCAATGTGTCCTTCAGAATGGTTCTCGCGTTCAGTGTATCGAATCTTTTGCCAAGGGTTTCTGAAGCCCATAAAAAATCGCAAAATTCCAGAGATTGATTGAGACAATCTCGCATACCCTGAACGCCTCTTTTTATTATCAATTCATCAGGGTCAAGTCCCTGTGGAAGGGTACAAAACCTTATGGATTTTCCCGGTGACAGAAAAGGAAGGGCAAGGTCTACGATCCTTTGGGCCGCCCGAATACCGGCTTCATCACCATCCATGGCAAATATCGGAAGAGGGAACAAGCGCCATAATTGGGTTAGATGTTTAGCCGTAACTGCAGTACCTAAAGGCGCAACACTTGCGGTAAAACCTGCCTGGTGAAGCGCAATGGCATCCATGTAGCCCTCAACGACAAGTAGAGGATTGTCCTCATGAACCAAAGCAGAAGCATTGTGGAGATTATAGAGTATGTTTCCCTTGCTGAATATTTGTGTGTTGGGAGAATTCAGATATTTCGCTGGAACTTTGGGGTCCATAGCCCTTCCACCAAAGGCAATAACTCGGCCCCGGCTGTCTTGTATTGGAAATACAATCCTATCTCTGAAGGTCGTATAGACACCTGTTCCATTGTCACTATGTTTTGCCAGGCCTGCCTCAACAATTTGTTCTTGTGAATAACCTGAATTGTTTAACAACGTGATCAATTCCGGCATGTTGGGGGCATATCCGATTCCAAAATCCTTGATCGTAGAGGATTTCAATCCTCTGGACTTTAAATAATCCAGCGAAGGTTTCCCTATGCTCGAATTTAATTGGTCCCGATAATAGCCAGAAGCAATCTCATGGATTTTTATTAAATAATTGACTTTCTTGGCCTGTTCCTTTTCCTTTCCTGTGGGTTCTGGTAAGGCCAAATTGGCTTCAGCTGCAAGAAATTTTACAGCATCAGCAAAACTCATTCCCTGGCTTTTTTGCAGAAAAGTAAAGGCATTACCTTTCTCCTGACAGGAAAAACAATAATAAGTACCTCTTGATTCGGTGGCATGAAAGGATGGCGTTTTTTCCGAATGGAATGGACAACAGGCCCAGTAATCTCCCTTGGCGGCTTTCGTTTTTTTCGGATCCCAAGTTACAAATTTCCCAAGAATTCGGGAAATGGAAGTAACCCTTTTCAATTCTTCTATAAACTCAGGAGAGAATGCCATTTCTTAACTATGACCACCTTTCAAATTATTCAAAATTACGGGAATCTTCTTATGAAAGATTTTCAGATTTTCTTGCTGATTATCAATTCACAAAATAATATTTTCACTCTCGGGTGAATTGTATAAAATATCGTGATTTGCTAGCCAGCCGAAGACACCTCCCATCAGAAAATAACTTTCTCACTTGGATTTCTATATTGATTGATGCTGAGTTCCCATTCAGATTGTCACGCTATAGCCTTGGGTTTGTAGCAAAATTTAAGATTTTTGTGCGTGTGTAAATAAGTTCCAATTCCTCTATTGGTTTTGTATCCTGGCCGTTTGGATGAGCTTATTTGTACCCCTGTCATAAATCAACAATTCATTTTCGGAAGTTAAAATCAAAAACCAATCCTCTGCTTGGGTGAAGGCATTTATTTCTACCCCCTGAGGCAGATTGATTTGATCAGGCAATGGTGACATAACGGCGGTATCGCCAATTGAATTAAATCGGTAAATAAACATACCAACAATTGTTAAAAATCCTATAATCAAGGTTACCGTAAGGACAGCTACCAGAATTTTTAACCATTTCAGTCCTGCTGGCTCGATAGAGTTTTCAGGAGATTTATTCATGAATGATATTCCCAAAGCTTTTTTGTTTCAAATCGGTGAGGGACCTTCGACAAGATTGGATCGGGCCCTGACCAACCTCCTGCCTGATGATCTGGAAATCAGCAGGTCCCGGGTAAGCAAATTAATTAAAGAGGGTTATGTAACATTGCAAGGGAAAGTAATTACTATCCCGAAAACTCTTGTACATGAAGAGCAGGTTCTTGAAATTCGAATTCCCGAGTCAACCACAAGCCATATTGAGCCAGAAAATATACCTTTGGATATTGTCCATGAAGATGCCGAAATAATCGTTGTCAACAAACCTGCCGGTTTGGTCGTTCACCCCGGGGCCGGAAATTACACTGGAACTTTGGTGAATGCTTTGGTTTATCATTGTGGTCAAAATTTTTCAGGCAATCAAGATCAAAATAGACCAGGAATTGTTCACAGGTTGGACAAGGATACCACCGGTTTAATGGTGGTCGCCAAAACTGATCGTGCGATGCATTCTCTGACCAAACAGTTTTCTACCCGTAGTGCAAAAAGAGTCTATATGGCATTGATTAAAGGTGGCCCGACAATACCTTCCTTACTGGTTAGGAATTTGAAATCACTGGAAATTGAACCGGAAGAAATATTTCGGATATTTCCCAACATCGGCCGCCATCCGAATAACAGGAAAAAGTTTTCTGTCGTTCCAACTGGCGGTAAAAAGGCCACTACACGGTTTAAGGTCATGAAGATGTTTCAAGAACGTTCATTATCTTTGGTTAAGTGTTGGCTTGAAACCGGAAGGACGCACCAGATCAGGGTTCATATGGACTATATCGGACACCCTATAATTGGTGATCAACTTTATGGGCAAGGTCAGCAAAATATTCATTCGGAAAATAACAAGATTATCACCAATTTTACCCGCCAAGCACTCCATGCGGGTCATTTGGAATTGATGCATCCGATGACCAGGAAGCAGATGGTTTTTGAAGCAGGGCTACCTGAAGATTTCCAGCAGTTGATCACATCCATTAGCGGTGGTTAGTATAGGGATTAAATCCTGCAAAATAGCTTGTTATGGCAACCGTTGCAGGAATAAATTTGAATCTTGAGTAACATGCTATATACGTAATACCAAACTATGGAGTTTAGTTACTATGTTTATTGCATGGAATTGTCCTAACAGTGGTGAAAAATTATGACAAGCAGTATCACAGTTGCGAATGAATTCATCAACTTGGCAGACGAAAAGGAGAAATCCCTAACCTTGATGCAAGTCCTGAAACTTGTTTATATAGCACATGGTTGGATGTTAGCTTTGCATGAACGCCCTTTGATTAAAGATAGGATTGAAGCTTGGCAATACGGTCCGGTTATTCCCTTGTTGTATAAGAAATTACGACACTTCCGAAGCAATCCAGTCAAAAAAATTAAGGTATACAAGAAGGAGTATCTTGACTCAGATGAAATGGCTATGATCAGAATGATTTATGATTTGTACGGTCATTTGAGTGCTTTGAAACTGTCTAGTATTACTCATAAAGCAGGATCACCCTGGGACTTGACTTATGAAAGGGGTTCATTTGGTATTCCCATAAGTAATGACCTAATCCAGAGTCATTATGAAAGTTTAATGGATGAGTGAGCAGCCTCCAAAAAAGGGGAGTGGTAGTCAAAAGATTAGGGTGACAACTACAGGGTAATCGCTTTTAAAATTTTTAAGAGCATTTGAATTGAAGCTATAAAATAAATTCATTCTCTTTTGAGAAAGTGATTGTGAACCTTGGAAAGTATAGATAAGTAAACGTTTAAGTAGGTTCTTAAATGCGAGGTTCTTAAATCTACTCGGTTGCCGGTTTGGTGGGCTATATCTATTCTGTTTTTGACTAGGTTACCTAAATGCGATCGTTCTTGTTCTTCCTCTTCTTCCCAAGATTCTCTCAAGTGCCTAGAAAATTAAGGATCTAGCAACCCAACAAATTCCTCTAAATTTTTAGGTTTTGGAGTCCTAAAATTAGTACAAATTTTTGCTATAACATTTTCGAGTTTGTGATCTGATTGTTGGTTTGCATACTCAGTAAATATCGCTTTTAGGCACTGTTCGAGACTACCGCATATTGAAACGCACATTATCTGACAACTTAATACAATCAGTTCTTCAGGGCACTTGCCAATGCTGTCTTCAATAACTCTAATCTGCTTATCTAATCGATTATACTCTGCATCTAATAAATTCTGGGTGTTCATATGAGACCAAATGCCTGACCAGCGTTCAAAAAACGTTTGTTGACGTTTTCTGTAGAAGCGGTGTTAGTTAAATATCCCTCTCTAAATTCATGATTTTTCAATAATTCCATATAGGATGTTTTAGTTTCATACTCGCAGAGTTTTCCACCTTCCTTTATTTTTTTCGCAATTGTTGTTGCCACTGAATCAAACACAGCAACATTGAACGCTTTTTCTGGTCTGAAGGCGTGATCACCAATTGTAGTAGCAATAAAATTCATGGTTGTTATGAATATTTCCTCCAAATCAATTAGTTCTTTATCAGTATAGTTTCGTTTTGTTGCCATAAAATTGTTTAGGAATTGCTTCATGGGGGGTGAATATTGATCTTTCCTTTCCAGGAAAGCAAAAAATCTCAAGATAATTTCGACGTCTTTTAAACGATTATTTTCTCTTAACCCAAATATACTTCTCCATGTTTTCTGCTTATTAAGTTTGTGTAGGAAGTCATTGAAATTACCATGGAAAATACATGACCTTATTTCTTGTGCGGAAAGTTTAACTCCACCTGTGTTAAGTCTTTCAAATACTTCATAAACACTGTTCATATTTCCCCTTGGCAAGTCTTGCTTAAATACGGTTACATGGATTGCTGTATCTGCTAACCGCATCTGGTCTTCTTTTGTTAAGGTTTCAAATGTTTTTCCCTCCCATTTTGAATCGATCCCACTAAGGTTGAACTTTTTTGTGTTAAATTCACCTTGGAAAAAAGAAGTGAGAGTTAACAACCTTTGTTGCCCATCAATTATTAAGTGCTTCCCGGTTTCGGTTTCTTTATATAAAAATATACCAGGCACAGGCAATCCTAGCAGTAAGGATTCAATAAAACGTGAAGATCTATTTTTTGACCAAACAAAACCCCTTTGAAAACTTGGGACATAAAATTGTTCGTTGTTAATCCTATTAACAAGGGTTTCGACAGGGTAATCAATTCCATATGAGGATATAGAAAATAGTTCGGAAGTAGTTGTTATGTCCTCATCTTCATCAATAATAAAATGTTCCATGGCTTGATCATTTAGTTCTTGTAAGTAGGTCACTGGGCGGAGTCCTTATCTATCAGTTTTAACAAAGTACTGTTAATTTGAAGATGAATTTTCTCAATTTTGTTATAAGTAATTTGTTATTATGTTTTACCAAAGCACTATTTGTATTTCATAATGTTAATTTGCGAAACCGAAGCTCTTGTACACTTGGTACTATGTTTTAACAAATTTCTTAAATTATTGATTTACGAAAAATATACTAACAAAACCCTCCAAATGAGGAATTAGAAAATGATTTCTCAGCTCGTTTTACGAATCCAGTTTGGGCCCCTGTTTCAAATATTCTCGTAAAGACATGATGCAGATACTAATTTACTTACTCGTTTTATACAGCATTCCGAGGTGATTTGTAGTAGTATTGGTCAACCTACGCAGGGCTATCGCTTTTGAACCGCCCCATTTTCAGGTAAAAGTCCAGCCAAACTGATGAGTTTCAACGCATAATTGTGATTCCATCCGGCTTTTTTAAGTCTTCCCCGAATGGATGGTGTCCTCTTGTCTACGGCCAAACGGAGCCATGTCGGTACAGGTTTCACCACCCGAGAGGACGGTCAATAGGTTCATCATCAGCATTTCATGAAGATCATAGCGGGTTGCGTTACTGCGTCGGGGATCGGTAATCCCCTCAAAAACATGGGAATAATTCGGCATCTTTTTAGCCTCAAAATAATGTTGTCTTTTTTGAGACAGTATGAGAGTAAATAACCAAAAGAGGAAATCAAAATTTTAAAAGCGATTACCCTGCAACCCACGATCAGCGAACGAATTTTGCCATAATGCACATTTTATGTAGTACTTGGCAGGGATGGAATCCTACGGATAGAGGTCGGTGCTGGAGCGTCCCTAAAACAGGCGATTATGCAGCCTGGATTGATAAAAACATCATCTCTGGATATTGCCAGGAAAAAGGTGTCCTAGCACATCTTGATATGCTTCATGAGGCCGGTATGATAGAATTCTCATCTACAGGCACTCCTCGTTTGAAGCGTTACTTACATGCTAATCCTGGCCAACTTCCAAATGATATCTGGACTGATATTCCACCAGTTTCATCCCGGTCCAAAGAAGCCAAAAAATACCCGACCCAGAAACCTCTCAAATTGCTAGAACGGATCATCAAGGCCAGTTCCAGCGAAGGCGACCTGATATTGGATCCTTTTTGCGGTTGTACCACCGCTCTGGTTATTGCTTACAGATTGGAGCGCAAATGGGTTGGCATTGACCTTTCACCCTTGGCTGTCAAACTGGTCAACGACAGGATAATTGAGGCTCGGGGACCAATTTTTGGAGGAGCCATTGCCCTTGATGAGCCTCCCATCCTCACTGACCTGGGAGATATTCCAAATTACCGGACACATCGTCATCGATTATATGGCAAGCAGGAAGGGATATGTGCAGGATGTGATACGCATTTTCCGTTCAGGGTTATGGAAGTCGATCATAAACTACCTCGATCAAAGGGTGGCACCGATCATGAAGACAATCTCCAGCTCCTCTGCTCTAGTTGCAACCGCGAGAAGGGTGGCCGTACCATGGCAGAATGGAAAGCAAGCCAAGTATAGCTTATTTGACCGAAACCTGGTTGTTGTCTTGGGGTCTTAAATCCTTATACCTGATGGGGATAGGGATACCCAGAAGGATACATTGTTTTTTCTCTAGGTCGGGTCCAATCAATGACAAGATCAGAGCCATCCAGGAATTTATAACCGCTTTTAAGACAAAGATGTTCTGCTCCTTTTTCTTTAATCAGAACTCCATGCCATTTATCTGGATCGTTTCCGAGTTGAGACATTATTTTTTCTTCAGGTCGGGTCCAATCAATTTTGTTTCAATCAAGAACAATATCTGAACCATCCGGGAGTTTATAACGACTTTTAAGACAAAGATGTTTTGCTCCTTTTTCTTTAATCAGAACTTCATGCCATTTATCTGGATCTTTTCCAAGTTCGGCCAAAGCTCTTTGGCAATCTGCTTCATTCATATTGATATCCTCCTTGTTTTGCTGAACAGCTTGGAGGCACGTAATCGTAAAAAAGATTCTAAACAAGGGTGTGAATCTCGTATTGTGCATCATTTATCACTTTAAGCTGCCTTATTCATCTTTTGATTTGGCTCATGATTGTCGTTGACCGGCTGTTATCACACTCGTCCATCACCCGGCTCCAGATAAAGCCAAAGCGATCGGATTTCACCCACGATCTTATGGTCAGGATCCCCTGTCCTACCGATATACTCCATCGCATACCGGATTTCTTGAGGCGCTCTCCGACATGGGTTTTGAAATGCCTTTATTGGAATTTCAAAACATATACTACGTAAGGATTACAGGTCTCTATTTTCGTATGTAACCTACTTTGTACAATAAAGTGGCGCCTCTCGGGTTGTTAAATAGTTTAATCAATCTTGTTCCATTCCCTGTCTTGATAAGGGATAAATGCAACCAGAGTTAAGGGAATACGTAGTAAGGATCAGGAGTTTGTGTTGTAATTTTACAACATTAAAGCCCGTTCTTTGGAAGGATGAAAAAAACTTGCCTTGTTAACAGTTTTTTGCTATTATGCAGCATTCTATTTTTCAACAACTTTCCGGTGGTGATCCAATTGGATTGCCTCTACTTTTGATGGAGTACTTAAGGATTTTCGCTAGAAAATATTAGAGGGCAGTAAGACAATGGCATCCTATAAAAGTTTACCCGTACCTTCGCAAGACAGCGGTCTGAGACAGTATCTGGTCGAGGTTCATAAATATCCAATGTTGACTCATGATGAAGAGTACAAATTGGCCAAGGCACTTATTGATGAGGGAGATATAAATTCCGCTCACAAGTTGGTAACTTCTCATTTGAGACTGGCTTCCAAAATAGCCCTCAACTATAGAGGTTATGGCCTCCCCTTGGTGGATTTGATTTCCGAGGCTAACATAGGCCTTATGCAAGCTGTCAAAAGATTTGATCCCGAAAAGGGTTTCCGCCTTGCAACTTATGCAGGTTGGTGGATCAGAGCGCAAGTACAGGATTTTATCCTGCGAACCTGGAGTCTGGTTAAGCTTGGAACAACCACTTCCCAAAAGAAGTTGTTCTTCAATCTTCGCAAGGCGCGCGAATTGATTGGAGTTGTTGACAGTAACAACCTGAAGCCAAAGGAAATTCAGAAAATTGCAGAAATGATGAGCGTCAGCGAAAGGGAAGTCATTCAAATGAATGATCGTCTATCGGCACAGGACTCTTCACTGAATGCAAGTATCTCTTATGATGATTCAACCACGGAACGACAAGACATGCTGGTTGACACCAATGCCGATCAGGAAACTGCTTACGCTGAAAAAGATGAATTCGATTTCAGGAAGAAACTCCTCTACGATTCTCTTGATGTGCTGAAGGAAAGGGAGAAGGACATTTTCATCAAAAGGCGACTTACTGAGCCTACGGTTACACTGGAAATTCTATCCCAAGCCTATGGTGTCAGCCGTGAACGAATTCGTCAAATCGAATGTCGGGCCTTTGAGAAGGTAACCAAAAGGGTTAAGGAGTTAAGAACTGAAAGGATGCAAGATATTCTCTAGCTAAGGATTTCCGACGACATCGTCTCCAATTGATCTATATAGTCTTCTAGAATCGATAATCCGTTATCCCAGAAACCTGGATCAGATATATCTATTCCGAAAGGTTCCAGAACTTCATGGTAAGGTTTGGAACCGCCTGCTTCAAGCAGGTTAATATATTTTTGTTCGAACCCTTTCATTTGGTTCTTGTAAATGGCAAAAAGTGATAGTGAAACCAGTTGGCCAAAAGAATAGGCATAAACATAGAAGGGGGCATGAATAAAATGGGGAATATAGGACCAAAATGTTCTATATCCTTCGTTGATTTTGAATGCAGGGCCTAGACATTCCGTTTGTGTGTCCATCCATATTTGACCAATTTCGCTCGGTGTTAATTCGCCTTTTCTTCGTTGTTTATGTACCCGGGTTTCAAATTCATAGAAACTCATTTGTCGTATAACTGTGTTAATCATGTCATCAAGCTTACCTGCTATGAGGGCAAATTTTTCCTTCTTGCTGGTCGTCTTCTGCAAGAGAGATTCAAAGGTGAGCATTTCTCCAAACACACTAGCTGTTTCGGCGAGGGTTAGGGGAGTGTTGCTTAAAATTTCACCCTGTTTACGGGCCAATAATTGATGTACACCATGACCTAACTCATGCGCCAGGACCATGACATCTCGGGGGCGATTTTGGTAATTGAGCAAAATATAGGGATGGACATCCGTGACAGTTGGATGACAAAAACCACCACCAGATTTCCCATCTTTCACTGGCACATCAATCCATTGATTTTCAAAAAATTGTTTTGATAAATCAGCTAATTGGGGACTAAAGCCGCTAAATGCATCCAAAACCATGGACACCGCACTATTCCATGACACTTTAGTCTCGGGAACAATCGACAAAGGTGCGATCCTGTCCCAAAACTGTAAACACTCCAGCCCCAAAAGTTTGGATTTTAAGTTATAAAACCTGTGGGAGATGGCCGGATAAGATTTGACTACTGCATGCTGCAAACCATCAACAACCCTGTCTTCGACTTCATTATTGAGGTGTCGGGACGATTGTGGATTTGGGAATTGCCGCCAATTATCTTGAACTTCTTTGCCCTTGACTAACGTATTGGTGATAAGGGAAAAAAATTCTTCTCGTTGGTAAAATTGTTCAGACAGGGCCAAAAAAGCCTGCTTTCGTTTTTTCCTTTTTCTCGACTGTAGCAATGCAAGGGTCTGCTCAAGGCCAAGTTGTTCTTTACCCACACGACATTTTATTGAGGATAACGAAACATCGAACAATCTAACCCAGGAGGAAGTTAATATTGAGTTATCCATGGAGAATTTTTCCAAATCCAGGGATAGAATGTGTGGTTTGTATTTTTGACAGCTTCGCAGATATTGGGTATATCTAGCAAGATCAGAACTTTGACTGAGCATTTTATTGAGATTTGTTGTTGGTATCTGAGCTATCTGGTTCTCATAAAAAACTAATTTCGTTTGCCAAGATAAGGACTTAGCTTCACAATCCCCGTAAAATTTACCCACATTAGAATCATTAAGATTTGTTTGGTGAAGGAGATAGGCATAAGCAAGAATGCGACTGATTTTACGCTGAATCGCTTCGAATTCTTGTACGCTTTGATATAGAAATTCAGGATTTTTGTTGGTTTCAATCTTCCCCTGATATTTGTTTTCAAACTTTACGCAAAGTTTATCCAGAAGATTGAGATCATCTCCCAAGGTGACAGAATTCGTATCTTCGTAAAGATCACTCAAATCCCATTTGGGGAGGGCTTTATCCTTCCCTATACTTTGAGTGTGTTCGAGTGAAGTTAAACAAGCATGCATATTTTAGACCTGAAAATAATGTAAATGGGTGGGATCATTTTTTAACCAGCTTCCTTGAGCCATTTGACCAGCGCTTTGTCTGGAGATGAGATCTCTTCAATTGAAGTATAGTAGAAATCTTTCCAGTTTTGTTCTGGAATACCTGTAAATAGCATTAGATTCAAAGGATAGGTTTCACTGTCGGTACATCTTCTGAAATCATCCCGAAATAAGAAGGTTGGTTTGTTCCATGCTATGGCCATACCTAGTTCAACCATAACACCCTCATCTGGAGGGCAGCCGTTGACAACAGCAAAAGTTCCATCGCTGTCTCTAACATCTTGCAAGTCAGCCTGGCCAACTTGATAGGCCCAGCCACTCTTGGAGAAATCAATTTGGTTATTTCGTTCAAAAGGTTCCCATACTTCTGCACCCAGTCTCTCAAGAATGGATTTAATTACCGGGAGAAGGGTGTTTTTTTGTTGAAGGGAGAATCCATAGGGGTTAGCAAGGTATAGAGATTTTGGCATGTGGGCCTTTCCTTAAATGAAACGAAGTCTTGCCGATCAAGTGTTTAAAAATGTTCTGAAGTCATTTTACACCAAGGCACCATAAATTTTTACAAAATTCTGTGCCAGATGATTTTTCAAATGGTGAAATGACAAGCGCTCATACTCGTAACTTTCCATATTCCAAAAGGAGAAAGTGCCTAGGCAGAAGTTTTGCAATTATTGATATCAAAAGATAGCTGGAATTGAAATATTTGATATTTTCCCTTTACATTTTGGATAAGGAATACATGAGAAGAAATTTCCATACTGACCATATGTCTACGAACAAGCCAGCCTTCTGAGCATAAAGGGGGGGGGGATTGTATAAAGCCCCAAAACTGCATTTCAATGATTTGCTGATTCTATGTCTAAAACTGGGTCGTCATTTTTACATTGCGGGCACGGTTTGAAATGTTCCTTACAATAGAGGTTATTCACATTCAAAATGCTCTCGTTCCTGTCTCATTGTAAGATGCAAACGCCCTTCACATTTTCGTAAGGTTTATTCGCAAAAATGGATTTTTTTGTAACATCTATTCCAGGATCAGATTTTTCTAGTTCTCTTACGAAACAGGAAGGATTATTTTGAGCGGAGAGCATCGTAAAACTCACTCGAGCCCGAGTCATTGCTACATAAAACAGTCTTCTTTCCTCGGCGTGGATGTAATCCTCAGATTCTGGTAAAACAATGTTCAAAAGGGGATCATCAATAATTTCTGATGGAAACCCCCATTGACCTGATGAAGCGTTCAAAAGAATGACATGGTCTGCTTCCAAACCCTTGGACCCATGTATGGTTAGGAACTCCATATGCAAATTGGTATAATTTCTTTGTAAATCGTCAAAATTATCAGGAATTTGATGATTATAACGAGCCAACATAAACACCGTTTCCGGTTTTATCTCGGTTGAACATTTAGCCAAACGATCGAGTGCCTCCCTTAGTGCTAGATCCTTTTGATGATTGGGATGATAAATAATGAAAATTGAAGATTTGTCGGTAAAATTCGAAGGTGTAATCTGTTTTTTGATCTGATAGGGGTTTTTTTGAATAAAATTTTGTGCAGATTTGGCAATTTTATCAACACTTCTGAACGTTTTTGCGAGATCAATCAAATTATGAACTTCCATCATTCCTTCATATTTGCCTCCAAAAATTTGACTGAAGTTTCGCATTAAGTGGATATCTGATCCATTAAACCTGTAGATGGATTGCCAATCATCACCAACCCCAAATATCCTTACATCCTCATGCTGTTTCTTTAATTCCCTAAGAAGTTGTCCACATGCTTGTGTCATGTCTTGGAATTCATCAATTAATATTTGTCTATAGGGACTTTTGTAGACGCCTTCTCTCAAATATTTTGTAGCCTGAAAAATCATATCCTCGAAATCTATTTGACCTTCAAGCTTCTCCTCATAGGAATTAACGAGAGGTTCAAATATTTTTAGAAACGCGCTACCTCGGTTTCTAAAGTTGGAGTTGTTAACCTTAACTTGACAATCTTTGATTGAGAGTGATGAACTTTTATAAAGTCTTAAAAAGGTTGCTAAAATGTTGGAAAATTGATCAATCGCACCCAGCTCGTGCAGTGATTCGAACATTTGATTGGCAGGGATTGGGCTAGGGGTTTCATATGGTTCCAATTTTTTCACTAGGTTCTCTAACAACACGCCCTCAGTCTGTTCGTAACTAAACGTTTCAATCAATATTGTCTGGTTTTCCTTATGCGTTTTGAGCTTCCAATTCCTTTGTTCTAAATAATCTGAACAGTCGATATATGGAGCTGTCGTAAATTTCTCTGTCCCATTTTGAAATTCTTTTCGAAGACCAAAATGCTCTATATAGACACCACTTGAAACCAAACGAAAATCAGGTCTGTAAATATTTTTCTGGTCTTGAGGTAATTTGAATTGGTAAATAGGCTCATATTCATATTCAATACCATTTATGTAAAGCCAATTGGCAATTTTCATCTCCTCAAAACTGCGAACTTTATCACCCTTCAAGGTCCGCAGCTCCTTTTTTGATTTGAAATAATGGTTTATAGAATTGATGTATTCGTAATACTCATTGAGTGAATTAAAGTCCCATTCACTTTTGTATGGCAGGTAGAATTCTTCAAACCAATTGCGAAGAATGGACTCCATGCCGGGTTGTTTTGCGACCTCTTCAACCAAAATCGTTTGGATTAATTTTCGGAATTTCTTATTGTCAGAAGCATGTTGTGCAAGGGCGGGAGGGTGAGCTTCGGCCTCTTTTAGTATGTTAAGTCCCAAAGAATGAAAGGTTGCAACCTTCAAATCAACCTTGACTTTACGACGAATTCGTTCCTTAATCTCTTTAGCTGCCTTACGGCTGTAGGTAATAAGTAAGATTTCTTCCGGTTTGCAAATTTGTTCCTGCAACAAATAGATCACCTTGGTTGTTATAACGCTTGTCTTCCCAGAGCCGGCGCCGGCCAATACGAGCAAAGCGTCTTCCTCAGTAATAATCGCGAGGCGTTGTTCGTGGGTTAGAGGATGCTTTTCAATCGTATCAAAAAATTCTGATTTTGTATCCAACTTGGAATTTACAAATGTTCTTATTGCATCTTCCCTGAGTTTGGAGGGATTTTCAGCAAGTTTTTTTATTTTCGAGAGATTTTTTCGATGATCGTATAATCGCAAGGTGATGTTATGAGGTAGCTTGGTTATTAATTTCTGGGATCTTTCTATAAATGGTTTGAGCAAGCATGCAGAAGGATAACGACGAGGATTTTTCAGTGAATCAAATATTCTGCAGAGTGTAGTGATCTCTGTTCTTTCGGCTTCTATGATCGCCTCGAAATAATTTTGTCTTTCTTTGTTCGTTTTGTGCTGAAAGGTTGTGGCTTCTTTGTTATCAATCGGACCAATTTTAATTTTCGAACCATCACTTCTAAGAAATACAAGATACGTAAAACCAAGAACCTTGCGTATAGAGACCTCCTCGGAGAAATCTTCAAAATTGTACCTGTGAGATACTCTCGTGTTCAGAATTATCCCGTTAGTTGTCAATACAACGCTTGTATACTTCCTCTGGAACAAGTTAAAAAGAGTAAATAGCAATCCTTTGAGTTGTATACGTACAAGTTCGGTAGACCTCGGCAAAAGGAATTGTGACATTAATCTGAAATTATGAACTAATAGGGAAACATCATTCCGTAATATTCTTTGCCAATATAAATTCAAGCAATCCAATTACAGGCCAAAAGGGTAGACTTCCATGCAACCCCTCCGTCGAAAATGAAATTTTTTGTCAACATTGACAAGTGTATTTAACTTCAGTTTGATAATCGGTATAAGGGGGGTGTCAGGTACGAATTAATTCTTTTTTGTAAGTCAGGCAAAGGAAATTCGTACACATTTTTTTGTTCGTTGCTTACCTTTGTCGCTTAAATCAAGTTATGCAACATAGGAAGCGAATAGAGGCTTTGCATTTGATAGTTGAATAATATGACCACTTCATCTGAACCGCATGGGTATTATTTTGATTATGCATTTGAATCATAGACATTCATCTTTGCGGAAGGTAATGACATGCACTTTCAGGACAGTTTTGTTGGTAATATCCACGCGTTTCATTTTGCCAGTTAGATTAGGTTTTGGTTACCATGATTAATAATTGGCAGAAAATCAAAAATTTCGTCCGAAGCAATTCCGAGTTCAAATCGCTTCTCAAAGGACTGTTGCCCAATGTCAACAAGAAGCCTAGCAGAAGGGTTTCATTTACCATCGCGATCATTTCCCTTGGAGCCAAATTAACCAAGGTTGATGGACAAGTTACCAAAAAGGAAATCAAAGCCTTTCGGGAAATTTTCCAGCTCCCTGAATCCGAACAAAAAAATGCCGCCCGAGTTTTCAACTCAGCAAGCCGAAGTACACTGGGATACGAATATTACGCCATTGAAATACGCAAATTATTGGGTGGTGGCTCTCCCCTGTT
The DNA here is from genome assembly GCA_022822495.1 of Paracoccaceae bacterium. Lineage (GTDB taxonomy): Bacteria > Pseudomonadota > Alphaproteobacteria > Rhodobacterales > Rhodobacteraceae > MPNP01. The sequence continues at coordinate 47,271 of JAJEBQ010000027.1, read as the reverse complement.
GGGGGACATCATGGAAGGCTTAATTTATATAGCCAAGGCTGATGGAGATCTCAGTTTTCAGGAACGACGTTTCCTCATCAGGGTGAATGCTTTGTTTGGGCTTCCCAGAAGAAAGCTCAGGTACAAGTTGAACTACCTTAATGGTGAACCAAGTTTTGATCCCTACAAAGTTTTGGGGGTTGGCCGAGATACACCTTTGCCGGAAATCAGACGCAAATGGCGTGACCTCGTTATGAAAAGTCATCCAGATGTCCTTGTCGCAAGGGGAGTTCCCGAAGAAGCAATCAGACTTTCCGAGGTAAAACTTTCCAGGTACAATTTGGCATGGAAACAAATTCAAAACGAACAAGAATTCGTACCAACCTAAAATCATTGGTATAATGATTTGAGGGATCGAAACGGATGCTTCGCTATCTCATTTCACGAATAATCTCACTAGGTTTAAGTTTGGCTGTCGCCAGTCTGGTTATCTTTTTTGTCATAGAAATCATACCGGGTGATCCCGCCTCTTTTATGCTCGGCATAACAGCTTCGCCAGAAACAGTTATTGCCCTTAAGGCTGAACTTGGATTGGATCAGACTCCCGTGGTACGATACCTGAATTGGGTGTCCGGTTTACTGGTTGGAGATTTTGGTATTTCTTATACCTATAAGGTTCCAATTTCAGACTTGGTGCTGGACCGTATCCAAGTGTCTCTCCCCTTGGCTGTCTATGCTCTGATTTTATCAACCGCCATCGCGTTTCCTGTAGGCTTGATTGCAGCCTCAAAACGAGGTGAACCAACTGATTTTGGTATCATGGGGTTTACCCAATTGGGTATTGCAGTCCCCAACTTCTGGTTTGCCATGCTTCTGGTTCTCCTTTTCGCCATCAATTTGCGCTGGTTCTCGGCCGGAGGCTTTTCAGGATGGAATGCCGGTTTTTGGTTTGGGATTAAATCACTCACTTTACCTGCGATAGCTTTGGCATTAACACAGGCTTCAATCTTGGCTCGGGTTATGCGATCTTCCCTGATTGAGACACTTTCCCAGGATTACATCAGAACTGCAAGAGCCAAGGGCCTTTCTCAAAGACGAGTGTTGATCAGACATGCACTGCGAAACGCCATGATACCGGTTCTGACCATACTCGGTTTACAATTTTCCTTCCTGCTTGCAGGGGGCATTATTATTGAAAATGTATTCTTTTTACCTGGTCTTGGCAGACTCATTTTCCAGGCGATTATGCAAAGAGATCTTATTGTCGTGGAAAGCGTTGTTATGCTGATGGTTTTTGCTGTCATCCTGGTCAATTTTCTGGTTGATATTACCTATGCCCTTGTTGATCCCCGCTTAAGGAGGGAAGGGTGAGAGTTCCAACTCAACTGCTTTTTGGAGCATCTTTGTCTGCCTTCTTTTTAGCCATGGCTCTTCTTTCGCTGATATGGACACCATATCCAGTTGAAATACTCAACATTCCCTCCAAGCTTAAATCGCCCGACTGGCAGTACCTTCTTGGAACCGATCATTTTGGCCGAGACATTTTATCCATGTTGATGATAGGTGCCAGGACTTCAATAAGCGTTGCTCTTGTTGCGGTTGGCATAGGTGTATTGGCTGGGGTGCCCCTTGGCTTGGCTGCTGCATCCAACCGGGGGAGTGCGTTTGATGACTTGATCATGCGAGGAAATGACCTTGTATTTGCTTTTCCATCACTTGTTATAGCCATTTTGATTACGGCTGTTTTTGGTCCTTCGGCTTTCAATGCAATTTTAGCCATCGGGATATTCAATATTCCAGTTTTTGCCCGGGTTTCACGCGGTGCCGCTCTAAGCCTGTGGACTCTGGAGTTTATTTTGGCAGCCAGGGTTGCTGGCAAAGGTAAGGTGAGGATTTCAGTTGAACATATCTTGCCAAATATAACCAACCTTCTACTTGTACAGGGGACCATTCAATTCTCCCTTGGTATATTGGCTGAGGCAGGGCTTTCCTACATAGGATTGGGTGCCCAACCACCTACACCTAGCTGGGGGCGTATGTTGGCAGATGCCCAAACCTTGATTTATACAGACCCCAGATTGGCCTTTATTCCTGGATTGGCAATCGTTGCCATGGTTTTGGGGTTGAATATGTTAGGCGACGGTTTGCGGGATTACCTTGATCCACGTCTAAGGAAAATGAGGCCATGACCCTGCTTGCCGTTTCAGACCTCAATGTATCCATAAGCGGTGAAAAAATCTTAAACGAGATTGAATTCAATATCTCACAAGGAGAAGTATTCGGTTTTGTTGGTGAATCTGGCTCTGGTAAATCAATGACTGCTTTATCTCTAATGAGCCTGCTACCCAAAAGTTCCATGCGAACAGGAAGAGCTGTCCTTGAGGGCAGGAATTTATTCAACCTCTCAGAAAGGGAAATGTGTGCAATCCGAGGACGGGATATTGGGATGATTTTCCAGGAACCCATGACCGCTTTGAATCCGGTAATGACAATTGGCAATCAAGTGGCTGAAACCCTTGTCATTCACGGCAAGTACACACGCTCAGAAGCCATGACCATAGCCAGGGACAAATTGGCTCGGGTCGAGATGCCAACCGACAGATTCTCGCCAGATCTTTATCCACATGAAATCTCAGGAGGGCAACGACAAAGAGTTTGCATTGCCCTGGCCATTGCCTTGCGCCCCAAAATTTTGATCGCAGATGAGCCCACAACTGCTTTGGATGTTTCAACACAGGCTCAAATTCTTGAACTCTTAAAGCGTCTCGTTAAGGAAGAACAAATGTCATTGCTCTTTATTACACATGACTTGGCGGTTATTGCTCAAATGGCTGACCAGGTAGCTGTTATGCAGAATGGCAGAATAGTTGAAAGGAGTCCAACCCGGGAGCTTTTTCAGGATATGAAGCATGCTTATACAAAAAAATTGTTTGCAGCTTCCAACTATTCGTCTGGGGTAAACGATAAGCCAAAAGGGGCTAAGTTTCTGGAGGTTAGGGATGTTGTACGAACCTATAAGTTGCCCAATCGTGGGATACTTGACACGATAAAGTCTAATGTTGCTATCAGAGGAGTGAGTTTTACAATAAAAAAAGGTGAGAGTTTGGGCCTGGTTGGAGAATCGGGTTGTGGTAAATCCACTCTTTCCAGGACCATCCTTGGCCTGGACCCTCTACAAAAAGGGCGTATCACTGTCGATGGGGTAGAGGTGAATTCCGGGAGAAAAATGCCCCATTCATTAAGGCGTAAAATGCAGATTGTTTTTCAAGATCCATTCGGTTCTTTTAATCCAAGACATAAAGTTGGTAGGCTCGTGGCAGAACCTTTTCACCTTTTGGAAAAACCACTTACAACCGTACAACAAAAAGAGAGAGTTGTTTCTGCCTTGTGTGAAGTTGGTCTAAAGGAATCTGATGTCGATAAATACATTCACGAATTTTCTGGGGGACAAAGGCAAAGGATTGCAATTGCCAGAGCCATGGTCATCAAGCCTGATTTGGTAATCCTTGATGAGGCGGTTTCTGCCCTGGATGTCTCCATCAGAGCGCAAATTCTTGATTTATTAAATCATCTTCAGTTCCAGCATAACCTTTCCTACCTGTTCATAAGCCATGACATGACTGTTGTCAGAGCAGTAACCGACCGAGTTCTGGTGATGAAGGATGGAAAAATAATCGAAGAAGGGATGACGGACAAAATTTTTGATTGTCCGCAACAAGAATACACCAGAAAACTTCTAGAGGCAGCACCCAAGATCCCCCAAGTATGGGCACCTGCCAAGTTTTGCAGAGTATAAGCAGATAGAAACCACCCGGATTTTTCCGGGTGGTTAGTTTGTTCCTATTCTTGCCAATAAACCTGGGTCAAATCGTTCGCCTGGGTTGGTGCGTTTTCCCATAAACCTACGATCTTGGCATCAGCCACACCCAGTTTGGCCAACTGGAATAAATACCCATTGACATAATCATCAGCAACAATCTGTTGCGCCTCCTGTAACAATTCCGTTCGCTTGGCTGGGTCAGTCGCAAGGTTCAACTGATTCATAACATCCTGAAACTTTATGCTGTCATACTGAAAATAATAATCGGTACGGGCATAGATATTGATGTCATTAGCTTCGGTGTGGCTGACTATGGTAAGGTCATAATCATTGTTTCGGAAGACCTGTTCGAGCCATTGGCCCCAATCAACATTACTGACTTCTGTTTCAATACCGACAACTCTAAGTTGGGCAGCGATAATCTCACCACCTCTTCGGGCATAGGAGGGTGGCGGAAGGGTTAATCGCAACGTAAGCCCGTCAGTATAACCCGCTTCGGCGAGTAGCGATTTAGATAATTCAGGATCATGCATTGAATTGGAGGTCAAATCGAGGTAGTCAGGATTATGAGGGGCAAAATGCGTTCCAATTGGGGTCCCATAACCAAACATGGCGCCATCAATGATCTCCTGGCGATTTATCGCATGAGCTATAGCTTTTCTTACCCTGATATCAGAAAGAACCTCACTCTTGTTGTTGGTGGATAGGATTGTTTCACCTTCAGTTGATCCAATGATGACATTAAACCGGGGATCGGATTCAAACTGCGCAAGTGTTTCAGGGCTTGGAAAGTTGGGAAAGGCATCAATATCATTAGCCATCAAGGCACCAAAAGCGGCAGTAGGATCGGGAATGAATTTAAAGGTTGCCGAATCCAATGCCACAGGTTCCCCCCAGTAATCAGGATGTTTCACGAGTGTAATCTGGTCGCCTTCTTTTCTTTCCTGAAACATAAAGGGACCGGTCCCAACGGGGTTGACCCCTGCATCGGCTGCACTGGCGGGATCAAGAATGACGGCATCACCCCAGGCCATATTTGTTGGAAAAGATCCATTGGGATTGCTCAAGGTAACCTGAACTGTTACAGGATCAATGACAGAAACATCTTTTATACCTTCAAACAAAGCCTTTTGAGCATTTGTTGAATCTTCTGCCCGAGCTCGGTCCAGGGAAAATTTTACATCACTTGCATCAAAAGTTGAGCCATCATGGAAGATGACTCCAGACCTTAAATGAAAGGTGTAAGTCAGACCATCATCCGAAATCTCCCAACTTTTGGCTAATCCTGGAAGAATCGAACCATCAGGGGCATACCGAGTCAACCCTTCAAAAACATTGGCATAGACGACCTCGTCAATCGCAGCGGCCGCACCTGCAGTTGGGTCTAGATGTGGTGGCTCAAGCTGCATACCAATTGTTATAGATTTTTCGGCAGCATTAATGGAAACGGTCAAGCCCGCTACCATGGTAAAGCAAGTTAACATGAAGGTTATCCATCGATAAGAAAGCATTCTCTTCTCCTCTTTAATTTTCTAGTTTTTCTCTTTGCAGAGTAAGTCCAAAATTGTAATCGCCATAACCTTGGCACTGTCGACCATATCCTGAATTCTCACCCATTCATCTGGTTGGTGCGCCATATCCAGGATGCCCGGACCATAAGCTATACAATTTTTCATCTTGCCAATTCGATCAATATGTTTCTGATCATAGGTTCCTGGAGAAATAACGTAATCAGGAGACTCTCCCAACACCTCCTTTATAGATTTGTGTACAGATTTTACAATTGGCGCGTCCCTTTCAGTTATAACTGAAGGAACACTGAACATTTCGGTGATAGTATATTCGAAGTCAGGTCTTTTGTCTTTGAGTCGTTCCAACATATTGGAAATTTCAGCTTTTACAGTCTCAATAGGTTCTTCCGGTAGAAAACGTCGATCAATCCTAATCCGGCACCTGTCTGGGACACATGGTGCTGAGTATCCCGCGTAGAGATTATCCTGTTCTTTTTCGCCACCATGAATCGAATTTAGATTCATGCTTGATTGGCGCGCTCCCTCGGGAACGATGGGGTAGCTTGTCGTTTTGGTTGCAATTAACGGGTAAAGATAGTCCTCCATTTCCTGAATTACGGCCCCCATATGTCTTATGGCACAATCCCCCAAGAACGGCATTGAGCCATGGGCTATCCTCCCCTTGGTTTCAATTTCGGCCCACCATACTCCGCGATGGCCCAGACAAATTCGGTTTTTATTTAATGGTTCGGGAATTATAGCATGCTGAACCCTTGAGGGAGAAAAACGACCTTGCTCCGCTAGCCATGCAACCCCGCTATAGCCTCCTGATTCTTCATCGGCTGTACCGGAAATTTCAATCGCGCCCGAAAATTCTGGACAAATGGCCAGGAAACACTCTGCAGCAACGATGGATGTTGCCATCCCACCTTTCATATCACATGTGCCACGCCCATAAATCTTGCCATCCTCAATTTCACCGCCGAAGGGGTCCTTGGTCCAATTTTCTCCAACATGCACAACATCCGTATGGGAATTGAAATGAATACAGTCACCAGGATGGTTACCGTCAATACGACCGATGAGATTCCAACGGGGATATTTATCACTATCTCCCAACACACCTTCAGCCCGCAACAGTTCTGTCTCGAAACCTGCTCGCTGTAATCTGGCTTTGATGAATTCACATATTTCAAGGTAGTTGCTACCGGGAGGGTTTAGAGTTGGCATGGCAACCAAGTCCCGGGTAAGTTGTACCAAGTCCTCTTTGCGGTTTTCAATCTCGGCGAGGAGTCTCTCTTTAAGATCCATAATTAATGATTATTTCCTTATGTCTCATCCACCTATCGTAGGTCTGATCAAATCAACTCATCGAAACCTTATGGAAATTCACGGTTTGTAACTTTCAATAAATCCAATTTGGATTTACATTAATACGGTATGGAATTTAACTTATTTGAAAAGTCGGTTTTATGAAATATTTGAAACTCATACTAATTTCTGCTTTTCTGACGATCATCCTCTTTGTTGCTCATTATACACTTCCATCCAAGGATGTTGTTAGGATTGTTGGAACCGAAGTAGTCAGGACTGAAGTTGGCAGTAATCCCGTTTTTTGGGTCAGGGGTGGCACAGGTGAAACCTTGAATAGAGATATTAGATTCATCAATGGGGTCAATTTTGGTAGTGAAAGTGAAAGAGTTTATCGCAATGAGGATACCGGATGGAGGTGGCCCCCTTACTTCAAATTTGACAGTGGCGATATTCAAGCCCAGGCCCAGAGTTTTGCAGGTCGTAGTGTCGAAAGAGTTTTGGTGAACCATTATGGCATCAGAAACAGGACTTTGTCGATTTATCCGAATGTCACAAGTGTCAGGGAATTGGGACCGGGTGAAACCAAACCCCTCAACTGGCTGCGATATATTGGTTTTGGCTTCGCAATTGTTTTGCTTCTGGTAGTCTGGCGATTATGGCGACTTTTTTCTATTTGGGTCGTAGATCGATTCCACGACCTGAAATTCAAGATTTTGAAAAAGTAGTCTGTATTTGTGCCGATAAAGGGTATCACGCATTTCAGCCAACAACTACCGATAACTGATAAATGGATTAATACTTGGTGAACATAACAACATATAAACCTACTATAAGGGTCTGATTCCCCAATTTAAGTGGAGATTATATTTTCGCAGAGACATTGTCAGGTTGAATTCGGAGTAAAAAATTCATATGTCTTTTCCACTGCGTAAGTTAACCATTCTAGGTATTTCAAAAAATAAACCTGATGAAGTGGGAGGAAAGGGGCCTAATGGAAGAGAAACTTTATCCCTACGATAGTCGGCAGATAGCAAACTGGTTTATTAGACGAGCCAATCATGATAAGCAATCCATGTCAATTATGCGTGTGCTTAAACTGGTGTATATGGCTCACGGTTGGACGTTGGCAACCTTTCAACGCCCATTGATACTAGATCGTATTGAAGCTTGGGATTACGGACCTGTGATACCTGCCATTTATTATGCATTTAGGCCCCAAGGAATTCATGACATTTCACCACTCTATATGTACGAACGTAACATCGAACCAAAAATAAACAAACTTTTGGATGAAGTTCATGCACTTTACAAGGAAATCCCAACCCTAAAATTATCAAATATTACGCATGTTGCCGGTGGCCCCTGGGACCGGGTTTATGGTCAAGGTAACAGGTTTAGGGAAATTCCTGATGATTTGATCGGTCATCATTACAAAGCCAAGTTGGAAAGGACAGAAAATGGGTGATATTCTTCCCAAAACCTCAGAAGAAGACATCCTGGATAAATCCCCTCCAGAAAAGATAGGTAGGCTTGGTGTACAAATTTGGTGGTTAAGACCGTTGGTCCTAATATTGGCCATTGTTATAATTGGATGGTTAATTTATCTGGAGCATTCCTTAATGGATAGAATAAAGGTAAATGGAAATGGACAATTTTACCATTTATTGGCTGTGACACCTATCGTTTCAATTACAGCGATTGTCATTTTCATTCTTAACGGGGTATTCCGGGGTTATCAGGACAAAGATACTGAGCAACTTCCTTTACGAGCATTTCTAAATCAAGTTTCAGGAACGAATTAGCATCCAAAACTCATTGAATTGATACTCACGAAAGTTTGCACCACATTGATTATGATTACCGAACAAACTCATTTTGGTCTGGTTTTAAAATAGTCCATAATCGCTTGAGCAAAGATGTCAATGTCGTCATCATCAATCCCCAAGTGAATTACAAAACGGAAAGCAGGTTTTTTGTCTGTTACCAGAAATCCCTTTGAACGTAGGTGTTCAAGTAGGGGGCGGTGTTCTTCTAGGTTTGGCTCAAAAAAGACCATATTGGTATTCTGTGCTATTTTAATACCCTGGCTGGAACCAATTTCAGATAGCATTTCGGCAAGTCTTTTGGCCCTTTCATGGTCGTCGGCAAGCCTGGAGATATTATTTTCCAGGGCAAAGATTCCTGCTGCCGCCATATAACCTGATTGACGCATGCCACCACCCAGGATTTTACGGTTTCTTCTGATTGATCTCTCAAGATTCCTTGGTCCTGCAAGCAAGGTCCCCGCAGGTGTTCCCAAACCCTTTGAGAGGCAAACTGAGACGGTATCTGCTACGGATGCTATTGCACTTGGGTTAACTTGCAGTTCCGTGGCAGCGTTAAATAATCTCGCACCATCAAGGTGAACACTTAATCCCAACTCTTTGGCTTTTTGGGCATTTTCCATTAAGGTTGTCAGGGGTATGGCTGCACCCGAAACGGTATTTTCCAGGCAAAGCAATCGGGTTTCTGGAAAATGTGGATCATCCGGTTTAATGTAGGCTTCAATATGATCAGTTCGGATAGACCCATCCACTTCTGTTGGTAAAGGTGTAAAGGTAATTCCCCCTAAAACCGAGGCTCCCCCAGCTTCATAAACAAAAGTATGATAGACATTACCGACCAAGATGTCGTTCCCACGGTTGCAATGGGCTAAAATGGCTGAAAGATTCGATTGGGTCCCTGATGGGAAAAAGACACTCATTTCCTTCCCTACCATATCAGCAAATCTTTCCTCCAGTGCATTGACAGAAGGATCATCCCCATAAACATCATCCCCAACTGTTGCAGTGACCATCGCTTGCAACATCCCTTGAGTTGGTTGGGTGACCGTGTCACTTCTGAAGTCACCTTTTTTGCTATTGACAAAATTTCGGCCGAGGGTTGAATTTTCGTACATAATGAATTGTCGTTATTTAAAAAATTGTTTTATGATGTGGTTTCGTTGACTTTACAATTATTTTTTAAAATCAGAAAAGATTCATAGTTGATATTTACCAAGTAGATCAAAAACCCTACTTTCTATGATTATTGGGTTTTATGGATTAAGGAAGAAATAACAGAATCGTCATTTGTACTCTTTTCCAACTTTTGGCGAGAATTGGATTATTCTGAATAATTACAAAAAGGGAAAAATGCATTTTTTTAAGATCGGAGATTTCGGATGAAGAAGATAGGAGTCATATTAGCAGGCGTATCAGTATTTGCTCTAGCTGCTTGTGAAATGGATGATGAAACAGTTGGAACCCTTGGTGGTGCAGCCATTGGTGCTGGATTGGGTATGGCTGTTTCCAGCGATGATGACAAAGAGGAAGGTGCTTTGATCGGTGGTGGACTCGGAGCTATAATTGGTAATTCTTTGGCAAGGGACAGGTCAGGCCGCACCTCCAATGAACAAGCTGCCGCACAAACAAATAATCAACAAAATTCACGCCATGATGGAGTTTTGGCTGCCCATAACTTTGCCCTGCAGACCGCCCTGGAAAATGGCGCTCCCGAACGCTGGAGATATCAAGGTGCTAGTGGTACCATCTATCCAACCAATACATGGGTAGAATATGGTTTGCGATGTCGTGGCTTTGATTCCGTTTGGAGTGACCAGGGACAGGCTGGAACGAATCCGGGGAAGGCTTGCCGTCAACCCAATGGTTTTTGGAAGCAAATCTGAGTAAAAAAAATCCCCCTAAGAAGGATTCATCCGGGTTGTTGTAAATCAATAGTTGTCAACAACCCGTTTTTCTTTTTATCCTTAATTTAGGCAGCCAAATCCTTAGCCTTGAATTTTCTTCGTAACAGGGTGTCAGAAATGACTTCCTTGGCTTCAAGAATAGAAATTTGCTTGACGGCCGCGACTTCCTTGGTCAAACGACCATAAGCTTCCTCAAACAACTGTCTTTCTGAGTAGGATTGGTCCTTATTTGGATCGTGCCGATTCAAATCACGAACCACCTCTGTCAGTTTGATAATGCAACCGGAATTGATTTTCTGATCATATTCAATGGCACGACGAGACCACATTGATTTTTTGACCTTGGCACGACCGGTCAACAACCCCAAAGCCTTGGTAAGCTCTTCATCAGTTACAAGATTACGAAGGCCGACTTCAGGCACTCTTTTGGTTGGAATACGAAGGGTAAGACCCTCACTTTCAAAGTGAATGACAAACATTTCCTGCTTTGAGCCCCCAATTTCCTGGGAAACAATGCTGTTTATCTGACCAACTCCGTGTGAAGGGTAAACAACCTTTTCGCCTACAATAAATCCTAAAGCTTTTCGTTTTCTTCCCATAATAAATCCTTGGTTCTCATATTAATTCTGGAGAGGAAAGACGGAGCAAGAAAACGAAAGGAACTCAGAAGCCAAAATGTAACTTCAAAAAAAGATTAGCCGTCCCAACCGTTTATCATGGGGAAATAGGACTAAATTCTATGAATCAAATCAGTTCAAGTGTTTTGTGTTCTCCTTAGGGATCCTACCGAACTTTCGGCACACCGTACCGACTATTCCCCGTATGGGATCCAAATATTTTTTACCTCGACAGAATGTTTCAAAAATTCTTTGCCATAAGCTGAGATCGGACTATACCAGAAATTCAAATTATTTTCAAGTATCCAAATTCGTTTTAAATTGCCAATGGACAATTTGTTCACTTGGATATATAGGTCGGAGTGTCCGGCATACCAGACAGCATTGATGCCATCATGCTTCACCATTGGGTCGACCAGATCCGAGTGGATGCCCGTAACAACATTAATGACTCCATTGGGTACATCTGACGTATCAATGATTTGTGTAAAGTCAATACTGGAAAGCGGGCTGGATTCAGAAGGCACAACTATACACCGGTTACCCATAGAGATAAGGGATGCAACCATTGAGACAAATCCCAAAAGTGGGAAATTGTCGGGACAAACCACCCCAACAGTCCCCAAGGGCTCGTTAACCGCCATAACCGTTTTGTTATTTGATACTCTGTGAATTTTACCGTCAAATTTGTCGGCCCAGGAAGCAAAATAGAATAAAACCTCAATGGAAGATTGAACTTCGTGCATGGCTTCAACATGGTTGTAAGTTGTTTGCAATTGCAACCGGTCAGCAAACTCGTTCGATCGCATTGACAGGTTTTCAGCCATGTAAAAAAGGATCTGCGAACGATTATAAAGAGAAGTATGTTTCCATGATTTGCCTGAATTTGCTGCTTCAACCGCGTTTCTTACATCCTTTCTATTGCCTTTGCCAATGCGTCCAACAATATTGCCTTGAGGGTTAAATACCGGCAGAGAGTAACCGCTATCAGGTCTTGCTTTCTTGCCGGCGATATAATTTTTCTGCGTCTGATCTATGATGGGTAAGGACAGTTCTTTGGGAATGTCTTTTCGCCCGGTTGTAGATATGTGTTTTTGTGCCTTGGGTGGTTTGGACTTGGTATAGTAATAAATTCCTTCCCAACCCCCTTCGCGGCCAAAGCCTGATTCTTTATAGCCACCAAAACCACAAGCGGCATCGAATTCATTGGTCGTGTTTATCCAAACCACACCACTTTCAATCTCATGCGCTATTTCAAGAGCTGTATTGATGTTTTCACTCCAAATGGAAGCTGCCAAACCATACCTCGAATTATTAGCCAATCGAATAGCCTCTTCATGCGTTCTAAACGTCATGCTGACAAGGACAGGGCCAAAAATCTCTTCACGCATGAGCACTGAACTCGGTGTTAATCCGCTGATCAACGTTGGGGGGTAGAAAAAACCTTCAACAGGAATGTTAGTTTCAGGTTGATATATCTGGCCGTTTTCTGACTTACCCAAAGCGACCATCTGGCTTATGTTTTGCCTCTGTTCATGGCTGATAATAGTTCCAATATCAATGGATTTATCAAGAGGAGAACCGACACGCAGTGTGTCCATGCGTTGGCGTACTTTCTTGAGGAAGGTTTCGGCAATGGCTTCCTGGACCAATAATCTTGAACCTGCACAACAGACCTCTCCCTGGTTGAGCCAGATGGCATCAACGATACCCTCAACAGCCGAATCGAGATCAGCATCACTACAGACAATGAAAGGTGATTTACCCCCCAGTTCCAGGGTCAAGGATTTATTTTGCTCTGCAGCAAGGGATGTGATTCTTTTGCCAACAGAAGTTGAGCCGGTAAAGGCGAGTTTCTGAACTTTCGGATGTTGGACTATGTATTCACCCGTTTCACCATCGCCGGTTACAATATTTACAACACCGGGTGGGAGCTGAATTTCAGATAGCATATGGGCAAAAAACAGGGAAGTCAGAGGGGTATGTTCAGATGGTTTGAGAACAACTGTATTACCTAATGCTATCGCTGGGGCAATTTTCCAGGCCAACATCAGAAGTGGAAAATTCCAGGGAATAATTTGCCCGCATACCCCAAAAGGAACACGGTCAGCCAACTCGGAGTCGCCAATTTGGGCCATGCCGGCATGAAAATAGAAATGCCTGGCCACAAGGGGGATATCAATATCTCTGGTTTCCCGAATGGGTTTGCCATTATCAAGTGTTTCCAAAACGGCCAAAATACGGGCATGTTTCTGTATGGACCTAGCGATTGCATAGAGAAATCTTGCTCGGTTGAAACCACCCGATTTGGACCAGTCGTTTTGGGCCGTTTGTGCGGCTTTGACCGCTAAATTAACATCTTCTTTCGTACCGGTTGAGATTTGTGCCAGGAGTTCTCCGTTGGCCGGATTGATGGTGTTAAAATAAACCGGTTTTTTACTTGTCCAAAAGGTGCCATCAATATAATGCCCAAAAGTATGGTCAAAACTGGCGAGCCATTGATCTGCATCGGATCTGCTTTCGGGTGCGGGGCCGTATTCCATAGTCTTAAAGATGTTTAGAGTATCCATCAGAGCTATCCTTGTGGGTGTCGGTAGGATGCTGAGTATCTTCCTGTTGCCAAGTGTTCCAACTGTCTTTCGATATCATTTAACAAACTTGAAGCCCCGAAGCGAAAGAGATCAGGTTCGAGCCACCGATTCCCAAGTTCTTCCTTGATCAACATGAGATATTGCAAACTTTCCTTGGCTTTGGAAATACCTCCTGCAGGCTTGAAACCAACGCGGTTACCTGTGAGTTCAAAATAGCTTCTGATGGTTCTAACCATTACCAAAGAAACCGGTAAGGTGGCATTGACTGATTCCTTACCCGTTGATGTTTTTATAAAATCAGCACCGGCCATCATGCAAACCATAGAGGTTTTGGCTATATTTCTGAGTGTACCCAATTCACCTGTGGCGATGATGACTTTCATTTTAGCTTGCCCACAGGCTTCCTTGAAGGAGTGGATTTCGTTGTAAAGGGCCTGCCATTTCTCGGTAAGGACATGCCTTCTGGGTATGACAACATCAATTTCATTGGCACCTTTGCTAACAGATTCTTTGATCTCGGCAAGCCTGAGGTAAAAGGGGGTTTGGCCTGCCGGAAAGCCGGTTGAAACTGCAGCCACCGGAATTCCAGTATTTTCAAGAGATTTCAGGGCCTCGGCGATCATTTCGTGATAAACGCAAACCGCACCTACTTTTACGGGGAAACCATCAATTTGGAGTTCTTTCAGAATAGCGTTGGAGACTGGGTTTAGTGCCTTGGCTGCCAATCGCTGAACCCTTCCAGTTGTATCATCGCCGGCTAGCGTCGTTAAATCCATCAGGGTAATTGCTTTTATCAACCAGGCGGTTTGCCAGTGTGATTTAACCGTTCGCCTGTTTTTCAGGGTGTTTGTTCGCCGCTCGACAGCTGAACAGTTCACCTGAATTTTTGCTATAAGGTCTGTCTCAAGGTCAATACCCTGATTTCTTTTCAGAAGGGGTATCAATTGATCCGAAGGAGACTCTTTCGGGGCTAGAATATCAATGGTTGAACCAACCAGCCTTTCAGTTTCTATGGGAGTTTGTTCTTTGGCCAATTTTTATCCAGCAATTCAGGTTTACTACGCACTAAATTGTCCTTTCAACCATCATCTTCTTAACCTCCGCTATGGCCTTGGCTGGGTTCAGACCCTTGGGGCAGGTTTTCGAACAGTTAAGTATCGTATGACATCGGTATAGTCTGAAGGGATCTTCTAATTCATCAAGACGTTTGCCGGTTCCTTCATCTCTACTGTCAATTATCCATCTGTAAGCGTGTAATAAAGCTGCTGGACCGAGATAGCGATCACCATTCCACCAGTAACTCGGGCACGAGGTTGAGCAACAGGCACACATGACACACTCATAAAGGCCATCAAGTTTCTTTCTATCTTCCGGGGACTGCTTCCATTCCGTACCAGGTTCCTGGGTTTCAGTTGATAACCAGGGCATGACTGAAGCATGTTGAGCATAAAAATGGGTTAAATCCGGTACCAGGTCTTTTACAACTTCCATATGGGGAAGAGGATAAATCCTGATGTCACCTTTGATATCATCCATTCCCTTGATACACGCAAGGGTGTTTTCGCCATCAATATTCATGGCACAGGATCCACAAATTCCTTCACGGCAGGATCTGCGAAATGTGAGTGTGGGATCAATTTCATTCTTGATTTTAATGATGGCGTCCAAAACCATTGGGCCACAATCATCCACATCCAGGTAATATGTATCCATGCGAGGGTTATCCCCGGTATCAGGATTCCAGCGATAGACTTTGAATTTTTTAATATTGCCAGATGAATTTGGTTTAGGCCATTCTTTGCCAACCTTTATCCTGGAATTTTTTGGTAATCTTAATTCAACCATTGTGACACTCTTTACAGTAAAGTATTAACAAGACCCAGGTGTTGTGTTTAAAGGATCATTTTCCGACCTGCCAAACAACGTACTGGATTCAAAATTTATGGAAACGGACCGGATAATTTCACCTTTCGAGTTTATTCCAAGTTCAGCTTCACCACTTTGTTTGACCTTGGGTTTATCCTCCTGTTTAGTATCACACAAATGTTCCCTGATGCTCTTGTTGGAAGTTTGAGGTGATGTACAACCAATAAGGATTATTGCCATTCCAAAGACTAGAAGATAAGGTTTCACTTCAATAAACCCTTTTCTTGGGTGCGACGATGGCAGGATCAATACCCCCATCCTCAGGTGCATGAATAAAGTCTGCATGTACAGGTCGATAAGACATTTCCACATCTGCGTTCTGGACCCATGCCAAGCTGTGTACACGCCAGTTCTTGTCATCTCTAGCGGGGTAATCCTCGTGGGCATGTGCACCACGACTTTCCTTCCTTGCATGGGCTGAATTTACTGTTGCAAGGGAGCAGGCCATGAGATTTTCCAACTCAAGTGTTTCCATGAGGTCTGAATTCCAAACCATTGATTGGTCGGTTACTTTTATATCATCCATGAGGGAAGCGATTTCTTTGATTTCCTTAACCCCTTTGGCAAGGGTGTCATCACTTCGGAAGACAGCAGCATATTCTTGCATGGTTTTTTGCATTTTCAGTCGGATATCTGCAGATGGAACTTCCCCGTTTGAATGTCTGGTTTCATCAAATTTGGCAACAATCGCATCGACAGCATGAGCATCCCCCTCTGGAATAGTTTCACCAGGCGACAAAATCTGTCCGGTGCGGATGGCCGATGCCCGTCCGAATACGACAAGGTCGGTCAATGAATTCGACCCCAGTCGATTGGCACCGTGCACGGATGCACTGGCGGCTTCCCCAACCGCCATCAAACCCGGCTGGATGGCATCAGGATCATCATCCGTGGGATTGATAACCTCGCCCCAATAGTTGGTAGGAATACCTCCCATGTTGTAATGAACCGTTGGTAAAACAGGGATGGCCTGTTTGGTAACATCAACGCCTGCAAAGATTTTTGCCGATTCAGATATTCCAGGCAATCGCTCGGCCAAAATTTCTGGGGGGAGATGATTAAGGTGCAGGAGAATATGGTCCTTCTCAGGTCCAACACCCCGACCTTCTCTTATTTCCAGTGTCATGCACCTGGAAACGACATCTCTGCTGGCAAGATCCTTATAGGTTGGGGCGTAACGCTCCATAAAACGCTCGCCCTCCGAATTGGTCAGATAACCTCCTTCGCCCCGTGCACCCTCAGTTATCAATACACCCGCACCATAAATTCCGGTTGGATGGAATTGAACAAATTCCATATCTTGCAGCGGAAGATTGGCACGTGCTACGAGACCATTACCATCACCGGTACAGATATGCGCCGAAGTTGCCGAGAAATATGATCGCCCGTAGCCACCGGTGGCAAGGACAACCATGTTCGCAGAAAACTTGTGCAGTTGTCCTTTTTCCAGATCCCAGGCCACGATACCCTGACAAACCCCATCTTCAGAAAAGATCAAATCAAGGGCAAAATATTCGATAAAAAACTCAGCTTTTTTCTTGAGTGATTGTCCATACAGGGTATGCAGAATAGCATGGCCAGTCCTGTCCGCGGCAGCACATGTTCTCTGAACAGGGGGGCCTTCACCAAATTCTGTTGTATGGCCACCAAAGGGTCTTTGATAAATTTTGCCCTCGTTCGTACGACTGAAAGGAACACCATAATGCTCCAATTCATAGATGGCTCTCGGTGCTTCTCTGGCCAGATATTCCATGGCATCATTGTCACCTAGCCAGTCAGATCCTTTTACGGTGTCATAAAGGTGCCATTGCCAACCATCGGGGCCCATGTTTCCAAGTGATCCAGCGATTCCACCCTGGGCTGCAACGGTATGTGATCTGGTTGGGAAAACTTTGGTAATACATGCCGTACGGAATCCATTTTCAACCATCCCCAAAGTTGCTCTCAAGCCGGCACCACCGGCGCCAACAACAACGACATCATAGGAATGATTAACAATATTATATGAAGGCATTTAAATTCTCTATCCAACGATTCCAAAAGCAATACGTGCGATCGCAATGACTCCTACGATCATGAAGCCCCAGCAAAATAAGGTATTGGAAACAATGAGCAGAACTTTCCAGAATTTCGCATGAACATAATCCTCAATGACTACCTGCATACCAAGCCTCAGGTGGAAAAACCCCACAATCAAAAAGAGAATGGCAATTATGGCATTACCTAAACTGGAGTAGGTGGCAATAAAAGTATCATAGCCTGTACCCAATGTTGGTAAAAATGTGTAGACAAACAGTAAGGCCAAGGGAATTAGGGCAATTGCTGACAAACGTTGCAACCACCAATGGTGGGTACCCTCCTTAGAGGACCCAAGACCTTCAACCTTACGGAAATTTGTCTGAAAACCCATGCGACCTCATCAGAAATAGATTATTACTAGGGAGAATGCTGTCAAAACTGCCGTACCAGTCAATCCAAGCAAACCGGAAAGTGTTACGTTCTTTTCACTGAAGGTAAATCCAGTATCCCAAAACAAGTGCCTGATGCCATTACAAAAATGAAACCAGAAGCCAACCAGACAGGCAAGCATTACCAAATCCCCATAGATAGATGTTATGACACAGGTAACAAACTCATAATAGCTCTGGGATACAGCACCAGCAAAAAACCACCAAACGATTAGAAAGCCACCAGTAGCCAAACCGACACCGGTCACCCGGTGCATAATAGACATAATGGCATTCAGGGGCCACTTGTATATTGTGGCATGCGGTGAAGTAGGACGGCTTGAACCTGGATTATTCATTTACTTAAATTTCAAACAGTTTTTTCATATTAGGTGTTTTAAGCGACTAGCTGAATCTCTTCAAGAAATTTAATTCTTGAGTGATCAGTAAATCCATAAACGGTTACACCTCAGGAGATCCACAGGTATAATGTCAAGATAAATAATTAACTCAAAGATATTTTGGATTTGTTAAAATATAATTGTTCATACTGGGGCCAGACACCAGTAATCCATATCAAGTAAAATATCCTTTTCGTATTTACCTGACTCATCTTTGAGTCTTCCTGGCTCACCCTTGGTAACTGATGTTTTTATTCTTATTGCGCCCATTCCACTGTTTTGCAAATCATGGATATCAATTATTTCTGACCAGGCCCTGACAGTATTTCCAGCATAACAAGGATTTACATGTGACCCCGAATTAATGGCAGCAACACACTGTGCGTTGGCCAGACCATTGAAAGTCAAGGCACGAGCCATGGAGATCAAATGCCCGCCATAAATCAAGCGCTGTTCATTCCGGCTATAGGTGGCATCAAAATGAACCCTGGCGGTGTTTTGCCATAGTCTTGTTGCCATCATGTGTTCAGCTTCTTCCAGCGTTACGCCATCCACATGGTTAATTGTTTCTCCAGGAGAATAATCACTCAGACGGAATTTTTCCCCAGCCAATTGAAAGCCATAATTGGTAAAATGTAAGCCATTAGGAATAACCAATGATGAAGGCATGACCTCTTTCTCAAACGTTGGAATAATGGGTTGAAGTAAGGCGATTTCCTCTGATTTTTTCAAAACCATTACCCATCTGATGTAGGAAAGAACGATTTCATCATTCTGGTTATAGCCGGTTGTTTTGATCCAGACGATACCACTTTTGTGATTCGAGTTTTCTTTTAACCCAATGACTTTTGATTCACTTCTAAGCGTATCACCGGTATACACAAAGCGAAAAAAACGAACTTCGGCATAACCGAGGTTAGCCACAGCGTTAAGTGATACGTCAGGTACAGTTTTACCAAAGACAATATGGAAGACCATCATGTCATTGATTGGGCTTGCATTCAATCCACACTGTTCAGCAAAGGGAACCGATGAATAAAGTGAATTTCTTACCGGATAAAGGGCTTGATAAAGGGCTTTGTCTCCTTCAGTTATGGTGCGGGGAGTAGGATGGATAATTTTCTGACCAATCTGAAAATCCTCAAAGTGATTTCCGGGATTTGTCTTCGACGACCATTTAGACATTGGAATACCTTTGAACCGAATAAGTCTGGATTTGGGAATTTGCTCCGTTACAGGTTGTTTACAAACCTTTTCAAATTTGAAGTAGTTTCATGCGGTAAAATTTTAAGGGGATTTAATCACCTATTTTGTGAATGAGAGTTGGATATATATTCTAAATTTGGGGACACCAACTCTATCCAAACCATTCTAAGTCGCATTTTCAGTTCAATAATTGAGCAGACACCCCTTGTTGTTTTACAAAGTAATTCTCTTGAATAGGGTATTATACTCCAACTTCAGAAACAACTTAAAAAAATCTTTTCAATTGGTGCTTTTAAGAAGGCGGAGGTTAGGATATCATTG
Source organism: Paracoccaceae bacterium (assembly GCA_022822495.1). Lineage (GTDB taxonomy): Bacteria > Pseudomonadota > Alphaproteobacteria > Rhodobacterales > Rhodobacteraceae > MPNP01. The sequence goes on along the minus strand of JAJEBQ010000027.1, from coordinate 27,411 downwards.
ACAAAAGTTCATAAGTCAATATAATCCCTAGGTGTCAACATCTGAAGTGGAGATCAAAGATGGGTCCCAGGAACCAACATGTCGTACCTAGAGGTGGTAAGTGGGCAGTTCGTCGCGCTGGGTCAGCAAGAGTTACAAAGAAATTCGATACACAAAAGGAAGTTATTCAGGGGGGACGAAGGATCGCTCGCAAGCAAGGCACAGAGCTATATATCCACCGTCTTAACGGCCGAGTCAGAGCCCGAAACTCCTATTGAGCGGATCCATACCTGCCAAAGGGATAATTTTTGCCTTCTCCAGATTTCTATAAGAGTGTATTTGTCAATTGTCCATTTGATGATGAATACAGGCGGATACTACACGCGGTTCTTTTCTGTTTAATCCGATTTGGTTTGAAGCCTAGAATAGCTTCGGAGCGAACTGATTCAGGGGAACCTCGCTTGGAAAAGATTATAGAACTTATCTCCAATTCCAAGTACGCAATCCATGATTTGAATCGATGTCAATCAACTAGTCAAGGCGATTACCACAGGATCAGCACTCCTGTTGACTGAAAGGGGAGTTTTAATGCACGCAAACAAAACTAAATTGGAAAATCAGTTGAAAAATCAATGAACAGGATTTGGAGGTACGGATGAGTTTTAGTGAAACCCGTGAAACAAAAGCAAGATTGAACAGAAGCGAATTGGCCGTTCCAGGTAGCCAGTCAAAGTTCTTTGAAAAGGCTTTACAATCACCTGCTGATGTCATTTTTCTTGATTTGGAAGATGCCGTAGCTCCTGATCAAAAAAACCAGGCAAGAAAAAATATTATCGAGGCTCTGAATGATCTGGACTGGAGTTCAAAAACGGTCTCGGTTAGGATTAATGGCTTGGATACCCACTGGATGTATAGGGATATCATTGATGTTGTCGAGCAGGCCGGCCAATTTATTGATTTGATTATGGTTCCCAAAGTAGGAACAAGTTCAGATGTCTATGCCTTGGATATGCTTGTCACCCAAATTGAAAATGCCAAAGGCTTCAACAATCGCATTGGATTCGAACTCATCATAGAAACAGCCTTGGGTATGCAAAATCTGGCACAGATTGCTGGTGCTTCCACACGCAACGAAAGTTTGCATTTTGGGGTGGCTGATTATGCGGCTTCTACTCAGGCACGAACCACCAATATTGGTGGACCTAATCCCAATTATGTTGTTTTGACAGATCCCCTAACGCAGGATGCTAGAGAGGTGCATTGGGGTGATATGTGGCATTATGCCCTATCCAAAATGGTGGTTGTCGCAAGAGCAAATGGGTTGCGCCCTATTGATGGACCCTTTGGTGATTATTCTGATGCCGAAGGGTATAAGGCCGCTGCCTATCGGGCCTCAGCATTGGGTTGTGAAGGCAAGTGGGCCATTCATCCTAGTCAAATTGCTCTAGCCAATGAAGTCATGAGTCCTTCGGAAGAAGAAATTGAAAAAGCCAAGCAAATTGTTGCAGCCATGAACAGTGCTGAGGAAGAAGGAAAAGGGGCCGTATCGCTGGATGGTAAGTTAATTGACTTTGCATCAATCAGGCAAGCAGAAGCATTATTGAGCAAACTTGCCTGAAACAGAGAAAATTACTTAACTTTAATCAGAAACTCCATTAATTGACTGGAAAACCTACAACAGTATTATTTGAAAATCACTTTTAACTATGGGGGCTGTTTATGGCTAGATCTAAAATTTCCTTAATCGGAGCTGGTCAAATTGGAGGTACATTGGCCAATATGGTTGCAATGGAGGAATTGGGTGATGTAGCGATATTTGATATCGTTGATGGTGTGCCACAAGGAAAGGCACTTGATATCGCAGAAAGTTGCCCTGTAATCAAGTCCGATATCAGTTTGATAGGAAATAATGACTACAGTTGTATAGCCGATTCCGATGTATGTATTGTAACGGCTGGTGTTCCGAGAAAACCTGGCATGTCGAGGGATGATCTGCTGGGGATTAATCTTAAAGTAATGAAAGCGGTCGGTGAAGGTATCGCCAAATATGCTCCCAATGCTTTTGTGATTTGTATTACCAACCCCCTTGATGCCATGGTATGGGCCCTTCGACACTATTCTGGTTTGTCACCCAATATGGTTGTGGGTATGGCAGGAATTTTGGATTCAGCCCGTTTCCGACATTTCCTTTCCTTGGAATTTGATGTGTCCATTAAGGATATAACAACCTTTGTATTGGGAGGACACGGGGATACTATGGTCCCCTTGGCAAGATACTCTACGGTAGCAGGCATCCCATTGCCAGATATGGTAAACATGGGATGGACAACCCAGGAAAAACTTGATGAAATTATTCAACGAACAAGAGACGGAGGAGCTGAAATAGTCAATTTGCTGGGGACAGGTTCAGCATTTTATGCCCCAGCGGCTTCAGCTATAGAAATGGCCAAATCTTATCTCAAGGATCAAAAAAGGGTATTGCCATGTGCTGCGTACCTCAAAGGGAGTTATGGTCTTGATGGCCTTTACGTCGGTGTCCCTGTGGTTATCGGTAAAACGGGTGTTGAAAGGGTCATTGAAATAAAAATGAATGACGAAGAAAACGCGCTGTTCATGAAATCAGTCACAGCGGTAAAAAATCTGCTGAATGCCTGCTGTTCAATTGATCCTGAACTGGGCTCCTAATTCAGATTGGTTTGTATAGGAATTGTTACTTAATTAACATATTGCCCAGGGATTTTATTGAATTGATTGATTGTAAGTATTTTTATACCGAAGAATATAGAGGATAAATTATATGAACATCCATGAATACCAGGCCAAAGAATTGCTCCGGACAGCTGGGGTCCCAGTTGCTGATGGCAGATCTGTTTTAAGGGCGGAAGATGCTAAAACGGCGGCGGCCGAACTGGATGGACCTGTATGGGTTGTTAAAGCGCAAATCCATGCTGGTGGCAGGGGAAAGGGAAGTTTTAAGGAAGCCGATGCTGGGTCGGAGGGTGGTGTACGTATCACCAGGTCAATTGAAGCTGCGGCCATTGAAGCAAGAAGGATGTTGGGGCGTACCCTTATAACGCACCAAACCGGACCTGCCGGAAAACAGGTAAATCGAATTTATATTGAAGACGGTGCCGAAATTGACAGAGAACTTTATCTTGCCATCCTCCTTGATCGAGTTACTTCCCAAATATCCTTTGTATGCTCGACAGAAGGCGGAATGGACATAGAGGATGTCGCTGCCAACCAACCTGAAAAAATCGTTACATTCAGGGTTGATCCGGCAACTGGAATTCAAGGATACCATGGCCGCAGGGCTGCAGCAGCACTTGGTCTTGGAGGGAAAACCATCCGGCAGTGCGTCAAACTTATTAAAAGTTTGTACGGATTGTTTCTTGAAAAGGATGCAGAGTTACTGGAAATCAATCCCTTGATCGTTACCAAGAGCGGAGATTTGCAATGCCTTGATTGCAAAATGGGATTTGATTCCAATGCACTCTATCGAAACTCTTCTGTGCTGGCCCTAAGGGATGAATCCGAAGAAGACCCCAAGGAGTTGGAGGCATCGAAATACGATCTGAATTATATCGCCCTTGATGGGGAAATTGGTTGCATGGTTAATGGAGCCGGCTTGGCCATGGCAACCATGGACATAATCAAACTTTATGGCTTGGAACCGGCAAATTTTTTGGATGTGGGGGGTGGAGCCTCCAAGGAGAAGGTTGTTGAAGCCTTCAAGATTATTACCTCCGATCCCAAGGTCAAAGGCATATTGGTAAATATATTTGGCGGCATCATGCGGTGTGATATTATTGCCAATGGTATCGTTGAGGCGGTCAAGGATGTCGGCTTGGAAGTGCCACTGGTTGTCAGACTTGAAGGGACCAATGTCGAAAAAGGTAATTCGATAATCGCCGAGAGTGGTTTAAATGTTATCGCAGCAAGCAATTTGGGGGATGCAGCCCAAAAGATTGTCGATGCTGTAAAATAGGTTCCTGAGTATAGGATTTGATAAAAGAAAGAGAATTATAAATGGCAGTTCTGGTCAACCAAAATACGAAAGTTATTTGCCAGGGTTTTACAGGCTCGCAAGGGACCTTTCATTCGGAACAGGCAATCGCTTATGGAACCACAATGGTTGGTGGAGTTACTCCAGGCAAGGGGGGTGAAAAACATCTCGACCTGCCGGTCTTCGACACGGTTCATGAAGCCAAGGCATCAACCGGTGCAAATGCAACCGCAATCTACGTTCCCCCGCCTTTTGCCGCAGATGCCATCCTTGAAGCCATTGATGCCGAAATTGAACTCATTGTCTGCATAACAGAAGGTATTCCCGTGTTAGACATGATTCCAGTAAAACGGGCCCTGCAAGGGTCAAAATCTCGCTTGGTAGGACCCAATTGCCCTGGTGTTATTACCCCTGGCGAATGCAAGATTGGCATTATGCCTGGTCATATTCACCACAGGGGGTCTGTTGGAGTCGTTTCAAGGTCTGGTACCTTGACCTATGAGGCCGTCAAGCAAACAACCGATATTGGATTGGGTCAATCAACCTGCATAGGAATTGGAGGAGACCCAATCAAGGGAACTGAACACATTGATGCCCTGGAAATGTTTCTGTCCGATGAAGAAACAGAATCTATCATCATGATTGGCGAAATCGGTGGAAGTGCTGAAGAAGAGGCCGCACAGTTTATTGCTGATGAAGCTCGCCAGGGAAGAAGCAAACCGATTGCCGGTTTCGTTGCCGGTCTTACAGCCCCTCCAGGAAGAAGAATGGGACATGCAGGAGCGGTAATTTCCGGTGGTAAGGGAGGCGCTGGCGATAAGATCGAAGCCATGAAAAGGGCTGGTATCGTCATCGCTAACAGTCCTGCTACCTTGGGAGAGGCTGTTTTAGAGGCCATACAGGGCTAGAGTAAATTATTCGTAATTCAAGACTATTTTGGTGATATCATGGCCGAGAAAATTTCCAACAAAGATTTGCACGCAACAAGTTTTCTTTCAGGAGGAAATGCCGAGTATCTTGAACTTCTCCAAAGAAAATACAATAACAATCCTGAATCAGTCGATGAGACATGGCGTGATTATTTCAATGCCATAGGTTCCTCGGAACACCCCAATGGTAAACGACCCTCATGGACCAAAACCAATTGGCCCCATATCCCAAGAACAGAAGATTTGTCTGCTTTGGATGGCCAATGGCACGCTGAAATTGAACACTTTGGCCATAACATAGAAGCCAAGCTCAGATCCAAAATTTCCTCTGGCGGGATGGTGGGAATTTCTGAAGCGGAAATTCATCAGAGGGTATTGGATTCAATTCGGGCTCTTATGGTCATTAGGGCTTATCGAATAAGGGGGCATCGAATAGCTGCCCTGGATCCACTTGGACTACACCACCATGCACCACATTCTGAACTCGATCCCTCTAACTACGGGTTTACTGAAGAGGATTTGGATCGTCCCATATTTATTGACAATGTACTTGGTCTTGAAACAGCAACGATGCGCCAGATTGTGGATTTGGTAAGACGGACATATTGTGGAACATTTGCCTTGCAGTATATGCATATTTCCGACCCGGCGCAGTCAAGTTGGCTAAAGGAACGGATTGAGGGGTACGGCAAGGAAATTCAATTTACGTCCCAGGGCAGGCGTGCCATTCTTCATAAACTTATTGAAGCGGAGGGGCTTGAACAGTTTTTTCATGTAAAATATACCGGTACGAAGAGGTTTGGCATAGATGGGGGTGAAGCCCTCATACCCGCAATGGAGCAGATTATTAAGCGTGGCGGTTCCTTAGGTGTAAGGGAGATTGTCATAGGTATGCCCCACCGAGGTCGACTGAACGTACTTGCCAATGTCATGGGTAAGCCCTACCGAGCGATATTGCACGAGTTCCATGGCGGGAGTTATAAGCCGGAAGATATTGAGGGTTCAGGTGATGTAAAATATCATTTGGGTGCTTCCTCAGATCGCGAATTTGACGGCAACAATGTCCATTTGTCGCTCACCGCAAATCCGTCCCACCTGGAAGCAGTCAATCCGGTTGTTCTTGGCAAGGTAAGAGCAAAACAAGACCAGCTTAACGATCATGACCGCACGAAAGTTTTGTCCATACTGCTGCATGGGGATGCTGCTTTCGCCGGCCAGGGAATCGTGGCGGAATGCTTTGGCTTATCCGGATTGCAAGGCCACGAAACAGGGGGTACTATTCATTTTGTTGTCAATAACCAAATCGGATTCACAACCGCGCCCTTTTACTCCAGATCCTCACCGTATCCAACCGATATTGGCATGATGATAGAAGCCCCGATCTTTCATGTGAACGGTGATGACCCAGAGGCCGTCGTCCACGCCGCCAAGGTGGCCACAGAATTCCGTCAGAAATTCCACAAGGATGCGATCATTGATATGTTCTGCTACCGCCGTTTTGGGCATAATGAAGGCGATGACCCCATGTTTACCCAGCCCAGGATGTACCGTAACATAAAGAAACATGAAACAACTTTGGAGATTTACTCCAAAAAACTCAGACAGGAAGGTCTGGTCCCTGAAAGTGACATTCTGGAAATGAAAACCAACTTCCGTGAGAAGTTGGAAAAGGAGTTAGAGGTAGCCAACTCATATCGCCCCAACGAGGCTGATTGGCTTGATGGCAAGTGGTCTCACCTGCGAACTCTCTCGGAACAATATGAACGGGGTCGAACAGGAATTAAACCTGAGGTCATTCAAAAAATTGGCAACAGTCTGTCTGGATATCCAAGCGAGTTCAATATCCATTCAACACTCAAGCGAATTCTTGCAGGTCGAAAAAAGGTTTTTGAAACCGGTGAGGGATGTGATTGGGCCATCGGTGAAGCCTTGGCCTTCGGTAGTCTCCTACTCGAAGGTTATCCAGTCAGACTAGCGGGCCAAGACAGTACCAGAGGAACATTCAGTCAACGTCATCTGGCCTTTATTGACCAAGAATCCGAGGATAAATACTATCCCTTAAATCATCTGGGTGGTAAACAGAAAACCATGCAGGTGATTGATTCCATGCTTTCGGAGTTCGCAGTGCTTGGCTTTGAATATGGCTACTCACTGACCGAACCAAATGCTCTGGTAATGTGGGAAGCCCAGTTCGGTGATTTCGCCAATGGTGCCCAAATTGTTTTTGACCAGTTCATTGCTTCCGGTGAACGTAAATGGCTAAGGATGTCTGGTTTGGTTGTCCTTCTTCCCCATGGCTTTGAAGGGCAGGGTCCCGAACACTCCTCAGCACGTTTGGAGAGATTCCTACAATTGTCTGCTGAAGATAATTGGATTGTCGCCAATTGTACGACACCGGCCAATTACTTCCATATTTTAAGGCGACAATTGCACCGGGAATTCCGAAAACCGCTTATCATGATGACACCCAAATCACTGCTCAGGCACAAGTTGGCAACCTCCAAACTCGAGGATTTTCATGAAGGCACAACTTTCCATAGAGTTCTTTGGGACGACGCTCAAAAGGGAAATTCAGAAAATACACTGGTCGCGGATAGTAAAATCAGAAAAGTTGTTCTCACAACCGGTAAAGTCTATTATGACCTTCTAGAGGAAAGAGACAAGAGGGATATTAAGGATATCTACCTTCTTCGGATTGAACAACTTTATCCCTTCCCGGCGCGAAGCCTTATAACAGAATTGGGAAGATTTAAACGAGCCGAAATGGTTTGGTGCCAGGAAGAACCCAAAAACCAGGGAGCTTGGACGTTTATTGAGCCCAATATGGAATGGGTCCTCAATCACATTAAGGCCAAGCATAAAAGAGTGGGATATATTGGCCGTCAGGCCTCGGCTTCTCCTGCGACAGGTTTGCTTGAACAGCACCGCAGAGAACAGTATGAAATTGTTGATAAAGCCTTAGAATAGGAATTTGAATTATGTCTATTGAAATTCGGGTACCAACACTCGGTGAGAGTATCTCAGAAGCAACCGTTGGAACTTGGTACAAGACAGCTGGTGAAGCCGTAGAACAGGATGAGGTCGTTTGTGACCTTGACACTGAAAAGGTCGCAATCGAAGTGCGTTCACCCAAGAATGGCGTGTTAAGCGAAATCGTTGCCAACAAGGGTGAGGATGTTGAAGTTGGCGCACTATTGGCCATTTTGAACGAAGGGAAAGCTGTTGTCAAAAAGGATGCTCCAGCTGCTGTCAAGTCCTCAAGCAAGGAAGCAGAAGCCAAACCATTAGTACAGCCCAGGAGAGCAAAGGCACCCGAAGCCGCTCCTTCGGCCAAGAAGATGATGGCCGAAAAGGGTATTGACAAGAAAGATGTCAAGGGGACAGGTAAGGGTGCACGGATACTGAAGCAGGATGTGATAAATTTCACTGATGTTGCGGCCATGAAAAGCCAGCAGGAGGCCTCAAAGCAGGAAGGTCAGATTGAAGAGCGCATACCCATGTCCCGCCTCCGGCAAACCATTGCCAGCCGGCTCAAGTCAGCCCAGAACACGGCAGCTATTTTAACAACCTACAACGAAGTTGACATGACTGAAATCATGAAACTTCGACAGGAGTACAAGGAAAATTTCAGTCAGAAGTATGGTATCAAACTTGGTTTTATGTCCTTCTTCGTAAAGGCCTGCTCCAATGCCCTTCTGGAAGTACCCGAAGTCAATGGTGAGATCGACGGAACGGATATAATTTTTCGTAAATATGTTAACATGGGGATTGCTGTTGGAACCCCCACGGGTCTGGTTGTCCCAGTCATTAAAAACACCCAGGACATGAATTTCGCCGAAATTGAACTTACCATTGCGAGCTATGGTAAAAAGGCAAGAGAAGGGAAACTGACCCTGGAGGACATGCATGGTGGTACCTTCTCCATATCAAATGGAGGTATTTATGGATCGCTGATGTCATCACCCATCATAAATCCGCCACAGTCGGGTATTCTGGGAATGCATAAAATTCAGGAAAGACCCATCGTGGTTGAAGGGAATATAGTAATCAGGCCGATGATGTATTTGGCGCTGTCGTACGATCATCGAATAGTCGATGGCAAGGGAGCGGTAACTTTTCTGGTCAGGGTCAAGGAAGCACTTGAAGATCCCCGACGGATGTTGCTTGAAATTTAAGAGATTCCTATCACCTTTGAAGTCCATAACCGGCTTTCGGAGTATGATTCACTAACAAATAGACACATGAGTTGCAGGAAGGGGACACATTGGCTGTTTACGATTTGATTGTTATTGGAGGTGGTCCAGGCGGATATGTCTGTGCCATCCGTGCTGGCCAACTCGGCCTTTCGGTCGCTTGTGTGGAAAGCAGGGAAACACTTGGTGGCACTTGCCTTAATGTAGGATGTATTCCTTCCAAGGCTCTATTGCACGCATCACATCTTTATCACGAAGCAACCCAAAATTTTGCCAGGGTTGGAATCGTGGCAGAATCTCCCTCAATTGATTGGGAAAAGATGCTTGCTTACAAGCAATCGACGATTGATGCCAATACGGGTGGGATAGAGTTTCTCTTTAAAAAGAACCGGGTTGACTGGATCAAGGGCAAGGGACAAATACTTGAACCGGGTAAAGTGCAGGTGGGTGATCAAACCTACCAGACCAAAAACATCGTCATTGCTACAGGGTCAGAATCCAGTACCCTTGGTAGTGTCGAAATTGATGAACAAACCGTTGTCACTTCAACAGGGGCTCTGGAATTGGCCAAGATACCCGAGAATATGGTCATTATCGGGGCTGGAGTGATTGGACTAGAACTGGGCTCTGTTTTCGCATGGCTTGGGACCAAGGTCACCGTACTTGAATATTTGGATGGAATTACTCCCGGTATGGATTTGGAAGTTTCTAAAACACTCCAAAGAATTCTAAAAAGGCAAGGTTTGTCATTCAAATTAGGAGTTGAAGTCACTTCTGTCAGTAAAGATGACAAGGGGAATAAGGTTAACTATGAGATAAGAAAAAGTGACAAGAAAGAATCGATCCAGACAGATATAGTTCTTCTTTCCACCGGTCGAAGGCCATATACCGAAGGCTTGGGTTTGGAAAATGTTGGCATTGATTTAAACAAAGTGGGCCAAATAGAGGTCGGTCCAGATTTACAGACAAAAGTCGAAGGAATATATGCAATAGGAGATGTAACTCCTGGCCTGATGCTGGCTCATAAGGCTGAAGATGAAGGTGTGGCTGTTGCAGAAGAAATTGCTGGTGGCAAGGGTTATGTCAATCATGATGTTATTCCTGCAATCATCTATACCCAACCTGAGGTGGCTGCTGTCGGAAAAACCGAAGAGCAGCTCAAGGAGGAGGGCGTTGCGTACAAGGTGGGCAAATTTCCATTCCAGGGGAATGCTCGAGCCAAATCAATTTTCCAGGCCAGTGGTTTTGTAAAAATGCTTGCCGATAAGGAAAATGACAAGCTATTGGGATGTCATATCATTGGACCTGCGGCCTCCGATTTGATTCAGGAAGTGTGTCTCGCACTGGAGTTTGGAGCTTCGGCTGAGGATATTGCCTTGACCTGCCATGGCCACCCGACCTATTCGGAAGCTGTCAAGGAAGCGGCTCTTGCTTGTGGAGATGGGCCAATTCATGCCTAGTAATTAAGAATAGTTGCCTTATTTCTACGACGCTCACTTTTTTTATATTAAGGAAAAATAAAATGCCAAAGGAAGTATGGGGTTCAAAGCATCGTTGTGAAAGCTGTGGGGCTAAGTTTTATGACCTTCAAAGATATCCGGTCATTTGTCCATCGTGCGGTGACCATTTGGAGGTTTATTTCAAGGAAAATCAAAATTCCAGTTCTAATGAAAGTGACCATGAAGAGATCGAACTTGCTCTTGACAGTGACGAAAAATCATTGAAGGATGATAATAACGAAATTGAAGATGATGTAGATGATATTCTGGATAATGACGAAGATACTGTCTCTCTTGATGAAATCAAAAATATAACGACTGAAGATATTGAATGAGCAAAAGCCTGAGTGGAAGTAGATCAGACACTATATTAATTTTTGGGAATTATATACAATAAGTTCCATAACCCCCATTAACTCGTTCTCAACCTCAAGTACGTGCCAACAATGTGTTTTCACAACAGATAGGAGGATCAATCGTGATCTACTACCTACAACTGAAAGCCTTCGGTCTTTGGATTAAGATAACGATAACACGGATTGACCTGAAAAGGCTGAGTTAATCCGTCGTTGTGGGGAAGGGTTGTAAAACTGGGGCTTCCGTGTTCTGGTGGAGTATAAATTTATGAAAAGATTATGGCACCTTTGTATATAATTCCCTTATTTTATTATGAATGAAGAACCTGACAATTGAGAACTTGAACAGCGAATAGAACTTCTGAAGAAGGATTATGAGATCATGAAAACAGATATAAATGAACCCTGAAGGAAATACAGGCTGATGCCGCCAAACGGGAGATAAGACTTATTCTAACCATGGTCGGCCTAGTCGTTGGCGGCATAGCAATTCTACGTCTTATCGTGAACTGATCAGAATTGGCTTGAAAACCACCCATAATCCGATTTACCTCTCCCTCATTTTCGATTTACCTCACCTCATCGACCTTCGAGGTATCTGAATACCTCGGAAAATCACCGTTTTTTATTTTCAGGGACTGCAGAGTGAAGGTGGATTGTTTTGGGGATTACATACTTGAATATACTAACGCAACTCAGTGCAGCAGCGATATCAATGATTTTGACAGAGCACCATTAGTGTTTTGATCGTAGGACGGTGCTGTTAACATAAAGGATGTTTATCCATGATGACTTTTAATGCGATAGATGTTGAAACAGCTTAAGTCCAGATTTGGAAAAGATTCATACATCAATTAACGTCGCTCTAAGAACTAAAATTAAACACAAAACCACGGAAATGATGTCTAAAAAGATTACTATTAAATATAATGATGATAACCCTACCATTTTCTGCTACCAATCAAGATTTTAAAAAATCAAGTAACAAAATGTGACAAATATACCCTAAATCATATGGGACTTTTTCCTTTTAAGTTGGATTAATGTAGTTCAAATGTATAGTTGAAGGTGAAATGCCTTTATTGATTTGTAAAATTAGGAATACGAAAATTTTGAGATGAGTTTTATAAAAAAACTTACAGTACAAGGATTATTGTCGTTTCCCAGTGACATGGAGGAAATCGAATTACACCCCTTAAATGTATTAATCGGTCCAAATGGATCTGGCAAATCCAATATTATTGAAGTATTTAGGTTATTACAGTCTACGCCTTATGATTTTGCTTCGGCAATTCGAGATGGTGGTGGTGTGTATGAGTGGTTGTGGAAAGACAAGACTTCGGACAAAAAGGCCAAGATTGACTTAATAACGGAATACAATAAACAAAAGAACCATTTTTTACGATATCGTTTAGAATTTACAGCATCAGGCGCTAGAGTTGAGGTTTTGGACGAAGCAATCGAAGAGACAAATCCGAATTCAGGAGAAATAGATCCATATTTTTATTACCGTTATCTGCATGGAAGACCTGTTCTCAATCGTGTTGGAACTGATTCCAGATCTTTGAAGCGGGAAGACTTATTGCCTGACCAATCAGTTTTGCAACAACGAAAAGATCCTGAACTTTATCCAGAAGTGACTTGGTTCGGAAAATCTTTTGGTGAAATAAAGATTTACAGCGATTGGACCATTGGCAGATTTGCACCACTGCGCAGTCCTCAACCTGTTGATCTTAGTGGAGACAGTTTATTGCCAGATTATAAGAATCTGGCATTAGTCCTTAGTCAATTGGAAATGAAGAGTTCAGATTATTCGCGTTTCAATAAATTGCTGAAACGCTTCCTACCTGGATTTGAGAGAATGTCCACCCACATATCAGGAGGTGGAGTACAATTCTACCTGCATGAATCTAGCCTTACTTCTCCTATTCCTGCAACGAGGCTATCGGATGGCACCTTAAGGTTTATTGCATTGATTGCCATTTTGTTGGCTCCAAAACCTCCATCACTTGTTTGCATTGAAGAACCTGAACTTGGTATGCATCCTGATGCGATACCACTGATTGGTGAACTTCTTATTGAGGCATCCGAACGAATGCAACTAATCGTTACAACACATTCAGCAACACTTGTATCAGCAATGGATGATCAACCGGAATCAGTTGTTACCTGCGAACGCTTGGGATCAAGTACAATAGTGCGTCGACTGGAAAATGATGGTCTTAAGGATTGGCTTAGCAAATATACGTTGGGCGATTTATGGCTGATGGGGGAACTTGGAGCCAATCCGTGACGGGAATTGTCATATACCTTGAAGGTGGTGGAGATAAATCTGGAACAAAACAGAAACTACGTCTTGGAATGTCTGATTTCCTGAGTGAGATTCGGGATAGTTGTAAAGATAATCGATGGTACTTTAAACTTGTTGCTTGTGGTAGTCGTAATGATGCTTATAAAAAATTTAATAACTTCAATGAGTTTAAGAAATATCGTGTTGCCGTTCTCTTGGTTGATTCAGAAGAAAAAGTCGAAGTCAAACACCCCCATAAACATCTAGCACAAAATGATCATTGGTCATTTTCGGAAAATAATAAAAACAATGTCCATTTGATGGTTCAAACAATGGAGGCATGGATTGTTTCCGATCAAAATGCGATGCAAAAATATTATGGTAATCGATTCAATCCCATTAATTTACCAGCTGAACTAGAAGAAGTCTCAAAATCTGATATTTCTAATTTCCTTGATAAGGCAACATCAAAAACCCAAAAAGGCAGGTACCACAAGATCAAACACGCCTCGGATTTGCTGAAATTAATTAATCCCGATGAAGTACGTAAAAGATGCCGGCATTGCGATAACTTGTTCAAATCTCTTCTAAATCAGTTTGAAGAGGATTATACCAGTTTACCTAAATAAAAACTCATAGCGCTGAACCAACCAGCGGCTAAGTTTTTTAACCCTAGAACAATCACATATCTGACCTTAATCAGACGTAATCAGTTTTGTTCCTCTTCGTATAAAAATTCTATGTATTTGGATTGGCCTATAGGTTATTATTTGGTTGAAATGGTATTAGCAAGACGTTTATTTCTAGTTTGGTGATCTTAATTTATATCCCGTTTTAGGCTCAATAGATTTGGTGTGATCATTCTCGTGTGGACTATTTGACCACTAAAGACAGAGAAAAATGTATTTTGACGATAGGTGAAATAACAAACAGATATTGGACAGTTGTTTGGTCTTCCCGAGGCAAGAAAATTCGTTTTATGACTGTGCCGTGCTTGAAAAAAGGAGATTCAATATTATGAGAAAAGGTCGCTATTCAGGTACCAAATATTTTCAATACTCTGAAGGATTGGATTGTTCCCGTTGACATTCTAAAAGTCAAGCCCATTCGTTGGCCATGACAACGACGGCAAAGTCCGCAAATCCACCACATGCCCTTGAGGCAAACAATTTGGCAGCAGTGGTTTTTGATACAGTCCGATGACGTTACGTTTTCCTTTTTTCCATACGACGGATGTGCAGGCTTTGGTTGAAGCCCTTGCTGTCAGGGATGGAAGGATACGGGAATTGGAGAACACCTGCACGGAATTGAAGTAAACCATAGCGAGGCAGACGGAGTTGATATCCGAATTGGAACGCCGTCTTGAGGTGCTGTCTGGTCCCAATCTGACGGGATTGGTTCTTGACATCACTCCCCATCAACTCATTCCGGTGAAGCGTCTGGTCGAGATCTTCGGGGATCTTTTCGGTGTGAAGGTGTTGACAGGAACGGTTGTGAACATGGTTTCCCGGCGGGCCATCGCCTACGGTGGTATCGTGGACACGATCAGGACAGGTGTCGTTCAGGCCCGGGTCCTTGTCGTCCATGCTTGCTGGAAGTCCTCCTTTGCGATGCTGAACGTTGCGGGTCACGGCCTTTGCTTTGCCCATATCCTGAGGGAATTGGAAGGTCTGTTTCAATGTGGCCTGGAGAAGTGGGCCCGGAAACTTGCCGAACTGTTGAGCGGAGCGGTTCACGAACGCAACCTTGCCCGGGGCCGTCCCTTGTCTCCTGCCACCATGAGGGCGATCGCGGACAGCTATGACCGGATTGTCGCAGAGGGGTTTCCGGTACCACGAATCATTGTCGCCGTTGCCATCGAATGGCCGGCGGGGAGGGACGAAGCGGCGCAAGGGATACAATCTGCTGCTGCGCCTGAGGGAACATCGTGATTCCGCCCTCCTGTTCATCCGCAACCCGCAGGTTCCGGCCACGAACAACATGGCCGCATTGGCGGTTCGGATGGAAAAGGTCCAGCAGAAGATATCGGGGAGTTTCCACAGCAGGCCGGGAGCCATCAGCCGTACCATCATCAGGACGGTTCTTGCGACCGCCCGCAAGCAGAACTGGAACATTCTGGAAACGCTTCGTGCTTCACCGGAGGATCTTGTCGAAACGCTTGTGATGGATATCCCCGTTCAGGCACCTGGAAAAACCCTTTCGAATGGCTAGGCAATCGCAAGCCGGTAACGAACGACCATCACCATGTGAGCCATTGGCATTGATAAGGCCATTGCATCGGGAGGCATTCCTGCCTAAAAGACAACTTCATAAAAGGGGTGCTGAATAGTTACTTTTGATCTTGAATTTCAAAAGCCAATAATTGTCAAATTTAAGCACCATCAGAATCTCAAGAAGTCAGAATTTTATTGTCTATCCTTTGATGAACTATAGCGATAATGTCTTTCATAATGGTATTTATTTCATAATCTTTTGGGGTGTAGATTGCTGCCAAACCTCTTTCTTTTAATTTTACCCTATCTTCATCTGGAATAATTCCACCCAAAATTATGGGGATATTGCCTCCACCTCTTTCTTTAAGTTTTTCTATCATCTCTATAACAAGGGACAAATGCGAACCTGACAAAATGGATAGGCCGATTAAGTGGACATTCTCCTCTAGGGCAGATTCCACGATTTCATCAACTGTGTATCTGATACCCGTATAGACAATTTTCATACCTATGTCTCTTGCCCTAAAGGCAATTTGTTCGGCTCCATTAGAATGTCCATCAAGACCGGGTTTGCCGATAAGTATTTTTATTCTGGTGCCAAGGTCCTCTGAAACCCGATCAACCTCACTTCGGAGTTCCTCCAGGCCTTCTGTTCTGTTTGATGGGGCACTGGATATCCCAAGTGGGCCTCGGTAGTTGCCATATATCTCTCGGAGTGTTTGGGCCCATTCTCCAGTGGTAACCCCAACTTGGGCAGCCTTTATTGACACAGGCATTATGTTTTCACCAATCCTTGCTGAATGAGCCAAGTCTTGCAATGCCTTTGACACAGCATGACCATCGCGGGAACTACGCCACTCAAGCAAGGATGTAATTTGAACATCCTCAGCTGTTTTCTTGGGTGTAAGAAAGACTTCATCACCATCAACCAAGGGGGAGGTTTCACTTTCGACGAATTTGTTTACCCCAACGAGGATAGTTTCCCCTGATTCTATCTTTCTTACCCTTTCAGCATTACTTTCCACCAGTCGGCGCTTCATATATTCGATGGATTTGACCGCACCACCCATTGTCAAAATCTGTTTCAATTCTGTCAGGGCATTCGCTTTAATCTCTTCAACTTTCTTTTCTATTTCGGGATTTCCCTCAAACAGGTCATCAAATTCCAACAAATCTGTTTCATAAGCCAGGATTTGTTGCATCCTCAAAGACCATTGTTGATCCCAGGGACGAGGCAATCCTAAAGCTTCATTCCAAGCCGGAAGTTGTATGGCTCGCGCTCTTGCGTTTTTGGAAAGGGTTACGGCAAGAAGCTCCAGTAAAATTCGGTAAACATTATTTTCTGGCTGTTGTTCCGTAAGTCCCAAACTATTGACCTGCACCCCATATCTGAAACGCCTGTATTTTGGCTGCTCAACCTTGTATCTGTTCAGGCAAATATCATCCCACAGTTCTACGAAAGCTCTAATTTTACAGGTCTCTGTGACAAACTTTATTCCGGCATTTAAAAAAAACGATATTCGACCTACAATCCGTGGAAAATCCTCATTTGCAACTTGGGGTCGTATTTCATCAAGTGCTGCAATAGCTGTGGCCAAGGCATACGCCAGCTCCTGTACAGGTGTTGCCCCAGCTTCCTGCAGATGATATGAGCAAACATTCATGGGGTTCCATTTTGGAATATTTGTAAAGCAATAGGTGGCGACATCGCCCATCAGTTTTAACGATTCTTCGGGTGGAAATATGAATGTTCCTCGACTTAGATATTCCTTGACCAAATCGTTTTGGACTGTACCTCGCAAGATTGAAGGATCAGTATCCTGTTCTTTGGCCAAAGCAATATAAAGTGCCAATAACCACGGAGCGGTAGCATTAATGGTCATGGATGTGTTCATTTTACCCAAGGGGATACCATCGAAAAGGGTGCGCATATCGCCCAGATGGCATATGGGTACACCGACTTTACCGACTTCACCCCGTGATAGAATGTGATCACTGTCGTAGCCGGTTTGAGTAGGTAGATCAAAGGCAATGGATAACCCCGTTTGCCCCTTGGTCAAATTATCCTTGTAGAGTTTGTTTGATTCCTTGGCAGAAGAGTGGCCAGAGTAAGTCCTTATTATCCATGGATTGTCGCGATGTGTCATGATATCCATATCCACAATAATAATCGAAATTTAAATAATTCTGCAATGCAGCATTATAACAAATTCGATTTAAGCACAAAAAATCATTGTTGAATGTATACCTTATGGAATTTTTTTGTATAAATTTTGCAAAAAAAGGAGTTCGCATTGGTCCATTTAATTCCAGACAATTTGTCATCTGCCTTGGCATCAATGGTTGCCCCCGCCAAGATAATTGCGGGTTGCACAGATTTTTTTCCAAGGTTGGCGATGGGTAAAGTCCCAAACAGAATTGTCAACGTCAGCAAAGTCCGTGAGATGGTTGGCATCACCAAAACAACCCCCGGCTGGAGAATTGGGGGATCAACAACCTGGTCCGAAATAATTCAATATCCCTTTCCACCAGCTTTTGACGGGTTAAAGGCAGCTGCCAGAGAAGTTGGTTCAATACAGATTCAAAATACAGGTACCATCGCCGGTAATATTTGCAATGCATCCCCCGCTGCCGATGGTATGCCGCCATTATTGACCCTTAATGCCATGGTGGAAATTCAATCAGAGAATAACAAGCGATTGTTGAATTTGGAGGATTTTGTATTGGGACCAGGTAAGGTTGATCTTGAAGCAAACGAATTGGTAACGGCCGTATGGATTCCAGAACCGAGAAACAATACAGTAAGTTCCTTTCAAAAATTGGGAAGTCGAAAATATCTTGTTATTTCCATTGCCATGGTAGCTGTAACTCTTGCCACAAATTCACGAGGTGTCATCAAATTCCTGAATATCGCTGTGGGTTCCTGCTCACCGGTTGCCAGGCGATTGGCCTCTCTCGAAGAAAAATTTACAGATCTGAACGTATCCGAATTGCTTGAACATATACCCTTAGATCTAGCCGATTTCTCAGTTTTATCACCGATATCGGATGTAAGAGGTACTGCGGAATATCGTCAAGCAGCTGTACTTGAGTTATGCCAAAATGCCATAAGAGACGCCATTAGTTTAACCGGGGTCAAAAAATGAGCGAACAGGATCATTTCTATTCAGGGGAGGATATCGGTTTTACTCTCAACAACAAGGAAGTTTTTGTAACCAACGTTCAACCTACCGAAAGGCTTTCTGAAAGCCTTAGGGAAAGATTACTCATAAGAGATATTAAAATCGGATGCAATGCCGGTGATTGTGGGGCTTGTTCAGTTCTTGTTGATGGTGAAATCGTTTGTTCCTGTTTAACTCCTACGCAACAAGTTGAAGGCCAATCCATTTTAACGGCCCAAGGTATTGTCAGTGATACTGAATTGGGTCAAAAACTTTCACACTCATTCCAAAAACATGGTTCTGCCCAGTGTGGGATTTGTACGCCAGGAATGATCGTATCAGCTTACAAGTTGTTGCAAACAGAGAAGAAACCAACCGAAGAAATGGTGAAGGATTACCTGGGAGGTGTGCTTTGCCGATGTACGGGCTATCTTAAAATTATTGATGGGGTGATGAATGTAGACAATACAGACCATGGAGGAGTCAGTGGTTTTCCGTCCTTGGGAGTACGGGCAAGGCATTTGGATGGGGAAGAGAAGATTTCTGGTCGCTTACAATATGGCGATGATGTTGCTCCACCTTATGCGCTTGTCATAAAAGTGATTCGTTCCCCCTATCACCGTGCTAAATTCCATTTTGGTGACTTGGAAGAGTTTGTCACAAAAAATTCGGATATAGAGACAATTTTGACCCATGAAGATATACCAGGTGTCAATAAGTTTGGTATATTCCCGGGATTTATAGATCAACCAGTTTTTGCTGAACAAGAGACGAGGTTTAAAGGAGAAGCCGTAGCTGCAGTGGTTGGCTATCCCGAATTCTTTAACAATTTTTCAGTCAAAGATTTCCCAGTTTCATGGGAGGAATTACAACCTGTTTTGGATATGGAGAATGCTGAGCAGGAGGGAGTTCATCAGATTTTACCAGGAAAGCCCGACAATGTCCTATGCAACGGTATTGTTAAGCGGGGGGATTATAAATTTGGTTTGAAAAACTCGGTTTTTGTAGGAGAAGACGAATTTACAACCTCTTTTGTAGAGCATGCCTATATCGAACCTGAAGCAGGATATTCCTACATGGATGGTGATCAGGTAGTCGTACATGCCTGTACCCAATCAACATATATGGATCTTGAAGGACTTGAAAAAGTTCTGAATTTGGATCGCACCAAAATCAGGGTTATCCCAACGGGAGTAGGGGGTGGATTTGGTTCCAAACTTGATTTGTCAGTCCAACCTTACTTGGCACTCGCGTCACTAAAAACCGGTCAAGCAGCAAGAATTGCCTACAGCAGACAGGAATCATTCCTGTCCACAACTAAACGACATCCTGCCAAAATCAATATCAAGGTAGGTATAGATGGTGAGGGTTTAATTCAGGGTATACACTTTAGAGGCAAGTTTAATACAGGGGCTTATTCCTCATGGGGTCCTGCTGTGGTCAGTCGTGTACCAATACATGCAACAGGTCCTTATTTTGTTCCAAATTATCAGGCTGAGACAAAGGCAATTATTACCAACTCAACCCCCTCCGGTGCCTTCAGAGGATTTGGCGTTCCACAGGCTACAGTCGCTCTAGAGGTATTAATGGACAAGATCGCCATGGAAATGGGATTGGACCCCTTGGAATTTCGAATCAAGAATGCTCTTGTTAATGGGGTGCCCAATGGTTGCGGCCAGATCTTCGCAAGCGGTGTGGGTATAAAGCCTTGCTTGGAACAATTACGCCCCTTTTGGGTTAAGGAGAAAAATAAAGCAAAGGAACTTAATGAAACTCAAAAAGATAATCATGTGGTTCGAGGTGTTGGTGTCGCTTCTGGATGGTATGGCTGTGGTAATACAGCTCTTTCGAATCCCTCAACCATCAAAGCTGGAATTAAAGCTGATGGTACAGTTTATCTGAATCAAGGTGCTGTTGACATAGGCCAAGGATCCAACACGGTAATACCACAAATATTTGGTGAGGCCCTTGGTGTAACGAATGTTTCTTTCAAACTGCTATATGCTGATACAGATATAACTCCTGATGCCGGAAAAACTTCTGGTTCAAGACAAACTTTTGTCTCGGGCAATGCGGCGATGCTTTGTGGCTTGGCATTAAAGAAAAAAATTACCCGCCAACTCAATGTTTCAGAAGATTCACATCTTACCATAGACGGATCGGTCGTTCATACAATAAACGAACCCAATGAACCAAGTTTGGATCTTGCAACTTTACCCCAAGATAAGGATGGATTTGTCTATAAAGCTATGGAAACTTACGATCCTCCAACGGTTTCTCTCGATTCCAACGGGCAGGGACAACCCTACGCACAATATGGATATACAGCCCAAATGGCTGTGGTAGAAGTTGACAAAAAATTAGGAAAGGTACGGGTCATCAAGGTAATTGCCGCACATGATGTTGGCAAGGCCATTAATCCCATGTTGGTGGAGGGACAGGTTCATGGCGGTGTCGTGCAGGGTTTGGGTATGGCTCTCATGGAGGAATTTCTACCAGGTAAAACAGATAATCTTCATGATTATCTCATTCCGACTATTGGTGATATACCTGAGATCAAAACGATCATTGTCGAGGTTCCTGATCCCGAAGGACCCTATGGTGCCAAAGGCTTGGGCGAACATGTGTTGATTCCGACTCCGCCAGCCATACTCAATGGCCTTTATAACGCAACTGGAGTTCAAATCAAAAATATACCAGCTACACCCGATCGAGTTCTTAAGGCCCTTGAGGAAGCAAAATCATGACTAGGGAAATTAAACCAGAGGGTGAAAAAATTAGATGTGATGCCTGTCCGGTTATGTGCTATATCAGCGAGGGTCGTGCAGGTGCATGTGACAGATATGCCAATCATGATGGCAAGTTGGTCAGGTTAGACCCCTTGACCATAGTTGATAATATTCAGGAGAAAAGTGGAAGAACAGTTCCTTTCCTACAGGAGGATGGAGGTAATGAATGGGATGGTGACCTTATCCAATCAAAACGTCCATTTGTAACGGCTATTGGAGCAGGAACAACCTATCCAGATTACAAACCTGCACCTTTTATCGTCAGCCAGCAGGTTGATGGCGTTGATATGGTAACCGTTGTTACCGAGGGAATTTTCAGTTATTGTGGAGCTAAAGTCAAAATAGACACCGATCGGTATATAGGTGCCGAACAGGCGACAATTTTTGTCAAGTCAGAACCCATCGGACACGTAACCACCAGTGAATATGGTTCCAAAATGCTCTCTCTTGGCGGCGTTGAGCATCTGACGGGTGGAACAAAACCCGAGGGAAGAATCACCTGTGACAGTCTTTTGCGACTTTGTAATCAAGAACCGGTTGAGATATCAATTGAAAATGGAGCCAATTTAATCATCCAAGCCGGTCAACCACCCGTGATTAATGGTAAACCAGAGAACCTTATGAGGGTTGGGTGTGGTTCGGCAGCAATAGGCATGTTTGCCAAGCAATGGCATCCTCATGTTGATGAAGTCATCGTTGTAGACGATCACATAACGGGCGTCCTGACAGAACATGAAGCAGGTAAGCAACTTAACATGAATCCTTCTGGTATACGAGTTGCCGGTCGGAGGTCAACTCCGGGACGGTATTTCAAGGTTGCACAACCGGGGACGGGGTGGGGTGGTACCGATATTACGGAACCACGAAGTGTTATCAAACGGATTGATCCCAAAATCGCCTGGGAAGGATTGAGGCTACTTATGGTTTCAACAACTGGTGAACAATGGGCTTATTTTGAGCTGGACAATACCCTTGAGCCATGTGAAGCCACCATGCCTGAAGAACTAAAATTAACCACTGACAGGATCGCTGAAAATTGTGAACCATCTGTCTGTTCGGTATTATTCATCGGTGGAGCAGGTGGGTCTCTGAGGGCAGGAGTTACAGAAAATCCAGTACATTTAACACGCTCGGTCAAGTCCTCCCTGACAAATGTAACCTGCGGAGGGGTAAAAGCCTATATTTGGCCTGGGGGTGGTATCACCTTTATGGTGGATGTATCCGAGATGCCAGATAATTCTTTTGGTTATGTCCCAACCCCGGCCTTAGTGGCTCCGATAGAATTCACACTGAGTTATCAGGATTTCAAAGACCTTGGAGGTCATGTGGATTATGTTCAGCCGATCGAGAGCGTCATGAATTCTGATATCAGGTTGATTTGAGATCAATGCCCACCACCATTTAAGGACTGCGATTTTGCAATGCCAATGACAGCTGCTCTGCTTGAAGGCAACAGACTTCATCTTAATCATGGCCCCATTGATCTGATTATTTGGGCTGAAGGGAAGAGTAAGAACGATGTTTCCAAAGCCTACCAATTGGCCACCCATAGGTTTGAAAGTGTTCTTGAAGAATTGGTTTCAGAACTTTCCTGTTTGAAAGCGCCCATAAACAATACCGGTAAACCACCAAGGGGTAACATTGCAAAAAGAATGTATGAAGCGGCAATGTATTATTCTGGTGCATTATTTGTAACATCCATGGCTTCTGTTGCCGGCGCTGTGGCCGATGAAATGCTCCAGTGTATCCTTAAACAGAGTAACCTTAATAGAGCCTATGTCAATAATGGTGGCGATATCAGTATATTCCTGGGGAAAGGACAAAAATTTACCCTGGATATAAGTAGCCTGAAACATACCAAATTGGGGCAGATAGAATTATCAGAGGAAAGTGGGCTGCATGGAGTTGCCACAAGTGGTAGAGGAGGAAGGAGTTTAACATTGGGCATTGCAGATTCAGTGACTGTGCTTGCAAAAAATGCCAGTGATGCCGATGTGGCAGCAACCCTTATTGCAAATCATGTTGATATTCCTGGGCATCCTGCTATTGCAAGAAAACAAGCCGAAGAAATTGTCGATGATTCTGATCTGGAGGGTAAGGAAATTGTTGTTTCGTGCGGTCATTTGACACCAGATGAAGTCAGACTAGCTTTGGCTAGGGGTAATCACTTTGCAGAAAAACTATGCCAAGAGAAAAAAATTATATCCGCGATTTTGTTTTTGCAGAATTCGTATAGGATTGTCGGCAAACCCCTGAAAATACTATCAAGCCAACCATTGCATGGGGAACTCTTATGAAACCTGAAATCAGAAAAATTACAGTCATCGTTGAGGAAACACATTCGGAAATCAGTAAAGAGATATCTCCTCCAACCAGAAAAGCAGCCGCTGTGGCTGTTATTTTGAACCCCTATGCTGGGCTATATAAAGAAGACCTTTCAGAATTAATGGCGATAGGTGAATATTTAGGCGGTTTCCTTGGGGCAAGATGTGTTAAAGCCCTTGGGATAAATCCTGAGGCAGCTGAAAGCTACGGTAAATCAGCCATGGTCGGAGAACTTGGAGAACTTGAGCATGCAGCTGCCATTCTACATCCAAAACTAGGTGCGCCCTTGCGTAAAGAAGTTGCACAAGGGGCCGCCTTGGTACCATCCACCAAAAAAGTAGGTGGCATGGGACAAACCTTGGATATACCTCTTGGGCATAAGGATGCAGCCTATGTCAGGTCACATTTTGATGGAATGGAAGTTAGACTCAGCGATGCACCCAAAGGTAATGAGATTATGGTTGCAGTAGCTGTTACTGATAGTGGTCGTCCTCTGCCAAGAGTAGGAGGGCTTGAAACCAAGGATATCAAAGGTGAAGATGGGCTCAGATAATGCCTAAGCCAGTATCAATTCTACCTTAGGCAAGGGCCAAGAATTTAACCGAACAACTGCAAATATATCAAGTAACCGAACCCGGTAAAAATTGAACCAACAAAACCCAAAATCAGATACCAGATGAAAAGGTTGCGTTTCACAAGTGCAAAGACAGCTAGCGATGCCGGGAGGCTGCTGACACCTCCAGCAACCATGAAGGTCAAAGCTCCGGGCAATGACATACCCATATCAACTAGCCCACCAACCATTGGTATTGCTGCATAACCATTCAAGTAGGCCGGAACCCCAACCATTGCTGCTGTTGGAATCAACCACCATTCGTTGTTGGCGCCTAGATAATTACCCACAAATTCTGGTGGGATATAAGCAACCATGAGGCTTTCAATAAGAAATGCCAGAGTTAACCATTTGAACAGGAACCAACCAGTCGTACGTGATTCTGAAACGAAAGAAGTTCTCCTGACATCATCCCTCCAAAAGGCCCATACAATTTTTTTGTTGTTTACCTTTGAATTGCAACAACCGGTAAAACCAGCGATTGCATCCTCGCGTAGAGGATTGATAAACAATCCTCGTTGAACCAGGGTATTTGTTGCAAAACCTGCACCCAAACCGAGTACAATGGCAGCAACAGTTTTCACCACTGAAAACTCGACACCAAGAACTGCTGACAACAGGACAAACATTTCAGGATCCATTAAAGGAGAAGAAATCCAAAAGGCCATAACTGGCGCCAGCGGTACACCGGCCTGCAACAAACCAGCAATTAGTGGAATTACGGTACAGGAACAAAAGGGTGAAAGCCCTCCGAATATGGCTGCAGCGACTATCATTTTTCTTGTATGACCGGCAAAGACTGTGGCAATTTGCTGGTCTAGTCCTGTTGCTTTTGCGCCTGCTGCTACGACAATGGACAACACCAGGAAAGGAAAGATAAATCCAAGTGAACCAAATATGAAGTGGATACTTTCGATAACCTGGTCAGAATCAACTATTGTGACACCGAGAAATAGAATGATAAATGCCAGAACGACTTTATCTATTGGAATGGAAAAGTTAGTAACCAGGATTTTTGCTTCTTTAATTGTCATGTCAAAATCTTTATACCAAATTACTTGCAGAAACTACTGACTGTAGGATCATCGCAATTGCAGTAGAAAACTTTGTTTTCGAAATGATCATTTGTAATGTTTTAATTTGTTTTCAATGTCTACTAGTTTGGTATAAAATTCATCTTTCCTAGCGACTTTTACATCAAATAATCCATGATTGTCAGGCAATATTCCTCTCCGAAATTGTTGCTAAACATCCCAGAAAGAATTTTGGTCTCAAGTTTCTTCTTTTACCATACAGATTTTGCGATAAACAATCCTAAAACCTCAATATTAGGAAACTCAGAATTAATTTTTCGTTTTATTGCTTTGAAATGGCTACCGTATGTAAAAACATCATCAAAAACAATTGCTTTTTTCGTATGGTTCGGAACCAAATCTGAATGAAGTTTATAATTTGCAAAACGATCATCAGGAGTTAAGCTTTTGTCTAAAGGTTTAGTACTTTGTATTTGTGAAATACATTCACATATTTGAAGTTGAATATTCGCAAATTTTGAAGCGTACTGTAAAGCCTGAATCAATCTCCGATCATAACGAGGGTCTGATTTTATGTAGGAAGGTGGAACCGGTACATAAATTTGGTCACTTCAATCTTTTGTTGAACTATTTTTAAACAAGGATGCAGTAAACTTTCCAACCTTCTTAGTAGCATTTGTTTTATGTTTCCATTCGGTGGGGTTAACCTTTTTATTTAGATTTTTTTTGAAATTTAATATAAGTTTGTTGTAGCAACTATCGCCGTATCCTTTTCCGACCGAATACTCAAAAAAATAATAACACACATCATTGTGTGCCAGATAGGTTCCTTCGATGCTTTGTTCGTCAATTTTAGAAGGTCGAAAATTCAAATAAGTTTTCCCCTAATATCATCACAATTTTTTACCCTAATTGCCCCTTGTCGAAGAAATTTCTCGGGCCAAGTAATGTTTGGATTGTCGAAACAACTATCCAATATCATTAATTTTCTTTTTTGATATAGTGCTGCTTTGGCTTGTATCAGAGTTCCCGAGGTTTCGCTAGCTTCAACAATGATAGTTGCTTTTGTAAGTGCAGACATTAGTTTGTTTCTCTCGGGAAAGAATAGCCTATTGTATTTTGGAGTTTGTTTGGAATATCTTACGAATGGAACTTGACTGATTACCAGATAGTCCTTCTTCAACATTTCTTGTAAACGTTTGTTCTCTTTTGGATAATTTTCAGTTAAGGGAGTTCCAATAACTGCAAAAGTTCTCCCACCTGCATCAATAGCTGTTTTGTGCGCTACAGAATCAACTCCCTTGGCAAGACCTGAAGCGATTGTATAATTTTCTGCAACTAAAAATTTTACTAGTTTACGTGTTCTACGAACACCCTCTTCGGTTGGATTGCGAGTTCCAACTACAGCCACAGAAGGAGAAATCACTAGATCCCAGCAACCTTGGAAATAAAATAACTCAATAGGGTGCTCAGCAACGCGAAGTTTTTTTGGATAATCTAAGGTTCCGTTAACGCGGATTCCAAATTTACCAATATTCGCCGCTCTTATCAACTCTAAAGCCTTCGTCTTGTATTCTTCGGCTTTATCTTGATCTACAAAATGGGATGGTAAGGCATCCGGTGCTGATCTAAATTTGTTTGCTATACTCTTGAAAGACGCGCCTTGTTCAGACCACAAGGCTTCATAGGCCCCCATTTCTTTAGCTGGGCTGACGACATCAAATTCCTCATCCTCATGAAAGGATAACTTAAAACCTCTTGGTTCTTTTTGAGATGCTAAATTTACGATAATTACCTCAATTGCTACAATTAATATAGCGTTAAACAATATAAGATTTTGGGTAACTACTCAGGTAGTCTCAGTATAGAATAATGAAGACTTATCTGATGGGCTAGGTTATTTTGGGCTAGGTCTCAGGTAACGGGAGCGAGGACTCAAGCCGAGCCAACACATCACTGGTTTCCGTCCCCAAGGTCTCAAGAGCATTCCACCCCTGTTTCCTTGCCGTCTCAAGGACGCTTCT
>JAJEBQ010000059.1 GCA_022822495.1 Paracoccaceae bacterium | reverse complement strand
GATGCATTCCAGAAGAATGGCCATGGATTAGCTGGTACACCTTCCAAACCTTTACGTTGACCCATCAATGCATTAAATCCACCAATCTTTATAAACCCAACATCTTCAAAGTTCAATCTTTGCAATTCAGAAAAAAGCATTTGACGCTTTGCCAGATCTGTCTCGGACGTGAATTGGGCAAGGATCGCCTCTTTCTCTGCGTTCCCCCAACCGGTACGGGCTGTAACGGACCAGAGGCTGGTAAGAGCTGGTTCCGGTAGGAATGGTGAGTGCGTGATGTAGACGTCCCACAATGCAGGATCATTGCGCCTCTGTCCAAGGGTTGCCCAATCAACAACATCCATCTGAACAGTAAATCCAGAAGCCTCTAGGGCAACTTTGGCTACCTCCGCCATCTTGAAATGAAATTCATACTGGCGAGATGTCAAAATCCGAAGGGGTGTGCCATCATAACCGGCTGCTTCAAGATGCGAACGTGCTGCAGCTGGATCGTTCTGGTTGTAATACTCAACACCAGCATCATTATTCCAAACCCAACCATCAGGAAATAGTGAAGCATCAACCAAAAAGAACTCTTCACTTCCTAGTGCTGCGTAAAGCATATCATCAATTGGAAGTGCTGCCTGTAGTGCAAGCCGCAGATTTTTATCGGTCAATAACCCTGCCTTGTGATTGATAGCCCAAATCGGCCAACCGAACGGTTTAAGCAGTAATGGCTCAGCAACATCACTATCCGCCACTCGCTCAAGTGACTCTGCTGGTAGGGCATCTGCAAAATCGAATTGACCTGAAACCAGCCCCTCAACTCGTGTGTTTGGATCTGCTACTGGAATAATACGGATTTCATCGGGAATTTGCTGTCGGGCACCAGCATGCCCATTGGAAGGCTCAGAACGACTTACATAATCATCAAATCGTACAAGCTGCAAATATTGATCTGGTACATGTTCACCGATAGTGTAAGGTCCTGTACCAATGATGTTATCAATGGACTCTGAAATTATTTCTTCAGGATAAATCACGGCCGCCGAGTTGGAAAATGCTAACAACGATAAAAGCGGTGAGTATGGAGCATTCATTGTTATTGTGACTTCCAGCGGTCCTGTGGCTTCAATTGAGGCAACACGATCCGCAATTCCACGACCTCGCGGTGCAACCTCCAACCATCGTTTCAACGAGGCAACAACATCACCTGAGTCCATATCCGAGCCATCGTGAAAAGTGATACCATCCCGAATTTCTATTCGGTATTCAGTTCCACCATTTGAAATTTCGGGCAAATCGACTGCCAGCAATGGGGCCACGTTCCATGAACTGTCAAATGTATACAAAGTTTCAACAAAGTGTTGTGTAACCTGACTCACGATATCTTTTGTTGAAATCATCGGATCAAAGGTGTCAGCCTCACCGATTAAAGCGACAGTAATTGTTGACTTCGTGAAAGCCGGGGACCAAGGGATAGCAAGTAAAACCGACACTAAAAGTGCCTTTTTTGTAAAACGGGCTAGCTGTTTCATCAATACCTCCATTATAAAGTAATTAATATCTTAATAAGGGAAGTATATCATTGATTTATTTTGCTGGCAATAAAAAATTCATGTACCCATGCCTGCTTACCAATCGTACAAAAACCTCACGAGTGGATTAATCAATACAGAACATTTCTAATATTTTGACTTCAAACCACGTCCTGATCGGCCTTTTCGCAAATGAAAAACGGAACTAATTGTATGAAACATACCACTAGATCAAAGAGCTTTTGATCTTAATTCTCTAGGATATGTGGTTCTGTACCGATAGTTCTTATATCGTGGAGTGTAAAACCGATGTGTCAATAAATTTAAACTTGAAAGGAAGAGATTTTTTGGTACCATGATTTCTGCCCGATGGGTTAATTTCTAGTTTAATGTTTCTACGCCCAATCAGGGTGGATAATACTCTGCCGGGTCTTGTTCTTTATCTTGTATCTTGGATAGGTTACCAAATGACTCAACAAGACTTTACATGGCATAAGAAATATAACCTCAAACCCTTGATTAATGTTTCAGGAACCATGACAAACCTGGGAGCATCTATTGCTTCTACATCAATCGTAAATGCAACAGCTGAAGCTATGAGTAATTTTGTGTCAATACATCAAGCTCAGGCTTTGGCAAGTATAGCAATTGAGCATGCAACTGGTGCAGAAGCAGGATTTCTTACTGCATCAGCTAGTGCTGGAATATCCCTTTCCATTGCATCTTGTATGACTGGAGTTGACCCAAGTCGGGTAGAAGCACTCCCGATTGATCCCGGACCATGTAATGAAATTGTAATACAAGCTGGACACCTTTGTGGTTATGGTGCCCCAATAGAACAGGCTATAACTCTTACAGGAGCCAAGGTAAAGTCGGTTGGGCAATCGACACTGTGTATGGATCATCAAATCAAAGGGGGCATGACATCGTCAACTGCCGCTGGCCTGTTTGTTGTTTCACATCATACTGTTCACTATGGTCAATGCCCCCTTCAAAGGTTTATTCAATTGTGCCATGATTCAGGTGTTCCAGTAATTGTTGATGCGGCTTCAGAATACGATTTGCGGGGTTTTATTGAGGCTGGAGCTGACATTGTTGTTTACTCTGGCCATAAATTTCTTGGGGGACCAACATCTGGAATAGTTGCGGGTAAGCGTGATCTAATTCGTGCAGCATATCTTCAAAACATCGGTATTGGACGAGGAATGAAAATCGGAAAGGAAAGTATATTCGGTACTATTGAAGCTTTGGGAGAATGGGAAAAACAAGATCATGAAACCATTCGTGCACAGGAAAAAGAGATCTTGGAGCACTGGTTGGATGCGGTCTCAGGTTTTCCTGGAGTCTTGGCTCGGGTAGTCCCTGACCCTACGGGCAATCCACTTGAGCGATTGCAGATTGAGATTGATGAAGCCACTTTTGGTGCAAACGCAATTGCTGTTGCTCGTTCCCTGTCCGAACTTGAACCTGCCATAATGGTAAGAAATCATGAAGTGGAACTTGGATATTTCCAGCTTGACCCTTGTAATTTAAAACCGGGACAGGTAGAAATTGTGCGAGAAGCTCTTCAAAAGGTACTTTCAAAACCCGGATATCTTAAGAATTCTCCTGAGGATTTGGATATTGTTCGTAATGGTGGTGTAAATGCCTATTTAGAATGGGGGTTGTGACCTTCTCTATTTATTTGTGGGTGAATTACAAAATCATATAACTTCTACACCACTGCCAATACCAAAAATATATTGGAATTGCACATTTACAAAATCGTTATAACCCTATGTACCAACTTCTGGGCTGAATAAAGACAACAGTACTCTCTTTTGCTTTACCAATTGTGGGGGCACTATATGTGTACTGCTATGTGTTGGACAGAATTTACCCAGTTTAGACTCAATCTCATATAAAAGTTAATTCCTCAAAGGTTCCTTTTGGTAAATTTATCTCCCCTGAAATGAATTCCCTTAACCTCTTTACAAGGTTCGTTGTGATGATTTTTTGTTGGTCTTATGCTTGAAGAAAACTCTTGACTTTAATTTGATTATAGGCAGTGATTGACACCCCTATATTTCCATCAAACTGAAACAGGTTTCAGGAAATCAGCCGAACTTCGAACATCCCAAATATGCCTTTATTAACCGCCTTAAGAGATAACCTTGATATCTTTAACTTTAAAATTCCTTACTAGAACTGGTCTAACTATGTAAGTTCATCTGCCTTGTTTAATTTCGCAGGATTGTACTTATGCTAAACAAAATCAATAATAGATCCATTTATGGGGATATACTCTCACTTTCCTTGTCGGAAAATTCACGTATAGCTTACGAAAAGGGATGGTTGGTTTTTAGTGAGTACTGTGTTTCAAATAATATTGACCCCCTCTGTGCATCTCAGGATGATGTAGCAGATTTTTTTCTTTTCCTTTCTCTAGTACCACGTTCGGCAAACTCTAAAATCAAACAAGGGAAACCACTATCACTAAGCACATTGACATTGTACAAAAGTGCAATTGCAAACAAATTCAACGAAGCAGGGATCGTCTCCCCGACAAGATCACCAAAGGTAAATTCTGTTCTTAAGGGGGTTGCACGCTTCCGCGGAGAACCACCACGTAGAGTCAAAGCCCTACGAGACTACCAAATTTTAATCATGCTGGAACATTGTGGGGAAACCTTGATCGGTCTAAGAGATGCTGCCATACTTGCTTTAGGATTTGCTGGAGCTTTACGCAGATCAGAAATATGTGGATTGAGGTTAAGTGATATTGAAATTATTCCCCCCGTAGACCGATGGGATACGAAAAAAATGTTCATCACAATTCGCAAATCAAAAACAGATCAGTTTGGAAAGAGCCATAGGATCGCAGTACCAGAAGGAAGAAGGATAAAACCCATTGATAAATTACAAGAGTGGATTTCTGCCTCAGGAATTAAGCATGGGTATCTGTTTCAGACAATGAATCGTTGTGGAATCGTAAAGGGGAATCCCCTGCATCATTCCGATATACCTCGACTGGTAAAGAAATATGCGAGAGCTGTAGGAATTGATCCCAAAGATGTTTCAGGGCATTCCCTTCGAGCAGGTTTTATTACGAGTGCCGCGATTCACAATGCTCGTATAGATAAGATCATGGAGATTACTCGTCATACCAATCCTTCTACAGTCATACGATACATCCGTGATGCAGATATATTTCGGGATCACGCGGGCGAGAACTTCCTATAGCATCTTTATAAGTTATTCATTGCTCTATTTATCTGCGTGATACGGATGGATGGTAATGTGTCCTGGAATAAGTTAGCCAGAAGGGCATCTCTATTAATTAATTGATCCCTATTTTTTTATAAAACACCCCTCAAATCCTAGCCTTTATATTTGTGTTGTGATTCAATGTAAGCCAACACTCAATTATTCCCTTTTTGATGTAAACCCGGGAGATTTCACAAGGAAAGACGCCACATGCTGGAAGAAGATCATTAACGCCAAGCGTTGAAGGAATTCAACAATCTGCAAAGCATGAAGGAACTGATTGACTGGGAGTCATGAACGGCTTGAGTGATGAGCAGTTACAAGACATGCTGCTTGATCGCACCTCCTTCAAGCAATTTGCGAGTCTTCGCAGCAAGGACCAGGTCCCGGACCAGAAAACGCTTTGGAAGTATCGCAACATGTTGAGTCAATCGGTTCGTATTGACGAGGTGGTTGGGGTGTTCAAGGATCCGTTGGCGGATCATGGCTATCGTTGGCCGACGGGGACATTGGTGGAGTCATCGGTTGTCTAGGTTCCCCGTCAGCGTAACAGCCGGGAGGAGAAGGCTATAATCAAGAGTGGTGGGATTCCCACCGACTGGAACAATCAACCACACACGTTGTGTCCGAAGGACACGGACGCGCGCTGGTTCAAGACGCATGGTGTGTGTCATTTCAGCTATAAAAATCATATTGCGGTTGATCGGGCGACGAAGGTGATTACCAAGTGGGAGGTGTCTCTGGCGCCTGTTCACGATAGTCAGGTGTTTGAGGTTCTGTTGGATGCTCATCCTCCCAAGGCTCATGCGGTGTCTGCGGTCCGTGCGTAGCGTTCGGGGGAACGCATTCTTGGTTTACGCAAGAAAGGGTTCACACCCCGGTCACGTACAAGGTCAGGCGTGGCCAACTTTTGAGTTCTCGTCAGAGGGCGTTGAACCCTTCCTATTCGAAGGTACGGTGTCGCGTTGAGCATGTTTTTGGGGCGATAAGGAATGGCCGAAATGCCCGTAAAAGGGTCTGATTGATCAAGAGTTTACAAAAAAGCTATATGATGTCACAGGGATAGAAAATTTGGAAAAGTGACTTTTGAAAGTCAGGGGCTCTCCGATGATTGTAAAAAAGAGGTGCCCTTATTGTCTGTATCTACCAATCCATTGTTAATTCCGGGCTTGCGGAATTGTCTTTTAACCCTTTAAAGGAGAAATTCGCGCTCTTTTGCAGATTGTCAGGCTGTGTGTTAAATATTTTTTGTGTATAGTGAACTATAGGTTCTTTTGAATCAGAATCCATGAACTCAACAAGTGCAATCATGTATTTTTCAGGCTGGTTTAGCGAAAAATTGATTTCGCTAGTAGTGAAAGTAACGGTTTCAGCGTCATATCATTCATTGAACCGTTAGCTTTTTTGAGTATTAGTCAAGTATGTCAAACCCTTTTACTTTGCATATTTTTGTTCCCGATGGTAACCCGGAAGGGCTTCGTATTTTTGATAAAATGAACTGGACAGGTAAGGGTCTGATATTCCCAAGAGATAAGTGGAATAGAGTTAAAGATCGTGAAGAATTTAATCAAATTGGTGTTTATATTCTTTATGGATTTGGGAATAATCAGAGTATTGATAACGACGAATTACCCACTGTGTATATTGGCCAGGCAGATAATATAAAGAACCGAATTGACAGTCATTTTAAGGAGAAATTGTTCTGGGATTCATGTATCGTATTCGTTTCGTCGAATGATAGCCTAAATCGGGCACACGTAACATGGTTGGAATATGCCTTAATTCGGAAAGCCAATAACACTAACCGCTCAAACTTAAACAATAATCAAACTCCTAAAGAACCAAAACTACGTGAAGCCGATAGAGCCGACACAGAAATCTTTCTTAACGAAATTTATCAAATTCTTCCTCTTGCAGGCATACATGTGTTTGAAGCCCTGAAATCCATAAGACCCAATTTAGACAATGAAGAAAACAAATTCGTTTCACACAATGAGAGTAGGAACACAATCCTTGTTGCAGCACGTGAGGATAATTTTAAAAAATCTTTTCTTCAGGGTAACTGTTGGTTTGCTATACGTATAGGAGGAGGAATGCTTGATAAAATCAGGTACATTGCTGCTTACATAACTCATCCAACCAGTGCAATTACGCATTACGCATCTGTTGATAGAATAGAATCATACGGAGATAAAGGAAAATATAAGGTGTTTTTCCAAGGGAAGCCAATAAAACTCAAACATAAGGTCCCCTTAGGACCAAACCCAAATATGGCAATACAAGGCCCAAGATATACATCTTTTGATAGGCTGAAAGCTGCCAAGGATATCTCGGATCTTTATGGGTAGAAGATTAATTTCTCAATTGTTGATTTACCAACAACTCCTTGGAATTAAGACAAATAAAGAGTGTTGCGGTTCATTAACCTCTTCAATAACAGGATTCATAAAGCCTAAGTACATTTTCCATGGTCAATTGAACCGGATTCCCTCCTGCAGTTGGATCATTTAAAGCCATTTTAGCCATCAACCCAATATTATCTTTAGAGATACCAAAATCAGTCAAATTGTCTGGAATGCCCAGGTGGGATCGCAATGAATAGACATAATCCATAAACCCATCAAACCCTCCTGCCATCCCAAGATAGTGGGTAATGGCAATGACCCTGCTTTCAATGGCAGGGCGGTTGAATTTGAGAACATACGGCATGACAACAGCATTGGTTGTACCATGGTGCTTCTCATAGAGAGACCCTATCGGATGAGATAACGAATGGATTGCACCCAGTCCCTTTTGAAATGCCACAGCACCCATCATGGCAGCACTGAGCATATTCTCCCGTGCTTCTTGATTTTCCTTGTCTTCAAAAGCTTTGAGTAAATTCTCTTTGACCAGGCGTAATCCTTCAAGGGCAATACCTTGACTCATCGGATGAAAGGAAGGAGAACAATAGGCTTCCAGACAATGGGCAAAAGCATCCATACCGGTTCCTGCTATCAGGGGAACGGGGAGAAAATAGGTCAAATCTGGGTCGGCAAGTACCTTTGCCGGCAACATTTTGGGATGGAATATTACCTTTTTAGTTTTTGTCCTGGTATCAGTTAAAACCGCTGCCCGTCCAACCTCTGAGCCTGTACCAGCTGTTGTTGGCACTGCTATTATAGGATAAACGACTTCCGAGTTTGCCTTCTTCCACAAATCACCAAAATCCTCAAACTCCCAGACGGGAAGGTCCTGTCTTGCCATGAACGCAATCAATTTGCCCAAATCAAGAGCTGAGCCCCCACCCACAGCAACAACTCCATCTGCATCCTGGGTCCAAAAATCTGAAATACCTGCTTCCAGATTATCCTGGTTTGGATTGGGGTCCACTTGGGTGAATAGTTTGGGAGAAAACCCTCCCTCTTGCAACAAGTCAAGACAGGTTTGAATGATTTCATGGCCAGCAAGCCCCTTGTCGGTTACAACAAGAGGCCTTTTAATTGCTGCTGAATGACAAGCTTCTGTCAATCCTTTGACACAACCCTGACCAAGAGTGATTTCAGTTGGATACGACCAATTACAAATTTTGGGCATTGGTGTACTCCTGCTTGTTGGGATTAATATCCCTGCCGATTAATTCAACAGATTCTCGTATGGTTTTGGCCAGCAAATTGCCCATACTCATTTGGTGGGAATCGGTTCTGATCAGACTGTTTCTGATTTCTATCATCAGATGAGGTATGTTTCTTGCCATGGCGTGTCTTTTGACTGTATGGACAACTTTTGGGTCAGGTTTATATGGTTCGTTGGGTAGAACCCTTAGTGTGTCAATAATGGACAACTTATGTAATAAGTAATTGGCCAAACGGTCATCTTCATCAAACAACACTCCTAGATCAACATGGCGATCAACACCATAAAATACTGGTGTAAAACTGTGAATAGCAATAAAGGAAATGATCTGGAGATTATTGTTCAAGTATTCATCCACTAAGTTATGAAACGGGTTATAATAGGCATGAACCCGTCGAATATGTTCAGTTTCAGTAATATTTTTATTACCAGGAATCATATGAACTTCAGACTTGAAGGGAACCGCTGAGGGTGAAAACGGATCTCTATTACAATCAATAACGATCCTTGATATGTTGGATATAATCAAGGGGCAATTCAGAACCTTGGATAGGTGTGTGGCAACTTCCTTGGCACCAATGTCGTAGACAGCATGACTCTTTCTTGTGTCCGGGGATACTCCAAGATCATGTAGTTCCCCAGGTATATGGTCCGATGCATGTTCGCAGACCAATAGGAGAGGAAAATCTCCCTTAGAATTAATCAACTCCGCTGGTTGCAATTGTTCAAAATTTTCCGGTTCGCTATCCATTAGTCAAATTATCATTCTCACTTGTCTATATCTATTTCAAACCACGAACCTTGTAGCATTTTTCCTGAAAACCGGCCATCGTAAAGTCTTGGATTTGGTTGGTCTAGTGCCAAAATTATATTCCCTGATGAATTACATAAACTAATACCAAAAACTACCTTTCGAACAAGCAAATCAGTCAGAGGTACATGTTGCCGATCAACCTTGTTTGTACAGAAATAAAAACAGAAATAATTCTTACTTGACCTTAGTCAACTCACACCATGATAGCAAAACGAATGCTCGGAGATAAACTGTGTGAGATCATCGTTCCAGTCTAAACAAAAATCGTGGTCAGATTATTTGCCGTTCTCAACCATTCGAAAATTATACTATTCAAGTGCAATATGGCCCCGTATTATTCTAGCCATGTTGCCGTGTATGAGGACTATTTGCCAACTTTGCTAACATATAATTCCTGCATGATATGACTGCATATGGGAATGCTTGTGCTTTTGGGCTCACTTTGTGACCTGTAGCCATCCAGTAATACCACCACAATTGGATGGGTCTGGCTGGATATAACTCAATTTAGAATCACTGAAAGCGAATTCGAACTCATGAATGGTGTGCAAAATTTTTCCCATCGCTCAAGGGTTTTCCTGTTTCTTCATCTATCTGTCCATACCCTTTGTTGTAATTATTTGGTATTATGGGGTTTTTAAATCAAACAATATCATAGGGTTCAAGCGCTCTTGCTGCCGCAATAGCTCCATTAACACTTATGGCGTAATTGACATCTACCATGAAGGTTATCTCGGATCCAATCATTTCACGAATGCCTTTACTCTTGCTACATCTTCATCAAGGGATTGGTACCCGATCTTTATTTTGACAGCGTTAAAGCCCCGGGCAATATACCCCTAATATGGATGCCAACAACTTGGGCAAGGGGAAATTCAAATCAATACCCCGGCATAGACCTGACATCTGTCATTCGTACCGCCAGCCATCCTCCAAAGAGGTTTATCCGCCTTCTTACAGAGTACATCCCATAACTTAATATCAACGACTGATATGGCAAAGGGAACCATTCCCCCTCGACCTAAATAGTGCAGATACCATTGCATCTCTTCATACAAAGCTTCGATGTTTGAAGCCTCTTACCCAACAGGAAGGGTTTGATATAAAATCAATTATTGCTTTGATTGCTTGACCGCTCCTCCCCCTGGCATAGGTGTATCTGGTGTCCCCAGAACCATCTAGTAATACCGAGGTAACGGTAATTAACTCGAAATGGGGGTGATCTCAGTGCTTGGCATCCGTTAAAACTTTGGCCAACGGGACTTTGAAAAGGTTTGCTGTGAATTGTTTATCTTGGACATAACAGTTTCAATTTGATTTAAAGGAGGTTTTTTGTATTGCTCAATTATAGTTTGGAAAGCCTTTTACGGACCAAGCGTTAGGTTGGTATCGCTAGTGAATTTAGGACAAGGTTACAATCTGCATAAAAACTTCATGTGAGATGCGAAGAATTGCGTTATAATGACTCCCATCCGCTGACTGGAAATTCAAAAATCGGATAATTTCATCAAGGAGTATTAATTCGTCTGACTATGACCATCAAAAACCAACAAAACCATGCATCCAATTCCGTCTATGACTCGGAGGTTCAAAAATTTAACTCATTGGCTGACGACTGGTGGAACCCCAAGGGCAAATTCAAACCCCTTCATCAAATGAATCCCATTCGTCTGGATTATATAAACAGCCAGATCATGTTGGAGTTCGATCGCGATTTAAATGAACCTTCCCCCTTTAAGGGGTTAGATATCCTGGATATCGGATGTGGGGGAGGCTTGCTTACAGAGCCGATGACCCGTCTTGGTGCCACTGTTCAAGGTATTGATGCTGCTGAAAAAAATATTGTTGTGGCCAAAGAGCATGCACATGCACTCGGTCTGACTATCGAATATGAACAAATATCTGCTGAAGAACTTGCTGAGAGAGGAAAGCAGTTTGATGTTGTCTTGTGTCTTGAAGTCATCGAACATGTTGTTGACTCTCAAATTTTTATTTTTTCCTGTCGTCAGCTCCTGAAACCAAATGGCCTTTTTATTTGTTCTACCCTCAACAGAAACCCCAAAAGTTTTATGATGGCCATAGTCGGGGCTGAGTATTTTCTCAGGATGCTGCCAATCGGTACGCACAATTGGAGCAAGTTCATCAAACCTGAGGAGTTAGAGACAATGGTAGGACATGTGGGCCTTGAAATGATTGATTTGAAAGGTTTTGTTTTTAATCCCTTTTTCTCTGAATGGTCACTCTCGGACCGGGATTTTGATGTAAATTACGTAACCACGAGTGTTCTAACTAGAAAAAGTACGTCATAAATTCAAATAAACCCTTTTCAAATTTCTCAGTTTAAACAATTACAAATATTTTGGTTATTCTTGTCCTTGATTGATTCGATTTTTCAATCAATATCACTTTGGATTCAGCCGTTGATTAATTGGTCTTAACCATCAATAATCTGAAAGGACCCCCAAATGAAAAAACAAAAGAAAATTGTGATCACATGTGCCATTACGGGTGCCATTCACACACCAACAATGTCAGATGCCTTACCTATCACATATGATGATATAGCACGCCAATCCATTGAGGCATCGGAAGCAGGTGCTTCGATCCTCCACCTGCATGCACGCGATCCAAATGATGGCTCACCCTCAGTTGAACCAGAAGATTTTTTGCCTTTTCTAACACGAATAAAACAATCAACTGATTCTGTAGTCAACATCTCTACCGGAGGTTCACTCAAGCTTTCAATCATGGATCGCATAAAGCCCGCCAAAACACTCTCTCCAGAGATGTGTTCCCTGAACATGGGAAGCCTGAATTTTGCTTTCCATCCAATCGCAAATCGTTATTCCTCCTGGAAATTTGATTGGGAAGAGGATTATGTCAGAAGTTCCGAAGGAAATATCTTTCGAAACACATTTGCTGACATCAGGGTTGCTGCCGAAAATCTTGTCGATCATAACATCAAGTTCGAACATGAGTGCTATGACGTAGGTCATCTGTATAATTTGAGGTTTTGTATGGATATGGGGTTGTTCAAACCCCCTGTCTTTATCCAGTTCATTTTCGGAATCCTTGGCGGTATTGGCTCCGAGGTGGAAAACCTGATTTTTATGAAAAACACAGCTGATCGCCTTTTTGGCACTGATTATATCTGGTCAGTTCTTGGGGCCGGAAAAGCTCAAATGCCGCTGGCCACAACTGCCAGTCAAATGGGAGGCAATCTGCGAGTTGGCTTGGAGGATAGCCTATTTATTTCCCGTGGCAAACTTGCCATATCAAATGCCGAGCAGGTAAACAAGATACGTCGTATCGTTGAAGATTTGGGACATGAAATCGCTACACCAGACGAAGCCAGAGACATCCTCGATCTGAAGGGTGGAGATCGTGTTCTCTTCTAGTGAATGGTGCTACCTACGTTGCTGTAAAATATCAAAATGTTTGTATGGAACGGAGTGATACCAACAAGGATAAACAAAATTGTGAACTCAATTTTCTCAGGTTGAAACAATTTTATTGACAGCAAAATTTCCCTTGTTTAATGGTCAGTCTTGTAAAGGCTGATTTCGCACCAGCCATAAAGTTCACAAATGGTTGGTTATCTGGAAAGCAATCAACAGGTCCAAGAAAAAGGATTTATTCTATGCGTAAGAAAAGCAAAGCAATTCTTCCCTTTGAAGGAATATCAAAATCAGAAGAAGATTTTAACCGCTTGGGTATGAAAGTTGGCAATGTTCCTGAAGTCTGGGAAGATGGAATGCGAACTGATCCTGCTCCGGCAAATTATGAGTGGTGGTATTTTGATGCTCATTTAGATGATGGCTCTACCTTGGTGGTAGTCTTTTTTCCCAAGCCCATGGCACCTATGCGGAAGGGATTGGCGCCAATGATCAACATTGAGTTCGACCGCCCGGATGGAACCTCGTATAAACGGGATATAAAATTCCAGCCCGAGGAATTTTCTGCTGCCTCAGACAAATGCGATGTTAATATAGCCCACAATTATTTCCGTGGCAATCTTGAGCATTACGACATCCATGTTAAGGATGAAAATATTGATATAACGCTAGAAGTGACCCGAACAACCGAAAGCTGGCGTGGTGATACTGGTCATCAGTTTTTTGGTGAAAAGCGGGATGTTTTTGGGGCATGGCTTGTACCTGTACCCCAAGGTCGGGTAAAGGCTCAGATTGCATATAAAGGAAAGGATGAAGTCCTTGAAGGCTCATGTTATCACGACCACAATTGGGGTAATGTTAACATGATGGAGGTCCGTAACCATTGGTATTGGGCACGAACAGAACTTGGTCCCTATACAGTGGTAATTGCCGACATGGTTGCCCATGAGAATTACGGTTATGCTTCCACTTTCAATTTTTTCCTGGCACGAGATGGAAAAACAGTAGCAGATGATCGCGACAAAGTCGATGGTTATCGGAGTCAACCCCGAATGCAAACAGATTTCGGTAAACCCATGAGTGATAATCTAAAATATGTCTATGGCAACCTTGAAGATGAGGTGAGTTATATTTTGACCTTGAAAAGGGAAAACACAATCTCAGCTCTGGACCTATTAAGTAAGGCCATACATAACCGTTACATACTGAGTATTTTCAAGTTGTTCACAGGATTGAACAGCGCCTATTACAGATTGACCGGCGAGGCAAGGCTTGACGTTTTCAACAAGGGAAAACTCATTGAGTCTCACATTAGCGATAAAGCCGTTTGGGAATTGATGTTTTTTGGGGATCCAATCGGTAAGAAATAGTCCAGAATAATCATACTACATTACTTATCAAAACCCGTTGGTTTTGGTTTGATTGATATGGAAAAGGAATAAAGCAATGACATTTAAGCGTATATTGATCGGGCTTATTGCTGTTGTTATCCTAGTGGGCGCAATTGGCTGGATGTTACGAGACCGTATTGCTGAAGTCCTCTTCACTCGTATTGCGCAATCCGTTGTTAGTAGCAATGTTTATGATGAATTACCCGATGGATTACATGTTTTTTTCTGTGGTACAGGTTCCCCTACCCCTGATCCCACCCGAACCGGCACTTGCAACGGTGTAGTCGCTGGCGAACGCATTTTTTTAGTTGACATTGCAGCTGGAGGACTTCGTAACCTAATGCTCAGTCAGTTTCCTGTTTCAGAAATTGAACGCGTATATATAACTCATCTGCATCTCGATCACATAGTTGGATTGGGTGATTTAATGATTCAATATTGGATGGATGGCGCGACCTCACCCCTTCAGGTTTCAGGTCCTGAGGGAGTGGAAGTAATGGTTGATGGGTTTAATTTAGCCTACAGCCCTGATAGGCAGTACAGGCTGGATTTTCAGCCGGATACACTTGACCCAAATGGTTATGGTTTTGAAGCAACCACTATAAATTTAACAGACAAAAATGCCGTTATCCTTGAGGAGGAAGATTTGAAGATCACGGTTTTCGAAGTCAATCACTATCCGGTTGAACCTGCTTTCGGTTTCCGTTTTGATTATAAGGATCGTTCAGTTGTATTCAGTGGTGACACCGTGTATGATGAAAACCTCATTGAGAATTCTGTTGGGGCTGATCTTCTGATCCATGAAGCTATGTCGATAGACATGTTGGCCTTGTTAGCAGGGCAAATGGAACCAGATGGCCACGACCATACCAAAGATACATTAGACCACGCCGCAGATATACACACAACTCCCGTAGAAGCTGCCACAGCGGCGCAAAAGGCTGGT
This sequence comes from Paracoccaceae bacterium, assembly GCA_022822495.1. GTDB lineage: Bacteria > Pseudomonadota > Alphaproteobacteria > Rhodobacterales > Rhodobacteraceae > MPNP01. The sequence goes on along the minus strand of JAJEBQ010000059.1, from coordinate 309 downwards.
GTACAGGAACTCTTGCTTAATCATATTGTTCCACCTGTACCCTCTTCTTTTCTGAACGGTTTGTTTCTTGGTGACGCGGAAGAACACTTTGACGGCAAAATAACAGTTGGGGAAGATCTAATGATTGTGAGTTTACCTGCACAAAGTGATGAAATTATACATCATTGACACGATTGAGCCAGAGATTGAGCCAGCCAAGTCATCAAAGCGATGCCACGATCACGACCGCCAAGAAAGCAATCAACCCCTGTCATTAACCCTTTTCAAATCCATCCACACCAGCACGCAACACCGATAAATAAAGATCAT
>JAJEBQ010000040.1 GCA_022822495.1 Paracoccaceae bacterium | reverse complement strand
TGACCAAACTTTTGTTGGAAAGGGGTGCTGACCCACAGATCATAGACAAAAGGGGGAAACTTGCACTTGATTTGGCTTTTGAGGGGAGTCCAACCCATAATCTTCTTCATCAGGTAACGGATCCCGACGTTTCTCATTCCATTCCCGAAGACTACGATCATAGCGATGATTTCAATCCTTCACCCGGCTTTTGATCGAATAGAAGTTTGTTGTTTTACTTGATTTCTTAAACACGAACTTCCTTTCTTGATCTTAATCCAACGTATCAAGTAGGTTAACGTTTTCATGCCTACCCGGCCCCCTATATAGCGCTGTTAATCAGTTAACAGTTTAATTTTGTTTATTTGGCAAGCTAGAGTAATTGAGTTTTGGGCCGAATAGGGTAGTACTATAGAATTGAAGACTTTAAACAAAAAGAAACTATTGGATTTTGGTAAATTGATGAAAACATACCCAACCCAAAGTTATCTAAATTGAAACAACATTGATGGATATTTTCGAAGCCCAAAAGCAGATCGATTCAGAAAACAAATTCAAGCAGAGGATTGATGAACTTACTCGTCTAATTGAAGAGGCGAACACTGCTTACCATGATAATGATACCCCCATAATGGAGGATTCAGAGTACGATCAACTGAAGTTGGAACTTATTAAGCTGGAAAGGTTGTATCCTCAGTATAAACATATGAATAGTCCAACCGACAAAGTTGGTGGTGGTACAAAAAAAGGATTTCGAAAGGTGAAGCATGCCCAGAAAATGCTTTCGCTGGATAACGCTTTTGCCAATGAGGATATTGTCGAATTTGAAAAGCGAATAAAGCGTTTCCTTGGCTTGGAAGAAGAATATGTAATGCATTATGTTGCTGAAACTAAACTTGATGGTTTGGCTCTTTCACTCACGTATATGGATGGTGTCCTGGTACAGGCTGCAACTAGGGGAGGAGGAGAAGAAGGGGAGGATGTAACAAACAATGTTCTTACGATAAGGTCGATACCAACACGCCTTAAATCAGGTCTTGGGTTTATGGAGGTTCGAGGTGAAGTTTTCATGGAGAAAGATGAGTTTGCAGAACTCAACAAGAAGCAGAAGGAATTAATTAAACGGGTTGAGGACGAAGGCAAAAAAACATCTCTAAAGCCTTATTTGAATCCACGTAATGCAGCAGCTGGTTCCATAAGACAATTGGATCGCGAAATTACAAGGTCAAGAAACTTGTCTTTCCTAGCCCATGGCTGGGGAAAATTGTCAACTCCCTTGGGCAATCACCTATGGGATGCAATGAACAATCTTGAAGCCATGGGAATACCTGTCATAAAGGACCGTAAGGTTTGTAAGGGCAGTAAAGACCTTGTTGCGTACTACGAAAGTGTCTTGCATAAACGTTCCGACCTGCCCTTCGATATTGACGGGGTTGTATTTAAAGTCAATGATCTCAGTCTACAGCAAAGGTTGGGAAACAGCACAACCTCTCCAAGATGGGCAATAGCCTACAAATTACCTCCAGAGAAAGTATGGACAACGCTTGAGGATATTGAAATCCAGGTTGGAAGAACTGGGTCCCTTTCTCCAGTCGGCAAATTAAAGAAGGTTATGGTCGGTGGTGTTAACGTATCCAGTGTTACCCTACACAACGAAGACTTCATCAATGGATTCGATTCCAAAGGAGATACCATTCGCGATGGTAAGGATATTAGAATAGGTGATACGGTTGAGGTTTACCGAAGTGGGGATGTTATTCCCAGAATTGCAGATGTTGATATCTCCAAACGAAAGAGAGAAAGCCCGAAATTTACCTTTCCTGATCTCTGCCCCGTTTGCAACAGTAAAGTCGTGAGGCCAGAGGGCGAGGCTATTCACCGTTGTACGGGTGAATATAAATGTGAAGCCCAAGTATTAGGAAAACTGCAATATTTTGTTTCCATCGACGGTTTGAACTTCGACGGTTTGGGCACCAAAATGATCACGCAATTATATCACCGCAAATTTGAAGGAAATGGGCAAAGATGGCTTGAAAATCCAGGTGATATTTTTCAGCTGGAGAAAAACCTTATAACCAACAACATCGTTCTGGCCGATGAAGAGCATTGGGGTGAACGGTCAACCCAGGAACTCTTTGCCGAAATTGAACGAAAGCGTACTGTTAGCCTCTCGAAGTTGTTGACTGCACTTGGCATACGTCATTTGGGATCTAAAAATTCACAACACCTTGCCGACCATTACCAAACATGGGACAAATTTTCAGAAGCTCTTTCCCAAGCGTCATCTAGGGAAGGTGAGGCCTGGGATGAATTAATCAGTATCGGTGGACTAGGTGAGACAATCGCCAATTCTTTGATTGAATCTTTTCAAAACCCGGTATTTCAGGTATGGCTCGATTCACTAATACCTGAACTGGTTATACTTGATCTCCAATCATCAGATCAAGAGGCTACAGCCATTTCAGGCAAATCCCTTGTTTTTACTGGCAAGCTGGAAAAAATGACCAGAAAGGAAGCCCAAATAAAGGCCGAATCTCTTGGTGCACGAGTTTACAGTGCGGTATCAAAAAACATAGATTTGGTCATTGCAGGACCGGGTAGCGGAAGCAAATCTAAAAAAGCCAATGAATTGGGAGTTAAAGTTATAAATGAAGAAGATTGGCTTGAGCTGATTAGTTGAGTTTATTATGAGGCTGTGGCGATGACATAGCGTCTTCAAAAGCATTTAGTGTGGCATCAAAAACCAGCAAAATTGAAGCATGACGGTTTTTATAATCCTTTGCAGGATAAAGGATTTCCAATTCTTCAAATGGTATCTCTGGGGGGTTCCCGTTTTTTTTCAACATGGCTTCCATTTGATCTCTAGCCTTGCTAACTTCACCGAAATTTCTACCAATAATCCTACTTCCAACAATTGAAGCTGTCGCTTGTCCAAGGGCACACGCTTTAACATCCTGCCCAAAATCGGAGATCAAGCCATCCTTGACAACAAGATCCACAGTGACTGTTGAGCCACAAAGAGGAGATCGTACTTTCGAGCTACCTTGGAAATGCTCAAGCCGGGAGTTAAGTGGAATATTACTGGCTAGTTCCAGAATCCTCTGGGTATAAAGTTTAGTTACTTTTTCATCAACATTAGTCATGAGCAAAGTTATCAATAGAAAGTTACAATCACCATTAGAGTAAATACCTGCGTCAATTAAAATGAATTACAAGTCAAACGAATGTATTTTACAATCATTATCTTCTCAAGAGATCTGCTTTTTGGCTATGGCAATGATTTCTTCCGTATTTAAACCTTTATCCCATAAGGTTCTTAGGGTCCAGGAAGGAGTTCTTTTGGCAAGTCTTTTGCCTGCTTCGTCGCGGATGAGCTGATGATGTGTCCATGTAGGAACAGGCAATTCAAGAAGCTCAATCAACAAACGATGAATGTAGGTTGAATCAAATATATCTTCACCTCGGGTTACATTCGTGATGCCCATATAGGCATCATCAATAACGACAGCCAAATGATAGGATGTACCAATATCTTTGCGAGCAAGCACAATATCGCCAAAATTACCCTGTAAAAAATCAGGTGTTACGCGATGTACACCCATGTTGGTTGGGCCAAGCTCCGTAAAGTTCAGATTAGGAAAATAAGCCAAGCCACCAAAATAATCGGTTACCTTAGAAATATTCAATCGAATTGCATCTCCTTTAGTCATTTCCGAGAACGGTCGATTACGACAGGTGCCTGGATAAATTAACTTTCTATTTTGACCAGTGAGTGGCATATTTGGCGCTTCTAATGATTCCTGAATATCTTTTCTGGTGCATTTACAGGGATAGCAAAGCCCCATTCGAATAAGTTTGGAAAGTTGTTCGGTATAAATGGGATGGCGGTTAGACTGGTATATTACGGGAGGATCCCAATTAATCCCCAATCTGTTTAAGTCCTCAACAATGGCTATTGTGAATTGCTCCTTGGAACGGGTTGAATCCAAATCCTCAATCCTGAGGTAGAATTTACCTTTTGTTGTTTGACTTGATCGCCAGGCCATAAGGGCTGAATAGGCGTGACCTAAATGCAAATAACCTGTCGGAGAAGGGGCAAATCTCTCAATTGTCGTCATGTGCCCGAATAAAATATCAAATATTATAACAAGCAGTATACCTATGTATTCGCTCAAGAATTACTCAGTGGGTACGACGTCCTCATGAGTATCCTCTTCAATTTCTTCTTCCTCCTCGTTTGGTAATTTGGAGGAATCAATCTTGGCAACAGAGACAATTTCTGAATCCTCAGGAAGGCGCATTATTCTTACACCACCTGCTGATCTGGAACGGTACGATACATCACTGACACCACAACGAATGACCTGGCCAGAATTTGTACCGAGAATGATCTGATCTTCAAGGGTAACTTTCATGAAGGCAATAACCCCCTTGCCTTTATTGCCTTTGACACCCAACCCACCTCTATTGAGTTTAGCTGGAAATTCATGACTGGAAGTAAGTTTGCCACCTCCATCCTTGGTAATTACCAGGATTAATTCTTCGATTTTGGTCAATTCTTCATTGGTAATGGGAGCAACTTCAGAAAATAATGGCAGATCCTCAAACTGAGTGTCTAAACTAGTCTCCTCAATTTCTTCCTCGAACTCATCATCAGCCCTTCGGAACTTGAGATATTCGGTCCTACGTTGAGGTGATGTAATTTGATCTGCCGGAACCGAAACCAAGCCAATCACATGGTCTTTTTTCTTGAGCTTCAAGCCCCAGACACCTTTAGATTTTCTTGATTTGATTTCTCGTAACAATTTGGTCGAAAATCTGATTACCTGGCCCCGATTCGACGCTAGAACTATATCATCTGATTCTGTACAACAACACGTACCAATAAGGGTATATTTTCCCTTATCACTAAAGGCTATTTTCCCATTTGATTGGATTTTCAGGAAGTGTGATAGCGCTGATCGACGGACCTTGCCATTTGAAAAGGCAAAAATCAGAAATTTTTCTGGATCTTCAAAATCCTTTTCAGAAAGTAGAATAGATTCGGATATTGAAACACCACTTTCGACATTCAAAACATTAACAAGCGGTTTGCCTCTGGTATTTCTTCCCCCGAGGGGGAGTTTCCAGGTTTTGATTTTGTAAGCTAATCCATTTGTCGTGAAACAAAGTAATTCATCATGGGTGTTGGCAACAAAGAGATTTTTTACAAAATCTTCTTCTTTGGTATTCATGCCAGCTAGCCCCTTGCCACCTCTTAACTGCTGGCGGTAATCATCAAGCGGGGTACGTTTGATGTAACCTTCTTGGGTAATGATGACAACCATTTCTTCTTGGGGTATGAGATCCTCATCTTCTATTTCTTCGTCATATTCCTCAATCAAAGTTCTTCTGGGGATGGAATATTTATCTTTGACTTCCAACAGCTCTTCGGAAATGATCGTTCGAACTCGATCACCCGACCTTAAGATATCAAGATAGTCTTTTATTTTTCCAGCCAACACCTGCAATTCATCAGTATTTTCCTTTACTCCCATGGCTGTGAGTCTTTGTAGGCGAAGGTCAAGGATGGCACGGGCCTGTGTTTCGGTTAACCGATAGGTGTTATCAGGATTGATTTTGTTTTGAGGGTCATCAATCAACTTGATATAATCAGCGATTTGTTCTGCTTGCCAATCTCTAGCCATCAGAGCTTCTCTTGCTTCGCTTGGTTGACTAGACCTTCGAATTATATTTACAACTTCATCAAGATTCGAAATAGCCACTGCAAGCCCGCACAAAAGATGGCTTCGCTCGCGAGCTCTTCTAAGATTATCAGCTGTCCTTCTGGTTATAACCTCTTCCCTGAATTCAATAAAGGCTTGTAGAATCTGGGAAATGTTCATCAACTCGGGTTTGCCCCTGTTGAGAACAACCAGATTGCTGACAATAGAAGATTGCATTTTGGTATGGCGCCATAGTTGGTTCAAAACAACTTCAGGTGTACTGTCTCGTTTAAGTTCTATAACTACACGTACACCTTCCCGGTTGGATTCATCCTGGATATTTGAAATACCTATGACTTGTTTGTTGCGAGCGACTTCTACAATCTGTTCAACCAAACTGGCTTTGTTGACTTGATAAGGCACCTCATCAATAACGATACGGGTTCCATCCTTGCCCATCACCTCAAAGTGAGTCTTGGCCCTAAGCACAACTCGGCCTTTGCCCTCCAGGAACGTTTGCATGGAACCAATTCGTCCCATGATCACACCCCCGGTTGGAAAATCAGGTCCAGGAAGTAATTGCATAATGGTTTCTGAGGAAACGTCGGGGTTTTTGATTAATTCGAGGGTTGCGTCAATGATTTCACCGAGATTATAAGACGGTATGTTGCTGGCCATCCCTACTGCAATACCGCTCCCTCCGTTAACCAGAATATTCGGAAATCTTGCCGGCAGAACCACAGGTTCTTGATCTTTGCCATCATAATTATCCTGAAAATCTACGGTGTTTCGATCAATATCCAGAAGGAGCTGCTGGGCAATTTTTTCCATACGTATTTCTGTATATCGCATGGCTGCTGCGTTATCACCATCCATGGAACCAAAATTACCTTGTCCATCAAGGAGTGGTGCGGACATGGAAAAGTCTTGTGTCATTCGAACCAGAGCATCATAAATGGAAGCATCACCATGCGGATGATACTTACCCATTACATCTCCCACTGGTCTTGCTGATTTGCGATAGGGTTTGTCGTGACTATTTCCAGATTCATGCATGGCATAAAGAATTCTTCGGTGTACAGGCTTCAAGCCGTCGCGCAGGTCTGGTAAGGCCCTCGACACAATTACGCTCATCGCGTAATCCAAGTAGGAAGATCCCAACTCGTCAGTCAGCGAGACGGTTGGAGCCTCCTCAAGTGGATCTATATAGTCGTCATCATTTTCAATGTTGTTTTCGTCCAAAGTCAAAACCTCAACCTACTTGAATTACAGGAAACAAACTCTTTACAAAATAAGGAATCATGCCCCCCAGTTAACGTGTATTCAGGTACAAAATCTCTTGCAGCAAGTGAAGAAATTTCAGGAAAAAAATTCCTGTAAGTTTTCCTCTTACAGATATAGTGTTTTTTGAGAGCTTTGGTAGTGATTCCAGGACAAAGATTTATACCGTTTCGGGTATTGAGAAATCTCCGAAACAGAGGGTGTTTAGATAGCATGTTAGAATGGGATGTTATCGTCCTCTTCGTTATCGGATGAAAACCCACGGCGTGAGGTACCGGTATCCGAATTAGGATTGTCATTTTTGGTATTATAATTACGCCATTGGCTTGGTTCGTTGGAAGGTTTGTTCTCTGGAAAACTGCTCTCGGCACCAGCGCCTGTGGCATTCAATTTGGCAAAGGAACCATGGTAAGGCCGGATTGAAATCTCCGTCCAGAATCTGTCATTTCCCATTTGATCAGTTGATTTTCGTGTTTCCATTCTTCCTTCAATGTAGACAAGATCGCCTTGAACAACCTCGTTTTGAATGGCGTTGATAAAGAGTGGAACATAAACGCCAACTCTATTGACTTGAGAAATTTCCCGATCTTCACCAGTTGTACGGTCCTTGAATTTTTCTGATGTCTTGACGGTAAAACTACATACCTGACCGCCAGATGGAAACTCCCTAATCTCTGGTTCCCGATCTATGAAGCCAATTATTGTTACCCTGTTAACCGTATTATTTATCATATCTTTTTTACCTAATTTAATTTGATCTCATGTTCGTAGGCGAAACCAATTCCAAAACGTCATCTGAAGTTATTATTACAATAACGAAATCATCAAAACAATGGATACATTAACTTAAAAGCAATTAACATACCATTAGCCAGATTATGGGTAAAAATATGCTTACTCCCTTGCCAAGAAATAGTTTCAACTGGTGTATGAAAAGAAGTTACTTTACAAAGGTAATAAATCAAGGTTTATTTTAATTTTAATCTTTGTGGAAAAGGAAAACCCCTTCAACTCAAGGATTGTTCATAAGTTATTTTGCGTTAAATCGACATTTGTTTCTTCAAAAGCATACTTATGGAAATATCAATTTTGATAAAGAAGAGTTAATAATTATATCATCCCGATAGGGTTTTTTATCAAAAATAAGGGATGATAACACGCCAATCAACCCGTTCGGTGTGATTACTAGTTTTGTGCAAAAAAAATTATTTGATCCCGTTCGGGGGTATATTGGCTTTTTAACTGTAATCTGATAGTATTCAACCCGTTCGGTGTGATATTTTTATACATAAAGGAAGAGTTGTGAATGAGAATAAAATTATGAAATTAGGAAAAATTCTAAAGGAAGCTCGTAAGGAACAAAAGTTGACGCAGCTCCAATTAGCTGGTTATTCAGGGGTAGGAGTTAGATTCGTTCGCGAACTGGAAAATGGAAAACAGTCGTGCCATATCGGCAAAGCAATCCAGATTGTTTCTATGCTGGGGATAGATATACATTTGAACGGCAAAAAACTGTGAAAAACGATCTAGATGTTTACCTTCATGACACACTTGTTGGAATCCTCACTCAAGAGGAAAGTGGTGAATTAGAGTTTACTTACGACAAAAATCACCTTGCATCTGGAGGTGGGGGCATATCCTTATCGCTTCCTTTGGGGGAGATTTTTTCGAGCTCGTTTTCAAATGATTTCTTCAAGGGAAAATATAGAGGTAAACGAGTAGAAGCCTTCTTTTCAGGACTATTGCCGGATGAGAGCATACGCATTCGATTGGCAAAGAATTTAGGTATATCTAGTAGCAACTCTTTTTCTTTATTGGAAGTGGTTGGAGGAGATTGTGCAGGAGCTTTGTCATTATATCCTCAGGGTACGAAACCTCCTGCAACCAATGAAGGGGATGTTGAGGTGTTGGACGATGCTAAATTAGTAGAAATACTGGATTTATTAAAAAATCGTCCAATGCTGGCAGGTGATAATGGTTATCGGTTATCACTGGCCGGTGCACAGCATAAACTCGCTGTCGGTTTCAAGAATGGGCGTGTACTCTTGCATAAAGGAGGGATGCCAACCACTCATATCCTAAAACCGCTTATAGACAGGGTGGTTGATAGTGTTCATAATGAATTGTTTTGCATGAAATTGGCAAAGATGATGCACCTGGATGTACCTGAAGTATCAATTCATTCGGTTAAACAAATACCTTTCTATTTAATAGAAAGATATGATAGAAAGATTGCTAAAAGCGGGATGGTAGAGCGAATACATCAAGAAGATTTCTGTCAAGCATTAGGAATAATGCCTAGCTTCAAGTACCAACGCGAAGGTGGGCCCGATGTAACAAAGTGTCTCGAGTTGATAAATCAGAACTTTAGTCGTCCAGTCGTCAATCAAATTAAATTCTTGCATTTGATTATTTTTAACTACCTCATTGGAAATTCAGATGCACATGGAAAAAACTTCTCATTAATTTATGTTGGTAATAAACCAGAATTGGCACCCGCATATGATCTTATGAGCACAGCAATCTACCCTGATTTACATCAAAATATGGCGATGAAAATTGGCGGAAAGTACAGACCAAATGATGTTTTTTTACGACATTTCCAAAGGCTTGTACCAGACACAAAAGCAGCCCAGGCAACATTGAACGATCAGATTAATTACTTTAAATCTAACATTATAGAGGCTGCCACAAGGTTAAAGTCTGTGCTTGAAGCAGACGGGATCTGCTCCAATGTTTTTAATGATATTATCGAAGTTATAAAACTAAGAGCTGAATTTGTAGTACGATAGGAAGCGTCAATAAGGAAGATTATATTTGACAAAATGGACATCATCATTGGTGGTGAAGATAAAACTTACCTATGATAACCAAGTCTTTTGTGTCTGTAATTGTTAACGTAATGAACGCCCTAAAATTATAAATTAACAACCAGATATGACAGTTATTTAGTTCGAATGGGGTGTGCTCTCAGCATCGTATTTCAGTGTTTCGTTATGTGAGATTGTAATGAGAAAAATACCAAAAGTAAAAGATATATTGATTGGGTTGATGTGGAATCCGCTCCTATTGATTGCATTGACTTTATTGCGTGGGTTTTCACCCGCAGGGGACCTAGCAAGTTTTCTTCAACTTATCCCGGTTATGTTTGGAGGACTGTTTCTTTATATCGCAGTCAGATTTATTTATGATTTGGGTTATAACTACACCTCTATAATCCTATTCATAGTTTTTGCCCCAATTACTTGCCTATTTTCTTTGACAGGTGGTTTGTTCGGTCCCATCGGAATAATATTATACTGTTTGGTAGCAAGTATTCCTGCTTGGCTTGTTTGGCTTACCTTGAAATTCTGGCTTGCCAGAGAAGAAAGACGGAAAAACATTTTGTAATTCAATTCATGCCAACCGCTGCCCAAAGCTTTATAGATGACTACAACCAACTCCAGATTTCTACCGACAATTCAACATTACTGATGGTCCGGATTGATACTTATTGACATTAAACCCAAGAAAAGAAAGAGAAGGGCTTACAAACAAAACAACATAATATTCCGGTCTTGAGTAAGTGGCAATTCATGTAAGAATTTATGAAGTGCGGCTGATAGAAAAGCAGTTTGTTCGTTATGTTCAGTATACATACTAATCCTGGGTATAATTTTCATTTGGTTTAAATTGTAATTATCCAATCGAATCTTACCTTTAACCAAGCCCCCTGATACGTCGATCAGATTTGAAATACACATCAACTGAAGAAAATGGAGACTCCATTTTCCTATAAAACCAAAACGATTTAGCTTTATGACGGAATTAAAAGAAATAAAGGTTCTTGGCGCGAGAGAACACAATCTGAAATCCATTAATGTAACAATACCGAGAGACAAATTAATTGTCTTCACCGGCTTGAGCGGGTCAGGAAAATCATCTCTTGCACTGGATACGATATATGCTGAAGGTCAAAGACGATATGTTGAAAGTCTTTCAGCCTATGCCAGGCAGTTTCTTAACGTCATGGAAAAGCCGGATGTGGATAATATTTCGGGGTTGTCACCTGCCATTTCAATCGAACAGAAAACCACATCCAGAAACCCGAGATCGACAGTTGGAACCATAACCGAAATTTATGATTATCTGAGACTTTTGTTTGCAAGAGTGGGGGTTCCTTATTCACCCACAACCGGTTTGCCGATAACATCGCAGCAGGTCTCCGACATGGTTGATCGAATAGCTACCTTTGAGGAGGGAACCAAGTATTTTATACTTGCTCCAATAGTTAAACAGAGGAAAGGTAGTTTTTATGGAGATTTGCTTGAATTAAGAAAGAAGGGTTTTCTACGAGTAAGAATAGATGGTGAACAAATCGCCCTGGACAAGGAAATACCGGTAATCAAGAAGAACCTTCGGCACGATATATCGGTGCTGGTTGATAGATTGGTTGCTGGGAAAGGCAATGAGGAAAGAATTGCCCAATCTTTGAGAACGGCACTTGATCTTAGCGAAGGTACCGCAGAAATTGAATTTGTTGGAAAGAACAAACAGGAATCCATCCTTTTTTCCGAAAAGTTTGCATGCCCAGTTTCCGGTTTTACCATCCGGGAAATAGAACCCAGGTTATTTTCCTTCAATGCCCCATCTGGGGCTTGCCCAAATTGTGATGGTTTGGGCGAAAAAGTAGTTTTTTCTGAAAAAGGAATAATTACTGCGCCCGATCAATCAACGTTAAACAATGTTGCGAATATGGCAGTTCCCAGGACACAAAAACTCTGGGATAATATAATCGTATTGTTACAAAGCTTTGATATTGCACCTACTGATTCTTGGAATGACACCCCTGAAAAGTTTAAGAAAATGTTCTTTTACGGTGGCAGAGTAAAATATGAGGTGGATAACTTTTGGGATTCTTATAATGAAACTTTGGATTTCGAAGGCGTTATTCCTTACATGGAACGGATCTACCATTCCACAAGCTCAACCAGAAGACGTAACCAGTTGGAGGCTTACCAGAAAAATGAAACATGTCATGTATGTCAGGGTCACAGGTTGAATAGTGAAGCTTTGGCTGTCAAAATTGGAGGGATCCATATTGGGGAGTTGGTCGATAAACCAATTGATGAGGTGCTGGGGTGGATTACGAACATTCCATCTGAATTGTCCGAACAGCAAAATAAAATTGGGGCATTGGTATTAAAGGAAATCAAGGAAAGATTACAATTCCTGGTTGATGTAGGACTCGAATACCTTACTCTCTCACGCAGGTCAGGAACTTTATCAGGAGGAGAAAGCCAAAGAATTCGATTGGCCAGCCAGATCGGATCAGGATTAACGGGCGTTTTATATGTCTTGGATGAACCCTCAATCGGGTTACATCAGCGTGACAATCAAAGACTTCTTGCCACTTTGGAAAACTTGAGAGATAAAGGGAATACCGTCATTGTTGTTGAACATGACGAGGAAGCAATCAGGGAAGCAGATCATATTGTCGATATAGGTCCAAGAGCTGGTATTCATGGTGGCCAAATTGTTGCACAAGGTGTTGTTGGTGATATCATTTCGAAGCCTGAATCGATTACTGGCCAATACCTGAGTGGGGAAAAATCCATCTCCATTCCAAAAAGACGGCGGAAGGTTAAACCGAATGATGGGGCAATCAAGATTGAAGGCGCCAGATGCCATAATTTGAAAAATGTGAAGGTTTCATTTCCTGCTGGCAAATTGATATGTGTAACTGGTGTGTCGGGAAGTGGGAAATCATCCCTGGTCTTCGAAACTCTTCATAAGGCTTGGCATGAACTCACAGGTGATTATGATTCCATTACGGGTTTTGAAAATTTCAAAAACATGATTCACATTGATCAAAGACCGATCGGAAGAACGCCACGGTCTAATCCAGCCACCTATACCAAGGCTTTTGATCCCATAAGAAACTTGTTTGCAGAACTCCCGGCATCCAGAGCTCGCGGATATAGATCCGGCAGATTTTCCTTTAACGTCGAAGGAGGGCGTTGCGAGGCATGTATGGGCGATGGTGTAAAGAAGATATCAATGCATTTTCTACCTGATGTTTACGTTACTTGTGACAGTTGCAAGGGGCTTAGATACAACCGAGAAACACTTGAAATCAAATATCGTGAAAAAACGATTGCTGATGTGCTTGATATGACTGTGGAGGAAGCCAACAAGTTTTTTAATAAAATACCTTTGGTAAGCAGAAAAATTAATACCTTGGCGAAGGTTGGACTTGGTTACATAAAATTGGGTCAACAAGCGCCTCTGTTGTCAGGTGGTGAAGCACAAAGGGTTAAACTGGCAACCGAGCTTTCCAAGGTAACTCGTGGTGAAACGATTTATCTGCTTGATGAACCCACAACTGGTCTTCATTTTGAAGATATCAACAATTTGCTCAAAGTCCTTCAGGAGCTGGTTAATAAGGAAAACACCGTTATCATTATTGAGCACAACCTTGATGTCATCAAAACGGCTGACTGGATTATTGATTTGGGGCCTGAAGGCGGCGACAAGGGCGGCAATATTGTTGCTTCGGGCCCACCAGAAAAAATTGCAGCCAATCCGAATAGTTACACCGGGAGGTATTTGGCTGAAATTTTGAAAACGAGTTCAACAAGTAAAGCGAGTAAGAAAAAAGCAGCGTGATCTAAACGGACATTTAACGCTGGAAGGAGGTTTCATTTATACCGTCAAGAGAGGTGGTTTTGAGCTATGAACATTTTCTGCTTGGATTCTGATCCGAAGGTCGCCGCTCAATTACAATGTGATAAGCATGTTGTTAAAATGACCCTGGAAAGTGCCCAGATGTTATGTACTGCTCATAGGCTCTTTGCCAGTAGCCATATCACCGAAAAGTTCTACCGTTTGACCCATCAGAATCATCCCTGTGCGATTTGGACCAGAGAAACGAGTGGAAACTATATGTGGTTATACAATCATTTTTGTGGGTTATGTGAGGAATATACGTTTAGGTATGGCAAAAAGCATTTGACAGAAATGAAGCTCAGAAATGATCTATCAGTACCCCCAGACAATATTAAATTTTCAGGTCTTACTCCGTTTGTTTTGGCCCTTCCTGATCAATTCAAAAAGGATTGCCCCATCCAAAGTTACAGAGAATATTATCTATCAAAAGCAACTCAGTTCAGTATGAAATGGACCAAGCGGGAAGTACCAGACTGGTTCCGAAGTCAGGAAAATCATTATGGCAAGGATTCTTGAGTACAGATGAGCACTTCACACAGGAAACACATTAAAAGCATAGGAACACAAGCTTGGCCATGCGTATAGCGCAACAATCTGGAAAATGCTGATAATTTTATTATGCCAAAAAATTTCATAAGTCGCCTTATATTAACAACTTTTATTTTGGTTTGTCGGTACAGCACTTTTTACAAAGACTTTCTGCTCCATGTAATTAAAACGCGATTTTAAGGCATATCAAGATTGTATACCAGGTTTCAGTGACCAAGTTAATATCCAACCTGACACCCACAAGGAATTTACCCAAGATACTTGAATAATTTCAAATGTTTGTTAATTTGTAGCCCTATGACAACGAAAGTATTTTCAATATACATTTGCATTATTGGCTGACATCCTCGTCGGCCCGTTGTTAGTTCACTAAATTTTTCTTCCGGGCCGTAGGGACGAAGCCATTCATGGTTTGATATGAAAACATTATACATCTGGAATACGCAAACTCGTAGGAAAGAAAAATTTGAACCCTTTAATCCGCTTGATGTACGGATGTATGTTTGTGGCCCTACAGTTTATGACCGAGCTCATATAGGTAATGCCCGGCCCGCAGTTACTTTTGATGTCGTTTTCCGTTTGTTGAGGCACCTTTATGGTAGTGAAAAGGTTACTTATGTCAGAAACATCACGGATATTGATGATAAAATTAATAATCGAGCCAAGAGTTTGCGCGACAATGGTGATCGACAAGATCTAATTACCATAATCAAACAAATTACGGGCGAAACCATACATTGGTATCACGAAGACATGCATTCACTTGGCGTCCTCGAACCTACTTACGAACCAAGGGCAACAGACTTTATTCCGCAGATGATCACCATGATTGAAGAGATTATTTCCAATGGTAATGGCTATGAAGTTGAAGGCCATGTCCTGTTTGATGTTTCTTCATCACCAAACTATGGATCCCTAGCCCAACGAAATTTGGAAACCATGAGGGCTGGAGCGAGGGTTGAAGTTGCACCATACAAGAAGAATGATCTGGATTTTGTCCTTTGGAAACCATCAAGTAGTGATCTTCCAGGTTGGGATAGCCCTTGGGGAAGAGGGAGACCAGGTTGGCACATAGAATGTTCTGCCATGAGCTCTGAATTGCTTGGCCCAAGTTTTGACCTTCATGGAGGAGGGTCCGACTTGTGCTTTCCTCATCATGAAAATGAGTTGGCACAAAGCAAATCAATTTATCCACATGAGACCTTCGCAAAATATTGGATGCATAATGGAATGATTAGGGTAAATGGTCAGAAAATGGCCAAGAGCCTTGGGAATTTTTTCACCATAAAAGACCTTCAGGATAGGGGTATATCAGGTGAGGTTATTCGTTTTGTCATGCTTGGGACTCATTATCGAGCCCAAATTGATTGGACAGAAAGCAAGGTCAATGAGGCAGCTGAGATAGTTCAAAGATGGCAGAGGTTATTATCATCCAAGCCAGATATTGAACCAGTAGTAACCACAAATTTTTTGACGGCAATATGTGAAGATTTCAATATCCCAAAAGCTCTTCCAGTTCTACATGAATTCGCCAAAAAAGGTGACCTGGATTCTCTTTATGGTGCGCTCAAAATCATAGGGCTGGAAAATCTTGCCATAAAGAATGATACCTTGTCAAATCAGTCTGAAATATCTTCCAATAATTCGGGGGTATTAGAGGACCTTGAGTTGTTACTCAGAACAAGAGAGGAATGCAGACAAAGTCGGAATTTCAGCAAGGCAGACGAAATAAGGAATGCTCTGCAAGATGCAGGAATTTTATTGCAGGATCAACCTGGTGGAGAACTCCCCAAATGGGAGGTGGGTAGTAATTTCAAGCAAAAAAAATTGGCAATATTAAGGAGTAGATTTGAGGATGGGATTTAATCACACCTCACAACAATAGAAGGTAGGATCATGACCAAGGAAAGAATTTATTTGTATGATACAACGCTTCGTGACGGTGTCCAGACGTTGGGTGTTTTATTTGGCTTTGAAGATAAGATAAGGCTAACCAAGGAACTTGACGATATTGGAATAGATTATATTGAGGGTGGTTTTACTGGAGCCAATGAAACAGATAGGCAGTATTTTGAAAACCTGCCGGCAACCAACTCTGCCAAAATTACAGCCTTTGGTATGACTAAACGAGCGGACCATTCGGCTGAAAACGATAACAATTTGGCCAGTCTTGTAAATTCCAAGACAAACACAGTTTGTATTGTTGGCAAAGCCCACGTTTTTCATGTCCAGAAAGCATTGGGAATCAGTCTGGAGAAAAATTTTGAAAACATTGGCCAATCAATCAGACACCTGGTGGCAAAAGGCAAGGAAGTAATCTTTGATGCCGAACACTTCTTTGATGGTTACTTTGCTGACGAAAAATATGCACTTGAATGTGTCAAGGAAGCCTACAATGCCGGTGCCAGATGGGTTGTTCTCTGTGATACTAACGGTGGAACCCTTCCTAGGGACATAGGTACGGCTACCAAGGCTGTAATCGAGTATGGTATTCCCGGTGATCGTTTGGGCATTCACACGCATAATGACACTGAGAATGCTGTTGGAGGTTCGTTGGCTGCTATTGATGCAGGGGCACGGCACGTACAGGGAACTATAAATGGTATTGGTGAACGGTGTGGTAATGCCAACCTTATTACTATTCTGGGAAATCTGCGATTAAAAGAACCTTACAGATCGCTTTATGATACGGGAGTATCATTGGAGAAACTCAAAAAACTTACACATCTTTCTAGAATACTTGATGACATTCTTGATCGTATTCCGAGTAAAAATGCGGCTTATGTCGGTACATCGGCCTTCGCCCATAAAGCCGGATTGCATGGTTCTGGTGTCTTACGAGATCCTTCCACCTATGAGCATGTAGACCCAGAAGATATTGGTAACAAAAGAATTATGCCGCTTTCAAATCAGGCAGGAAGATCGCATGTTAGATCCTGGTTAAAGGAGCTGGGGGTAGATATGGGTACGATTGATGATGATACTCTCAGCATGATAGTTCGTGAGATTAAGCTCCGTGAGGATAAAGGGTATACTTACGATGTTGCTCCCGAATCCTGTCAACTCCTTGTGAAAAGATTACTCGGAACACTTGCCAATTACTTCACGGTTCAAAGGTTTCGGGTAAATGTAGAATCCCATCACCTGACGGATAATGTATCCAAGAGTGAATCAGAAGCAGTGGTCGTGATCAAGATCGGAAATGAGCGTAAAATTTCAGTCTCTGAGGGTTTGACAGATAATTTGGATAGTGGTCCTGTACATGCCCTTTCCAAGGCTCTGCAAAGGGATTTGGGTCCCTATCAAAAATTTATATCCGATATGAAACTGGTTGATTTCAAGGTAAGGATAAGGGGGTCTGGAACTTCGGCCGTAACCAGAGTTGTCATAGAAAGTACCAATTCAGAAGGCCTTAGATGGGCAACAGCAGGTGTGTCGCCCAATATTATTGAAGCGTCCTTTGAAGCCCTTGTGGAAGCTATAATCTGGAAACTTGATCATGATTGTGCACCTACTGCGGAACAACTCGTCAGTGAACCAATTTCCAATATAAACGACACATCTGAAAAACGGAATTCGGTTTTGACATTGGCCTAGATCTATTATGTACTAACGGACATGTTTTGTATTGATCGGAAGAGGCTGGCAACAGGGGATCAAAACACTCTTTCAACCGACTCTTTACGATTTTTCTTGTGGAAGTATAACCATCCAAGCGAACCTGCTGCCAGGATCAAGAAGGGTACCATTGCCCAATTTACCAGCGACCAGCCTGCTTGTGCAGACCCGCCTGTGCAATTCATGAGGGTTCCTGAGGTTAGAGAAGCAAGGGTTACTGATCCAAATACAAGAAAGTCATTAAGACCTTGAACTTTACCCCTTTCGTGGGATTTGTGTGCAGTCAGTAAGAGGTTGGTGGCACCAATAAACCCAAAGTTCCAGCCGAGACCAAGAAGAATAAGTGCTACATAGAAATGCCCCAATTCAATTCCCATAAGGCCTACTGCACCTGAAAAAGTTAACAGCAATAATCCATAGGAAACTATTCTCTCGGCTCCATATCTGGCTATAAGATGTCCTGTAAAGAAAGAGGGTATGAACATGGCCAAAACATGTGCAGAAACAATATTCGAAGCACTGTAATGGCTATGTCCCATACCAACGACAGCGAGTGGGGTAGAGGTCATAACCAAATTCATCAGGGCGTACGAGACACTACCACAAATAATGGCAACCAGGATGGTTGGATTTTTCAAAAAATCCAAATAGGATTTATCAACAAATGTGTTTTCCTTGCCTTTCTCAACTTTGGGAATATCAAGGAAATTAAAAATCACAAACCCCAGTGAATTTAATATCATGACAGCAAAATATGTTCCCATGTATTGTTGTGCACCCATTTCATACGTAAAGTTCACCAACTGTGGTCCCAGGATAGCTGCAAACAAACCACCGGCCAAAGCATAGGAAACAGCTTTAGGTCGAAACTCAGGGCTTGCCGTATCCGCTGCTGCAAATCTCAGAAAACCATTTGTAGACATATAAATACCAGTGAAGTATGCGCCCACCAGAAAGAGTTCGAAAGATGATATACTAAGGGCGAAAAGCCCTATAGCTCCACCGGTAAGACCTCCAAAACAACCACACCAGAATCCGACTCTTCGACCAAATTTCTGCATGACAAGACCCAGCCAGGGCGCTGTTGTCATTGAACCAAAAACCATAAGTGAAATAGGCAAAGTTGCCCAACATAAATTGGAAGCCAAATTTTGGCCGATCAGACCCATAATGGTAACCGCAATCGGTAATTGGGCACCAACTATGGCCTGGGCAATAACCAGAACCAACACATTTTTATATTCTCTACGGAGTTGCATTCAAATTACTTTCGCTTTCGTAAGATGAGAAGTACTCAACAAATTCAACTATGGTTTCCTCTTTTTTCTTTTCGTCAATGAGTTGAAATAACCTAATTCGGTATAAATTAAACCACTGATAACTAAAAATGAGGTCAAGAGAACACATTGCCATTAAAAGCCAGAAAGGATTTGATTGAGACCCAAAGGGATATTCTTGAAGGTTTAGGTTACCTGGAAAAAGTCGAACCAAAATTCGCTGATGCAATAGCCCTTGCAGGTGAAATACCACTGCGAAGACGCGAGGGAGGATTCAAAGCCTTGCTGGAAATGATTTTAAGCCAACAGGTTTCAGTTGCCTCTGCTAATGCCATCAGCAAACGGTTGGGTGATGCGGGTTTTAAGAATCAATCCAAACTTGCCAAGGCGACCGAGGAACAACTCAAAGCCTGTGGCATATCGAGGCAAAAAACGCGTTACTTGATCGCTTTGGCAAAAAGTGAATTGGATTATGATTATTTGCACAATCAACCTGATGAGGTTGTAATAAAGTCGCTTACGACACTACCAGGTATTGGTACTTGGACAGCAGAAATATATCTAATGTTTTCCCTGGGGAGGAGAGACATCATTGCTGCAGGTGATCTTGCTCTCCAGGAAAGTACAAAAATTCTCTTTGGGTTGCCAAATAGACCAACAGAAAAGGAATTGAGAAAGATGTCCGACAACTGGTCGCCCTGGAGAAGCGTGGCGGCAAGAGTTCTTTGGGCCTATTACAGAGTTGAAAAAAATCGGGAGGGAATCCGTTAATGACAAAACTGACTATTGAAAGAACTGAACCAAAATCAGGTAACATCAAAAATATTGTGATATTTTTACATGGGTATGGTGCGAACGGTAAGGACTTACTCAACCTTTCAGAACATATGAATTCATCTTTAAGGGATACCCTATTTCTGGCTCCCAATGGACCGCAACCCTGCCCGATCAATCCAGAAGGTTTTCAATGGTTTTCACTACCCACATATGATGGTTCCACTGCCATTGAGGTCGGCAAAACGTTGCAACAGTCTCTCGTAGCCCTTGATGGCTTGATTTCAGAAACCATAAAAGAACATGATGTTGATCCAAAGAACATAGCCCTGGTTGGATTCTCGCAAGGCACGATGCTTGCTTTGGAGTATGCTCCAAAATGCTCTTATCAACTGGCGGCAGTTGTCGGCTTTTCTGGACGGATCCTGTTTCCCTATCAAAATGAGAAAGATATCAAATTCCGCCCTCCCGTATTACTAGTTCATGACCGCGATGATCCTGTTGTTCCTTACAGTGAGCTTACAAGTGCAGAAAAAAATCTAACGAGTAACGGATTCAAAGTTTATACTTATTCCTCAACAGGTTCAGAGCATAGTATTTCTCCAGTAGGGTTGGGTGTTGGCCTGCATTTTTTGGTTAGGGAACTCAATGTTTGAAACGATAGAAATAAAGGTAATGATCAATTTTGGAGATTGAAACAATGGTAACCGTAGAAGATGTATTGCATTTTTGGTTTGATGAGTTGGAGCCAAGTCAAAGGTTTAATGGTGGTGAGGAGGTTGATAATCTGATTCGTGACAGGTTCCTGAACTCCTATGAAGATGCAACAAATGGCAAACTGGATCAGTGGAAAGATACACCAAATGGATCCCTCGCACTTATTTTGATATTAGATCAATTTTCGAGAAATATGTTCCGGGGTGACGGTCGATCCTTTGAATTGGATTCCGTAGCTATAAAGTTGGCTGGGGAAGCTATTGAAAAAGATTTTGATTTACAACACGGGGTTGCTAGGAGAGGTTTTTTTTACCTCCCATTTATGCACTCGGAAGATTTGAATGATCAAAACAAATGTATTGAACTGATTTCAAGCCGGCTCGGAGATGATGGTAAAAATAATTTGATACACGCCAAGGCACATAAACATATAATCGAAAAATTTGGTAGATTCCCATACCGAAATGAAGCCCTTAAACGCCAAAATACCCCTGAGGAATCTTCATGGTTGGAAAATGTGGGGTATGGTGAGGTGGTTGGAATGATAGAAGGTGCCGAGAAAGAGCGTTCATGAGATCAGTCTATCTGCAAATACACTTTATGAAATAAAGGTAATCAAATGACAAAAAAACAATTTGACATGATTGTAATTGGTTCAGGACCAGGAGGATATGTTTCAGCCATCAGAGGTAGTCAACTGGGTTTAAATGTCGCCGTGATAGAGAGAGAAGATTTAGGTGGAATTTGCTTGAATTGGGGATGTATCCCTACAAAATCCATTCTCAGATCTGCTGAAGTGTATCATCTTATGCAAAGAGCTTCAGAATTCGGGCTGAAAGCTGAAAAGGTGGATTTTGACCTCAGCCAAATAATCAAGCGTTCACGAAGTATAGCCAAACAATTATCAGGTGGTGTAACTCATCTCCTTAGAAAGAATAAAGTTACTGTCTTTAATGGCGATGCCGAATTCAAATCCAAAAATGAATTGATGATCAAGAGCGAGGGTAATGAAACTGTAATTACAGCCAAAAACATTGTCATAGCTACGGGTGCAAGAGCCAGACAGGTGCCAGGATTAGAAGTTGACGGAAAAAATGTCTGGGCTTACAGGGAAGCGTTGCAACCGTCCAGGGTACCAAAAAAATTACTTGTTGTGGGGTCAGGTGCAATTGGTATTGAATTTGCAAGTTTTTTCAACTCGATCGGTTCAGATACCACCGTGGTTGAAATGATGGATACAATACTTCCGGTCGAGGATAAGGAAATTTCTGCCTTTGCCAAAAAGCAATTCCAAAAACATGGAATGACCATCTTGGAAGGGACGCAGGTCAAAGGAATAACAAAGGTAAAAGATGGAGTTGAGGCGACCATAGTCGATTCCAAGAGTGAAACCAAGGCTACATTTGATACGATTATTTCCGCTGTCGGTATTGTCGGTAATGTCGAAAATCTCAACCTTGAACAAATTGGCGTCAAGGTTGAAAAGAGTCATATTGTGGTTGATGAATTTTGCCAGACAGGTGTTCCTAGCGTTTATGCCATAGGGGATGTTGCTGGCCCTCCCTGGTTGGCGCATAAAGCTAGTCATGAAGGGGTAATGGTTGCTGAACTGATTGGAGGAGGCAAACCGCATCAGGTCACTTCAACATTGATACCTGGTTGCACCTATTCCATGCCGCAAATAGCATCCGTAGGACTTACGGAAGATGAATGCAAGGGTTCAGGTATCAAATACAAGGTAGGTCGTTTTCCCTTTATTGGTAATGGTAAAGCTATAGCCTTGGGTGAATCAGAGGGTATGATTAAGACTATTTTTGATGACAAAACCGGTGAATTGCTTGGTGCCCATATGGTGGGATCAGAAGTTACAGAACTCATTCAGGGTTATGTCGTAGGGAGACAACTTGAAACAACCGAAGCCGAGTTAATGGATGCCGTTTTTCCACATCCCACCTTGTCCGAGATGATGCATGAAAGTGTTCTCGGGGCATATGGCAGGGCAATTCACATCTAATGCATAAGGGTCAAAATTTTCTCACGAACGACAATTTGATTTTGTCCCCTCAGAATTCTTGACAAGAATATCCAAAAAATAGTGCTTTGACAAAGGTAGGGGTTTTGCATAAGAAAACTCCATCTATGTACCTCAACAGGTTCTGTCATGAATTGTTATTCCCTTTGGCATGATTACAGTAAAATCCCGTTGAATTTCACTTTCTGGAACTCTTCGGTTCGCCAGGTTAATCAGTCTTGGGACTGGTATAAAAGCTTATCCAGTTAATGGCTGTCAATAAAAACCTTGAAATGACTCCACCTCTGGCTGGTCCCAACAATATAACCACCCGAGTTGAAAATTTTCTTTGTGTTGGGTTTGCCCTGATTATCCTGATTTATGCAGCTTCAGGACCAATGTCAGAGTTCGTTCGGTGGATAATTGAACAGACCACAACCGATTTTTCAGAATTATCACGCCGTGAACAAAGGGTCCTTTTCAGAGAACATTGGTTAGGGGCAGCATATCGAATTTTTGAACGTGGTTTTTTGTTACCCACTGGTTTGATCTTGGGACTGCCGATTATCCTTTCCTTCGCTATATCACTCCTGACACTTCATAAATCCCCTCAATTCCAATGGGTTAATTGGTTCTTGGGTCTTCTATCCACATCTGTATTTATTCTTTGGATTGCCAAACTGTTTTCCGTAGATGCAGGATTGTTGCCAACAGCGAATCCAATAGATAATTTTCTTTTTCCCATAGCAACAATCATCACCCTTTACGTGACCTATCGGTATTTTGGTTCATTCATAGTTGCTTTTTGCATTTTTTGGATCCTTTATTTCTTTATAAGAGGTTATCTGCCGGAATGGACAGGTATTTTTGCAGGTTCCAGTTCGACACTTGAGCAAAGTTTGCGAGCCATGGTCCTTAATTTCTGGTCACAGACAGGTGGTATGTTCGGTCGTCCCCTGCAGGTTGTGTCAGGTAATGTCCTGGTATTTATTGTGTTCGGCTCTGTGCTGATGGCTTCCGGTGCAGGTGAACTTCTCTTGAAAATAGCCAATCGACTTACCGGTGGTTTAACAGGAGGTGCTGCCCATGCAGCCGTTGCCAGTTCAGCCCTCTTTGGGATGCTATCGGGTGCAGCCATCTCAAATGTTGTTTCTACCGGGACAATGACTATACCGGTAATCAAGAAATCCGGTTTTAAACCAGCGTTCGCTGGTGCTGTTGAAGCGTCGGCTTCAACCGGCGGTCAAATTATGCCACCTGTAATGGGAGTGGTTGCTTTTTTTGTGGCTGGTCAGATAGGGCTTGAGTATCGCTACATTGTCATTGCAGCCATAATCCCTGCACTATTTTATTATATGGGTACATTTATGACCGTGTATTTTGAAGCACGAAAAAAAGGTATAGGACCTCTGCCACGTGCAAGCAGACCAAACTTAACTCGGCAGGAACAAATCAAGTGTCTGGTATTTATAGTACCTTTGGCTGTTCTATCCTATTTTCTCTTTGCCCAACCATCGGTTCCCAAGGCAGGATTTTTTGGTTTCGTCGCTGCCATAATAGCCTCACTGGTTTTGTTTCCTGAATTTCGTTCCTGGTCAAGGGTATATGCTGCTTTTGTCAGAGCTGGCCGAATGGCAGCATCAATAATTATCATTGTTGCTGGAATTGGATTAATTGTGGGATTGATTCAAGTTTCCGGATTTAGCGGAAGATTATCGCTCCTTTTGGCTCAGGCAGCAAATGGGCCGTTGTTTAGTGTATTGATTGTCCTAGCCGTGGGATCAATCATTCTTGGTATGGGGCTTCCTCCAGGGGCTACGTATTTTATCATCGTGATCGCTCTTTCCTCGGGTATTGAAGCGGTTGGAATTCCACTTTTGTCACTTCATCTTTTCGTTGTCTATTTTGCCGTGATTTCAACAGTTACTCCCCCAGTTGCGCTCGCTGCTTTTGCAGCAGCTCCTATTGCCGGGGCAGATCCAATAAGTACAGGCTTGAGCGCTGCACGGTTATCATTAGCTGGATTCTTGATTCCCTTTATTTTTATTTATCATCCGGCAGCAATTTACAAACTTCAGGTGCTCTTTGAGTGGGTCGAAGGAAAGCCTGTAAATTCACCAGCCATGATAGATATTTCAACTGTGAGTTGGGGCGAATTAGGTTGGATTATTTTGGCTTTTTCGATCGCGATGTGGTTGTTGGCCTCCGCGCTGGCAGGGTTCGATAAAAGGTCATTATCAGTTATTAACCGATTGTTTAGAACCATCGTAGGAATTGCAGTCCTAGTTCCCAATGTGACAATCGGCTTGATTGCACTGGGGGGAGCCATTACTTTAATTGTGATCGACAGAATTACAAAACCAAAGGGTCTTTCACCCCTGGGAAAGAATTTTTAAAGGAGTAAAAATGGGGAAAAAATTTATTGTGATGGTCGTCGCCATCTCTTGCATGGCATTTTCTGCCAACGCTCAAAGTCAAACATTAAGGATGGCAACCATTGCCCCAAGTTTGGGGGCCGCCATTACCATGGCTACTTTTGCCAATATCGTGACAGATAACGTCGAGGGAATTGAAATTGAAGTGTCGGGTGGAGGAGCGGCGACAATCCACATGATGGAAGTTGGGCGTGGAAACCTGGACTTGTCCATGACCTCACCTGTTGTCTATAATTTGATGGCAGGAGGCAAGGCCATGTATGCCAAGGAAGCGGAAGCTCCTGAGCTGGCAAAAAATCTAAGGCTCTTGATGTGGTATCCTTATGGTCAATACCACTTTGCAGTCAGGGCTGGGAGTGATATCGAACTATTGGATGATATTGAGGGCGCATCGGTATTTCTGGGTCCTGCAGGAGGTGGAGCATATAACGCCGCCAAAGGATGGGTAGAATCCACTACCGGTCTAGTAGCCAATGAGGACTATGAAGCAATTAAGGCTAATTGGCAGACAGGTTTTCAGGCATTTCTTGATGGCAAAATTGACGTCTACGTAAATGGGTGTATTGATCCATGCGGACAGTTCATTCAGTTTACTGAAACCGAAGATGTAAGGTTCCTTGGACCTGAAAGTTCCGAAGGCGAACAGGTCACGAAATGGCTTGGAGCATTCAGATATGTCGATATGGTTGAACCAGGTCAATATGATGGTCAGAAAAATGACACTGCGGTTGCTTCCTTCAATACCGCTGTAGGAATTGCAGTTCGAGCCGATTTGGATGAAGAGACAGTCTATCAGATAACAAAGGGATTCTGGGAAAACATCGAACAGGTTACATCCACAGCGCCATGGGCCAAAGCATTGGATGTAAATTTTGGTGCTCAACTAAGAGGCATGATTCAACTTCATCCTGGAGCTGAAAGGTACTACCGTGAAGCTGGTGCTCTCTAAAATCTTTAATTGAAAATAAATTGACCGGAGAAAGGTTTTTGGGCCAGACCTTAAACCTTTCTACCTCCTTTTGCCGATAATGGCATGACTGCCATGTCCAATAGTAATCTCAATACCAGTCCAGATGTATTGATTGCCGGTGGCGGTAATGCGGCACTTTGTTCTGCTCTAACTGCCAAAGAAGAAGGCACATCCGTTTTACTATTGGAAAGCGCTCCCAAACATTATCGTGGCGGGAATAGCCGTCATACGAGAAACTTTCGCTGTATGCATAAGGAACCTATGGGAGTTTTGACCGGGTCTTATAGCGAGACTGAATATTTTGAAGATCTCCTGAAGGTGACAAAAGGAAAAACGGATGAAGAACTTGCCCGCTTGTGTATACGTGCCTCGAAGGAGGCATATGACTGGATGGCTTCACATGGTGCTCGATTTCAACCTCCACTTTCTGGTACGCTTTCTCTTAATCGTACAAATGCTTTTTTTCTGGGTGGAGGCAAAGCGCTTGTCAATGCATATTATCGCACAGCTGAAAGCATTGGGGTTCAAGTAATTTATAACGCAAATGTGTTGCACCTTGCTTATGATGGAAAGAAGATTACTGAGGTGACGGTTCAAATTGATAATGAAATTATCACCCTGAAACCAAAGGCGGTTGTTGTCGCTTCAGGAGGATTCCAAGCTGATATTGATTGGTTGGCCAAGGCTTGGGGTGAAGCGGCTCGTAATTTCCTGATACGTGGGACACCCTATAATCGTGGAGTGGTTTTGAAAGACCTGATAGATCAGGGCATCAAAACAGTTGGCGACCCAACCCAATGTCATGCGGTGGCTATTGATGGTCGAGCGCCAAAATTTGATGGGGGGATAGTTACTCGACTTGATTGCGTACCCTTTTCAGTCGTCGTGAATAAGAATGGTGAACGATTTTATGATGAAGGCGAAGATGTATGGCCAAAACGCTATGCCATTTGGGGACGATTGATAGCAGAACAACCAGATCAGGTTGGATATGCATTTATAGATGCAAAATCAGTCGAATTGTTTATGCCGTCAGTTTTTCCACCAATGCAAGGTGCTACAATCAAAGAGTTGGCCCAAACGATGAAACTCCCTATATCAAAGACTGTCAGTACCCTGAATGATTTCAATAAGGCCTGCCGGCCTGGTGAATTTCATCCTACCGAACTTGATGGACTTGCCACCCATGGGCTAAGTCCACCAAAATCCAATTGGGCACGCCCGATAAATGAACCACCGTTCTACGGGTACGAATTACGACCTGGGGTTACTTTTACCTACCTTGGTTTGAAGGTTGATTGTAATGCCCAGGTGCAGGGCGAGCATGGTGCTGTAAAAAATCTTTGGGCAGCAGGGGAGATCATGGCAGGTTCTATATTGGGAGAGGGTTATCTCGCGGGGTTTGGTATGACCATAGGAACAGTTTTTGGCCGGCTTGCCGGAGAAGGGGCAGCAAAGTATGTTCGATAGCGCCATGGTTGAGTCCCGTCGGCAAGTGGAAATTTGTAACGCTTGTCGATATTGTGAAGGTTATTGTTCGGTTTTTCCTGCCATGTTTGCCGAACGTAGTTTCTCAGATGGCAGTCTTTTACAGTTGGCGAATTTGTGCCATAACTGCCGGGGGTGCTATTATGCCTGCCAATATACACCACCCCATCAATTTGCCTTGAATTTACCCTCTGCCCTAGGTGAACTGCGGCAAGAAAGTTGGAAACAATTATCATGGCCGCAAGGGTTTGCTTATTTGTTTGATCGGGCAGGTGTTGTCATGCCCTTACTAATGGTGGTGTCGTTTACCTTTCTGTTTTGGCTGGTAAGCGCTTTACCACCATCCAACGGAGAGGGTTTTTATACTTTTATGTCACATACGCTTATGGTGATAATATTTTTACCTGCATTTCTAGTACCTCTTTTGGCAGTTGGAATTGCTATCAGGCGTTATTGGCATTTTATTGGAGGTGGCCGTATTACTATGGCAGAGATGTGGCAGGCAAGTCTAAATGCCATATCGTTACGCAATCTAAAAGGTGGTCATGGGGATGGTTGTAATTTTGAAGACGAGGATCGTTTTACCAAAACACGGTCTGTTTTGCACAAGATGACCTTCTGGGGTTTTATGATGTGTTTTGGTTCTACGTGTTCTGGTACAATCCTTCATTATGGGTTTGGCTTGAAAGCCCCTTATACCTGGTATAGTTTACCAAAATTATTGGGAGTACCAGGAGGTGTTTTGTTGTGTTTGGGAACAGCAGGCCTGGCATGGATAAAAACCAAGGCAGATCGTGATCTGGGACACGCCAAAATTTGGGGAAGTGAAATGGCTTTCATCCTTTTACTTTTTTCTGTCAGTGCAACTGGGCTAATGCTCTATGCAGCCACAGGGAGTTCGCTTGTGGAATGGTTCTTGCCAATCCATCTTGGGACAGTACTCACATTTTTTCTGCTCACACCCTATTCCAAAATGATGCACGGATTTTATCGCATGGCCGCACTAATATACGATCAGAAAAGGATTAGAATAAGCTGATAAACTGAGGTTCGACCGAACAGGTCAAATGAATTAAGGGCCGAGGCTGATATATCCTCATCAATCTGAAATACATATTTCATCCAACAGATTTGTTCTTATGCTTTGTTTATTATGGTCCCAAAACCTTTGATATCCAGTGATGCTCCGCCAATCAACAAACCATTTACATTGTTAACTGCAAGGATTTGTTCCGCATTGTTGGAATCAGCTGAACCGCCGTAAAGGATCGGGATATTTTTACCTTGATGGGATCCAATTTTGGTTATAAGTAAAGTTCTGATTTCATCGTGCACAATACCAATTTCTTCCATGGTTGGTATGTTACCGGAACCGATGGCCCAAACTGGTTCATAGGCTATGACGAAGGAACCATCCAAATGATCAAAATCAATACTTTCAATAATTTGTTTTTTAACAACTTCCTGGGTTAAATTGCTTTTGCGTTCTTCACTTTTTTCACCAACGCAAACTATTGGTAGCAATCCATGTTTCCAGGCGAGATTAACCTTCTTACGGACAAGCCCACTTGTTTCCTGGCATTTATGTCTTCGATCTGAATGACCGAGGATAATATAACCAGCACCCGTCCTTGCAACTTTATCCGCCGATGCCAATCCCTCGTTAAATGCGCTGTCGTCATGATAACAATCCTGTGCACCCAAAAATCCAAAATCCTGGCTCCATTTTTCACTGATATACTCAAGGAGATCGAATGTCGGGCATACGAGCAAGGTACAATTCACAGGTTTGTTTTCCGATAAATGGTTAAGATAGGAATCCGCCAAATTTTGCGATCCTTTCAACTTCCAGTTTCCGGCAATAAGGTTTTTCATACGTCCTCTATTTTTCTGATTTACTTTGGTTAGAAATTTTAATGAGTGAGCATTAAGGAGTGTTAGGGATAAAAATGGGGATTGCATACTTGGATATACAATTTGCTGTGTCCCTTTTCATCGTTGTTAGTAATACTTTTAGTGCTACTGTTAGAGAACAGTGGTAGGGAGGAAAAAATTTGAAAGTGTTTAGAGGGTTTCTGGAATGCCAATGGATAGACTTAAAAATTTTCTGTATATTCAAGTAGGTAATCCCTTTTTTTGCTTAACCCATATTGACAGTTGGCCGACGAGTTAAATCCAATTGTTCAGGATCACGTGGATGTGCAAGAGGTTGACCTGGTCGAGAGGGTTCAAGAAAGGCAATTGAATTATAAAAATCGTCCAATGCAATAAACACCCCGTTTATTTCAACCCACTCTCGCATCAATCTTTTACAAGAATGTCTCCATGAAAGTAATTCTATTCCCCACCCCTTTTCATGCAGAAGTTCAAGAGCAGTATGAAAACCGCTCCCTTGGCTGTACCCAGAACCGTCACCAGTCAATAAAACTACGATTCCAGGGTTTTTATCATTTCGAAGAGCATCTTCAAGCATTCTTTCTCGAAGCCAACCATCGGGAACTTGCTGCTCGCCCAGATTTGAATTTCCTCTGTCAAATAGTCTTACCTCTACGCCCTCATTTTCCAATCTATTCCATAAATTCTGTAGATCGGGTGGAATTGAACCTGCTGCAAAAGCTGATTGTAATGTTCGGTTTGCTAAGGCAAGATTGAGTAAATTGTTAAAGTGAATCCTAACCCTATATCGCGCATCTGTAGATCCATTATTCTCTTCTGCCAATCTTTGGGCCTCATGAAAGATATTGGAGTTGTCCCAATATACAAAAACGTTATTTGGATTTTTTTGCATAGTATTATCCTCTAAATCCAATATTAATGGATTCCAATTGGTGATACACAGTAATAACGTTTGATACCTAAAACCTATATTCGGATTAAAATATTAGTGTTTAGGGGGGAATGCCTATGAATAGACCTAAAAATTTTCTGTATATTCAAGTATGTAATCCCCATAAAAATTTATTCTTTGAATTTGATTGATTCGCCGCACCCGCACGCTTCAGCAACATTGGGATTATTGAATCTGAAGCCGCTTTCAAGTACCGATGAAGTATAATCAATTTCTGTTCCGAACAGAAACATTTGAGCCATGGGTGCAATAATGACTTTTGCTCCATCTTGCTCGACAACTTCATCATGTATATCAATTGCTGTCGCATATTCCATGGTATATTCCATCCCTGCACAACCACCTTTCTTGACCCCGATTTTCAACCCCAAAGTATCCGTCTTATTCATCAAATTCAGGATTTGAGTAACTGCAGAAGGCGTTAAGGAAACAGCTTTTTTACCAGGGATCTCAAACATCTGTACGATTGCTCAATAATAACAAAAAAATCACATAAATCCAAGTTCTAGTCGTGCTTCATCTGACATCATTTCCATACCCCATGGCGGATCCCAGGTCAGTTCAACATCCACTTTATTTACTCCCTCAAGTGGAACCACCGCTTCTGCCAACCATCCTGGCATATCCTCTGCAACAGGACATCCGGGTGCTGTAAGTGTCATAATAATGTGAACATCCTGTTCCTGATTTATTTCAATGGTGTAGATCAGACCCAAGTCATAGATATTAACAGGGATTTCAGGATCATAGACTGACCTGCAGGCATTTACTATTGATTCATATAACGGATGGTCAACACTTGAGGGCTTAATTAGTGGAGCACCTTCCATCAATCCATCATCAAACATGTTTATTTAGTCCCTGATTATTGATCGGTATAGTAAAAATAGCTTAATTTCTCAAAATTTCCATAGAAAGAGAAAACTCTGGATGACAAGTTCAATTACCTTTGAAACTTCCAATACAGATGGCTTCGCACGATTAGGTCGGCTATCTACCCCCAAGGGGTTTATAGATACACCCGTGTTTATGCCCGTTGGCACATCAGCTACAGTCAAGGCAATGCTGCCTGAAAATGTTGCTGGAATAGGTGCCCAGATTATTCTCGGTAATGCCTATCACCTTATGTTGCGCCCAACAGCTGAACGGATATCACAATTGGGTGGTTTACACAGGTTTATGAATTGGCATAAACCGATTTTGACTGACTCAGGAGGGTTTCAGGTAATGAGTTTGAAAAAACTCCGCAAGTTAAGTGAAAGGGGAGTCGAATTCAGATCCTTTATTGATGGTTCAAAACACTTTTTATCACCGGAAAGATCAATCGAAATACAAAGGCTGCTCGGGTCTGATATTTCCATGTGTTTTGACGAATGTACCCCATATCCAGTAGAAGAAAAGGTCGCAAGAAAATCAATGGAGTTATCCATGCGTTGGGCTGTTAGGAGTAAAACAGCTTTTGGCTCCAGGCCAGGTTTTGCCCTTTTTGGTATCCAACAAGGATCAGTCTACAAGGAGTTGCGTGAAGAAAGTACTTACCATTTAACAAAAATTGGGTTTGATGGTTATGCTGTAGGCGGATTGGCTGTTGGTGAAGGCCAGGAAAAGATGTTTGAAGTTTTGGATTATTCAGTTGTCGATCTGCCGGAAAATAAACCAAGATATTTGATGGGTGTAGGTAAACCTGGAGATATCGTGGGGGCCGTAAAGCGTGGAATTGACATGTTTGACTGTGTTCTGCCAACCAGATCAGGAAGAAATGGCCAGGCTTTTACCCAGAGTGGGTTGATCAATATAAAGAATGCTCGATACAGGGACGATAATCGACCCTTGGATGAGAAGTGTGATTGCCTTGCTTGTCGCAATTATACAAGGGCATATCTTCATCATGTATTTAAATCAAATGAGATTATTTCGTCAATGTTAATGACGTGGCATAATCTACGGTACTATCAGCTGTTGATGTCCAAGATACGCCATAAAATTAGAGAAGGTACGTTTACCGAATTCGCTAATAATTTCAGAGAATGAAAAGACTATTGTGAATTGTTTATTTGATTACGTCGACAAAAATTCCTGAGGATTTGAAGTTGAAATAAATAAATTTCATACCAAGTATTTTGGCAGGAAAATATTAAGAAAGCCAAATGATGAAATTAGAAGAAAAAACAATTCCATTCTTACCATTAAGAGATATTGTTGTATTTCCCCATATGGTTGTTCCTCTCTATGTCGGAAGAGAAATGTCCATAGTTGCTTTGGAAAAAGCTGTTAACACCGAAAAGCAATTGGTGCTTTGTGCCCAGAAAGAACAGACAACTGAAGACCCTGATGAGAATTCGGTTTATCATGTCGGAGTATTGGCCAATATCATCCAGTTCCTGCGACTGCCAGAAGGCACGATCAAGGTCATGGTGCAAGCCCTTCACAGGGTCAGGGTCAAACAATGGATTACCAGTGGAAATTTCATTGAAGTCGCCGTTGAACAATATCCGGAAATAAATGACAACTCGGCCAAGCAAAATGTTTATTTGAAAACTGCTCGTGAATCATTCAAAAAATATGCATCTGTAAAAAAAACCATCAGTAACGAATTGGCAGAACAGGTAGCAGAAGAACAAAATCCTGCCAGATTTTCAGATCTTGTCGCAGGTGCCATACATTCTGAAGTATCAGTGAAGCAAACTTTGCTGGAAGATCCCAAGGTTACGAATCGGCTGAAAAATATACTGGAAATGCTTGAAGCCGAAATCTCGCTACTTGATTTCGAAATGGACATCAAGAGCAAGGTTAAATCAAGAATGGAAAAAACCCATCGTGAATATTTTCTAAATGAGCAGATGAGGGCTATTCAAAAGGAATTGGGTGAGCAGGAAGAAACTTCTGAGATTGCAGAGCTCGAAAAAAGAATTAATGAAACAAAGTTTTCCGAAGAAGCCCTGGCCAAAGCCAAAGGGGAGTTGAAGAAAATAAAGACCTCCAATTCCAATGGACCCGAAGTACAGGTCTCCCGTAATTATCTTGAATGGCTGCTCGAACTTCCGTGGGGCATCAGACAGGATATACAGAGTGATATACCCAAGGCTGAGAAAGTATTGGATGAAGACCATTTCGGTCTGAAAAAGGTCAAGGAACGAATTATTGAATTCATCGCCGTCCAGAAACGAAAAGGAAATGTTGGAGGTTCCATATTATGTCTTGTTGGACCCCCGGGGGTTGGTAAAACCTCGCTTGGTCAATCTGTAGCCAGAGCTACGGGAAGGGAATTTGTTCGCATATCTCTGGGTGGCTTGAATGATGAGGGAGAAATCAGGGGACACAGAAGAACCTATATTGGTTCGATGCCCGGCCGAATCATCAAATCATTTCGCAAGAGAAACTCAATAAATCCACTTATTCTTTTGGATGAAATTGATAAAATGGGTGCCGCAAGGGGTGACCCCGCCAGTGCCATGTTGGAAGTTCTTGATCCTGAACAAAACAGCAAATTTCATGATAACTACCTGGATGTTGATTATGACCTCTCTGAGGTTATGTTTATTACCACAGCCAATTATCTGCATCATATCCCCGAACCCCTGAGGGACAGAATGGAAATTATTCATCTTGATGGGTATACCGAAGATGAAAAACTGCAGATTGCCAAAAACCACTTAATTCCAGAATTAAAGGAAACGCAGGGCATAAAGTCGAGTGAATTCAAAATCAGCGATCGGGCAGTGGAAGAAATCATCCGCAAATACACGCGTGAGGCTGGCGTTCGAAACCTCAAGCGTGAAATCGAGAAGGCCATGCGAAAATCCCTGACCATGATTGTTCGTGGCGATACAAAAAAAGTCAGTGTCAATCTCAAAAACCTTGAGAGTTTTCTTGGCCTGGAAAAATTCCGATATGGTCTTGCTGAAGAAAAAGACAGTATTGGAGTTGCCACCGGCCTCGCGTGGACCCAATCTGGCGGTGACTTGTTACTGATCGAATCAACGGTAGTACCAGGTAGTGGCAAGATGAATGCCACTGGAACTTTGGGCAAGGTTATGAAGGAATCCATTACGGCCGCGACTTCCTATGTGCAGTCAATCTCGCATCAAATAGGAGTCGAACCCTCGAAGTATGAGAAAATTGACATTCATTTCCACGTTCCAGAAGGTGCCACACCAAAAGAGGGGCCCTCAGCGGGCGTTGGCATGGTAACTTCGGTTGTGTCAGTATTAACCGGCATTCCCATTAGAAAAGATGTTGCAATGACGGGTGAGGTTACCCTCAGAGGACGTGTCCTACCGATAGGTGGGTTGAAAGCAAAACTGCTTGCAGCCGTCAGAGGTGGTATCAAGACTGTCATAATACCTGAAGGCAACAAGAAAGATTTGTTTGAGATTTCTGATGATATTAAGGAACCCTTGGAAATCATTCCTGTCGCAAATGTTTTCGATGTTCTGAAAATTGCGTTGACTGAAAAACCAAGACCTTTGGATACAATCAAGATAGAAAGCGCTGAATCCAGCCATCAGGCTACCATCAACTAAATTTTCTTAATTCAGCCACAATGAGGGTGATTAGCTCAGTGGTAGAGCATTTCGTCCACGCCGAAGGGGTCAGGAGATCGAGTCTCCTCATCACCCACCGGTATCAGTGTATTGAAATTCCAATTTATTGTTCCAAATGGTGTAGACAAAACACAAAGCAAAATGAGTTGGAGGGTGATTAGCTCAGTGGTAGAGCATTTCGTTTACACCGAAGAGGCCGGGAGTTCGAATCTCTCATCACCCACCATTTGACGTGCATCATATTCAGGATTTAAATTCCTTAGAAAAGGAATACCTTGACAAAGGATTAAACCTTAATTATGAAAAGTCACGAAACAAATATGCGGCTGTAGCTCAGTTGGTTAGAGTGCTGGCCTGTCACGCCAGAGGTCGCGGGTTCGAGTCCCGTCAGCCGCGCCACTAAATTTTGTTCAAACCCACATGCTTGGGGAAAGTAGCAATTGACTAGATCTATGAACCCCAGGTATTGGCTTCCCGTGTTATTTGAACTTCACTGGGCAGTTGTTTACCTACTGATTATAGGTGCTTGGGTTGGACTTTTTCTTTTGAGCACAGCTCAGTTCCACCATAATTTTCCCCTGACTGATTGGACTGGTGTTGTTACGGCCTTGATTTATCCCCATAATCATCAAATAGATTTCGTATTTCTTTTTGGTATGTGGGGGATGATGTCCCTGGCTATGATGTTACCGAGCTTTATACCA
Source organism: Paracoccaceae bacterium (assembly GCA_022822495.1). GTDB lineage: Bacteria > Pseudomonadota > Alphaproteobacteria > Rhodobacterales > Rhodobacteraceae > MPNP01. The sequence continues at coordinate 32,192 of JAJEBQ010000040.1, read as the reverse complement.
ACATTAAAGGTTTATGAGGATTTAAGGACAACTGGTTCAGGTTCACTGGCAGGATTTTGGCTATTGATAGGAGGTTATGTCGCTGTATGGATAACATATGCGGTGATTATGACATTCCTCCAGATGGTTCTAATTTCGACAAATATTCTGTCTTCAAGCTCTGCCGAGTCAACGGTTTATCCCATTGTTTTGTTGTTCTTTGTAGCCGGGGTTTACCAGCTGCTCAGTATCAAGGATCGGTGTTTAACCTATTGCCGCAATCCATTGTTGATATTTCTAGCACGGGGTGAGGTCGGGTTGCTTAGAGAATTTTTCACAGGAACAAGATTTGCAGTCTGGTGTTTGGGATGTTGTTTTTTTCTGATGGCTTTATGCCTAATTACCGGGTTGATGAATATTGCCTGGATGGGACTCATGACTTTAATTATTACTCTTGAAAAACTACCTGATTTAGGAAAATACATTTCCAAGCCTTTGGGCATTGTATTGATTGCCAGTTCGCTGATAATCTATCTTTTTTCTTTATCTAATTGAGTTCAAAATGAATAAGGGCAAGCCACGCGATCGATTAACAGTCGCCAAAAGACTTGACAATCGGCACCCAGGTGCAGAGAAGTCTGATCAAGGATTGATTCCCTGGGTTATCAAGGGGGAATTAATTTTGAATTGCAATTGTACAGTTTTTTGCCCCTGTGTCATAAGTTTGGGTAAACATGCACCAACAGAGGGGTATTGCCAAGCTTGGGCCGGAATACGCATAGACGAAGGTAATTATGGCGAGGAATCACTATCTGGTTTGAATATTGGTTTGATTCTTGAAATCCCAGGACTCATGGCTAGAGGAAACTGGAAAGCCGCTGCGTTCATAGATGATAATGCGTCCCATAAGGCCTACCATGGATTAATTCAGATTTTTACCGGCAAGGCTAAGGGAACAACAGGTTTATTCAAGAATTTGGTTAGTGAATTTCTGGGTGCTGAACGAGCAGAGGTCAGTTTTGAAAAGGATGGTAAGACCCGAAAGCTCAAGGTTGGCAAGAAAATTGATGGTGAGGTTATACCAGTTAAAGGGAAGGACCAAAACACAGATATTGTCGCAGTCAATACCAATTATTGGATGGGTAGCGATATCACTGTTGCAACAGCCAATAAGGGACGAGTTCGAGCTTTTGGCCGAGTATGGGATTTTGATGGCCGCTCAGCCGAAATCTGTAGCATAAGCTGGAAAGGTCCTGAGAGGTAGAACCAGCGATGTTTAAGGCAGACATATTCCCCTCCATAAGGATTAGAAAGACACCCTTTTGGGATCGGGTGGTTGAAGCCGGGGTTAAATCATGCTCAGTATATAACCACATGCTCATGCCGGTCAGGTTCGAAACATATGATATTGACTATTTTCATTTGAAAGAACATGTCCAGTTGTGGGATGTGTCCTGTGAAAGACAGATTGAGGTCACCGGACAAGAAGCAACCAAATTGATTGAGTTGCTATCACCAAGACCGATCAAAAATTTAAGGATTGGTAAATGCCTCTACTTTCCCGTGGTTGATCAACATGGGGGTATGTTGAATGACCCCGTTTTGCTGAAATTATCCGAAACAAGATATTGGATCTCCATTGCTGATAGCGATTACCTCCTTTGGGTTTTGGCCTTGGTTGCAGCCTATAATCTGAATGTTAAAGTTTTTGAACCCGATGTATCACCCTTGGGGGTACAAGGTCCTAAATCAGATGAGCTTATGTCAAGAGTATTTGGGTCAAGCATCATGGACCTAAAATTTTTCGAATTTCAAGCTTATGAATTCGCAGGCAAAGAACATTTTGTATCAAGATCAGGTTATTCCAAGCAGGGTGGTTTTGAGATCTATGTTGAGGGATTTGAAAACGGGATACCCATGTGGGATACACTGATGGAGGCTGGCGAAGATTTGTCTGTAAGGGCAGGAGGGCCAAATTACCCAGAACGTGTTGAGGGCGGTTTGCTTTCCTATGGAACAGACATTACGTTGAATAACAATCCCTTTGAAAGTGGTCTGGGAAAGTATTGTGATGTCAACTCCACACCCAAATGTTTGGGGTACGAAGCCCTAAAAAGGGTTTTCGAGAATGGATGGGAAAGAGAAATAAGATCACTTGACGTTGAAGGTGATAAGGTCCCTCTTTGTCATGTGCCCTGGAAAGTTACTGCAGATGGCGAATTTGCAGGTAATGTAACTTCGATTACCTGGTCACCAGGTTTTAAAACAAATGTTGCCATTGGAATGATTGAAAAAGAGTTTTGGAACCCAAATACAGAAGTTCTGGTTCATGCCCCTGATTATCCCAGGAAGGCTAAAGTTAGAGACAAATTCTTTATATAAGGGAAAATATTATGGCATTTTTAGCACTTGTAGTTGATAAGAACGAAGATGGAAAAACGTCAAGTTCCATCAAGGAAATTAGTATTGAAGATCTACCTCAAGGTAACGTAACGGTAAAGGTAGATTATTCCACCCTGAATTATAAGGATGGTCTCTGTCTCGGATCAGGCGGAGGTTTGGTAAGAAACTATCCGCATGTTCCAGGAATTGATTTTGCTGGAACCGTCATGGATTCGCAATCGGATGATTTCAACTCTGGAGACAAGGTTGTCTTGACAGGTTGGCGAGTGGGTGAAACTTGGTGGGGTGGTTACTCCCAGATTGCCCGGGTTAATTCAGATTGGTTGGTAAAAATACCCAAAGGCATGAGTGCAAAAACCGCGATGGTAATAGGAACAGCAGGACTAACGGCCATGCTGGCCATTGATGCATTGGAAATACAGGGTTTGCAAAAGAATAATGGGCCTGTGCTTGTTACCGGAGCTACCGGAGGTGTTGGATCTATTGCTACACTTTTACTTTCGCAGATGGGATATGAAGTCGCAGGTGTAACGGGTAAGAGTAACTCTGAAAGCTATCTCAAGGAACTTGGTGCAAGTCAGATAATTCCGCGAAAAGAGCTTGCTGAAGTAACCAAACGACCTTTGGAAAAAGAACTTTGGGCTGGATGCGTAGATACAGTTGGGGGGGCAATGCTGGCTAGATTGTTAGGTCAAATGAAATATGGGACTTCGGTTGCCGCGGTCGGCTTGGCAGGTGGTGCACAATTACCTGCAACGGTCATCCCATTTCTTTTGCGAGGTGTTAATCTGTTGGGAATTGATAGCGTGATGAAACCCATAAATGATCGCAACCGTGCTTGGTCAAAAATCAATAAATATTTGGATTTGTCAAAACTTAATATGGTAACTGAGGTCAAAACGCTTGCTGATCTACCAGATCTTGGTAAAGCTATACTTAAGGGTGAAGTAAGGGGAAGAACAGTTATTGATGTTAACGGTTAGATGCTTATGCACATGCCCAGCAATTTGGCAATAAAAGATTCCTTATAACATAGAAAAATCATGACAAGAATTAGTTTCCAAGACTTATCAGTTGACAAAGATTTCGCCGATTTTATTGAGAATGAAGCACTCCCTGGAACCGGTATTTCAAAGACCAGCTTTTGGACAGGATTAGCACAACTCATCAGAGAGTTTGATGACAGAACCAAGGAATTTGTTGAAGTCAGGAATGTTCTTCAAAAGAAGATTGATGATTGGCATAAAAAAACCAGAAATCAGAAATTTGACAAGGATAAGTACAAAGCCTTTCTGAAAGAGATTGGTTATTTGGTAAAGGAGGGCCCTGACTTTACAATTCAGACGACAGGGATTGATCCTGAAATCGCACATATACCCGGTCCACAACTGGTTGTGCCCATAACCAATGCTCGATTTGCTATTAATGCCATCAACGCTCGCTGGAATTCACTTTATGATGCTCTTTATGGAACCAATGTCCTCGGAAAACCTGATAAGGCAGACTTTGATATGGAACATGCCCAAAAGGTCGTTGATACAACCAAGGTGTTCCTTGATGAAATTTTTCCTTTGAAGGCTGGAAACCACAAGGATGCAACTGGGTATAGTGTTGTAGACAAGAATTTAGTTGTTCATTTAGCCAAAGAGACCTCACAGCTCAAGGATATATCATGGTTTGAAGGTTACACAGGGGATAAATCTGAGCCAGAAAGTATAATACTTAAAAAGAATGGCATTCATCTCATACTTGAGTTTGATAAGAATAGTGTTATCGGAAAAATCGATGATTCCGGTTTAGCAGATGTGGTCGTGGAATCTGCTATCACGACAATTCTCGATTGTGAAGATTCGGTTGCTGTTGTCGACGCAGAAGATAAAATTCTTGCTTATCGAAACTGGCTTGGAATCATGAAAGGAAATCTTGTTGCCACATTTACAAAGAATGGCAAGGAAATCACCCGGATGATCAAGGGTGATAAGGAATTCCAAGATCCTGGCGGGGACCTATTGACGCTCAAGGGGCGGGCCTTGTTATTAATCAGGAATTCGGCTTCGCATATAAATACGGAAATAGTCTGTAACAAGGAAGGAGAGCCGGTTTGTGAAACCATTCTTGATGCCCTTTGCACCACTCTCATTGCATTACATGACCTGAAGGGCAAAAAAAGCAATTCGACTTCAGGTTCGGTTTATATCGTTAAACCCAAAATGCATGGTCCCGATGAAGTCGCTGCAGCTGACAGGTTATTCAGCCGGGTAGAGGAAATCCTTGGTTTGAAGCAAAATTCAGTCAAAATCGGTATCATGGATGAGGAAAGAAGAACCACGGTAAATTTGAAAGAATGTATTCGGGCTGCAACGAACAGGGTTGCTTTTATCAATACCGGCTTCTTGGACCGAACTGGAGATGAGATCCATACCTCTTTTAAAATGGGACCTTTCAAGCGTAAGGCAGAATTAAAAAAAGCCCCTTGGCTTGCCGCCTATGAAAACTGGAACGTGGATGTAGGATTGCAGTGTGGATTAAAAGGCAAAAGCCAGATAGGCAAAGGCATGTGGGCCATGCCAGACCTAATGAAGGAAATGCTTGAACAAAAGATTGATCACCCTCTGGCAGGGGCCAATACCGCCTGGGTTCCGAGCCCTACAGCGGCAACTCTGCATGCCATCCATTATTTCCAGGTAAATGTTAATAGTATACAAGACTGTATTGTAGCTAAAGGCCCCAGAGCAAAGCGGGATACTATCCTTGAGATTCCTTTGGCAGAGGATCCAAATTGGAGCGAAGAAGAAAAGCTCCATGAGATAAAAAATAATTTACAGGGAATTCTAGGCTATGTTGTGAGGTGGGTTGATCAAGGAATTGGTTGTTCAAAGATACCAGATATCAACAATGTTGGTTTGATGGAAGATAGGGCTACTTGTCGAATATCTTCGCAGCATGTCGCCAATTGGCTTTATCATGGGGTTGTCAGTAAAGAAACCGTGTTGCGCGTAATGAAGGAAATGGCAGATGTTGTTGACCAACAAAACAAAAACGATCCAAACTATACCCCCATGGCTCCAGATTTTGAGGGAGAAGCATTCAAGGCAGCATGCGATTTGGTATTTAAAGGGGATATTCAATCCTCAGGTTATACCGAACATATTCTTCACCAGCGAAGGCTGGAAAGAAAAGTTGGAGAGAGAGCATAAATTCCGGTTCAAAATTTATCTTGGAAAATTTGACTCCCGGTTAGCAAACCAGCCAATTGTTATCAAAAATTAAATTTATTCATGCCGATGTAACTGGTTTTATTTTCTACCGGAAGACTTTATTGTCGGTTTTTTTTAGAAATCTTTAGGCATAAATATTTTGCCTTTTGCCATTATTTCTCGGGAGTTATTTTATGCACAAATTAAAGTTGGCTGGATTGAGTATTATTCTGGCCTTGTTCACAACCGTATCTTCAATCGTTTCTTTGCAGGCAGATGAGTTGGACCTTTCGGGTAAAACAGTTGAATTCGTAATTCCTTTTTCGGAATCAGGTGGTTCTGCCAAATGGGCCAATTTCTATGCGCCACTTCTTGGTGAAGCACTTCCTGGCCAACCTACTGTAGTTGTTAAATTTATGCCTGGTGCGGGGTCAACTAAAGGTGCCAATTGGTTCCAGGACCAAAGCTATGAAGATTCCAATGGTACCCTGATTTTTGGTTCTTCAGGTTCGACCCAATTCCCTTATTTGTTGGGTGATCCGCGCGTGAAATACGAATATAGTGATTGGAATGTTGTCCTGGCTTCAGGTACAGGTGGGGTTGCCTACCTTCCACCTGATTTGGCCGGCATGATGAATGGAATGGACGCTTCAGCTCTTGCTGGTACAGATTTTATCTGGGGAAGCCAAGGTGCAACCAGATTGGATCTGGTTCCTTTGTTAGCCTGGAAAATGTTGGGTATGTCAGTTGAACCCGTTTTTGGTATCAAGGGAAGAGGTGATGGACGTTTGATGTTTGAACGAGGCGAAGCAAATATCGATTATCAAACTTCTTCCGCTTACTTGAAGAGTGTTGTCCCACTGGTTGAAAATGGCCAGGCTGTGCCCATGATGACTTGGGGGGCTCTGGACAATAATGGTAATGTTGTAAGGGATCCGACTTTCCCTGATATTCCTTCCTTCAAGGAAGTGTGTGATGCAACTCCGGGATGCGAGACCAGCGGTGAAGCTTGGGATGCCTGGAAGGCATTTTTCATTGCCGGTTTTCCTGCACAGAAAATGGTCTTCTTACCCAAGGGTGCAGACCAAGATGCGATAGACACGTACACCAAAGCTTTTGATGCTGTCATAGCGCGGCCAGATTTCCCAGAGATTTCAGCTGCCCGGTTGGGGATGTACCCTCAAATGACGGGTGCCCTTGCCGCAGCCAGTCTTAATCTCGGTACACAGGTTGATCCAGTGGCAAAGGCGTTTGTTATCAATTGGTTGGCTGAAGATTATGGTGTTACCTTAGACAATTAATATGAATTAATTCCCCCGGGGTTCCTCTCCCGGGGGAATCAACGACAAACTATGGATATTCTGGTAACTGCCATCACCGCATTGGATGAGGCGGTTTTATTAGTTCTTCACCCCAGCCAACTCTTGTATCTTTTTATAGGGGTTGTTTTAGGGTTATCGGTAGGTGTTTTTCCTGGATTGGGAGGTATTGCCGGCCTCTCATTGGTACTACCATTTATGTTTGGTATGGAGCCTGTATCTGGCTTGGCTCTGATGGTTGGTTTAATTGCTGTTGTACCCACTTCAGACACCTTTGCTAGTGTATTGATGGGCATACCTGGTTCATCGGCAAGCCAAGCCACGGTTCTGGATGGATTTCCTTTGGCCAAGAAGGGTGAAGCGGCACGCGCATTGTCAGCGGCATTTGCATCATCCCTTTTTGGCGGTTTGATTGGGGCCATAGTCCTAACTTTCTTTATTTTGATCGCTCGACCAATTGTTTTGGCTTTTGGTACACCCGAAATGCTCATGATAACCCTGCTTGGTTTGTCCATGGTGGCAATTCTTGCTGGACGGGTGGCTTTAAAAGGTTTGGCAGCGGCATGTCTTGGTTTATTGATAGGAACAATCGGGGAAGCAGGTGCAGGCGGTTCTTTGCGTATGGCCACTTACGATATCCCCTATTTGACTGATGGTATAAAACTTGTCATTGTTGGATTGGGTATCTTTGCCATACCGGAAATTGTGTCCCTTCTCCGAAAGGATAAATCTATTTCTGAAAAATCAACCCTTGGAGCGGGCTGGTTAACCGGTGTTGCCGATTGGTGGAAAAATATATGGTTGAGTATCCGATGTTCAGTCATTGGAGTCATAGTAGGCGTCATTCCTGGCCTTGGAGGATCGGTTGTTGATTGGATTGCGTATGGTCATGCTGTACAAACAACCAAAGATAAATCTGCTTTTGGATCAGGTGAAATCAGAGGTGTCATCGGTCCAGAGAGTTCCAATAATGCCAAGGAAGGGGGAGGACTTGTACCAACCCTTATATTTGGTATTCCGGGGTCAGGTTCCATGGCTATCTTCATTGGAGGATTGGCCTTACTCGGATTTGATGCTGGCCCCCAACTCATACAGAATGAATTAAGTCTGACCTACACTATTGTGTGGTCACTTGCTTTGGCAAATGTTTTTGGGGCAGGGCTTTGTATCGCCCTTTCAGGTGGTATTGCCAAGTTGACAACCATCCGATTTGCCTTGTTGGCCCCGTTTCTTTTCATGATGATTTCCTTTGCAGCCTTTCAATCAAGACAATCACTAGGGGATTTAATTGCTCTCTTTTTAATTGGTGTACTTGGCATTTTTCTCAAGCGATTTGACTGGTCAAGACCTGCTTTTTTGATTGGCTTTGTTTTATCTTCACAAGCGGAAAATTATTCCAACAATGCACACCAGATTGCCAGTTTTAAATTTAGACGCAGTTTGGAACAGGGATTCGAGTATATTGCCTCACCAATTGTATTGATCCTTCTTGTTATAACCATTGTGTCAGTTGTCATTGGAATCAGACAGGCCAAACAGATTTTTTCTGAAGGGGAAATGAGCACCGGCAAAAAAACAGCTCCCTTGATCTTCTTGTTGGTACTGTTGGTATATACAACAACTGCCTTGATTAATGCTGCACTGATTGATCTCACCTCTGATAAAATCTTTCCAGTTACCATCTCCGTGGTTGGTATAATTGCCTTGTTGATATTATTGATAAAAATGATGATGGCCCCAGAGGGTGATATTATTTTTGCGGATAGTGAATCGGGCAAGGAAGGACATGAAGCCCCTTATGGCCTATGGGGAACTTTGGGATGGTTGGGTCTCTTATTACTTTTGACCTCACTTCTGGGTTTTATTTTAGCGCTTGGCTTTTTCCTGTTGGTTTATTTTAGAATTCGTACAAGATTAACTTGGCCTCGGGTATGCTTTTTTACATTGCTGGGTTTAGCATTCATGTGCTTTTTTGCCTATATACTTAACCGTGACTTCCCTCCTGGGTTACTGCAAGAATTGTTCAAATTACCATGGCCTCTAACCTGAAACAGCACGGCATTCCATTCATGTTCTTTCGTGGTGGCACATCACGTGGTCCATACTTCTTGAGTGAAAACCTTCCACAGGACAAAGATTTGCTCGCCGAAGTTCTGATTTCGGTGATAGGTGCTGGCAACATTCGAAACATTGATGGTTTGGGGGGAGGGAGTTCTGTTACGACCAAAGTTGCCATTTTAAGCAAGTCAAAGGAAAAATATGCAGATGTTGAGTATCTCTTTGCCCAGGTAGGGGTCGACAAAAAACTTGTTGACTTTGGCCCAACCTGCGGCAACATCCTTGTTGGTGTTGGTCCTGCTGCAATAGAGATGGGGCTGGTTACTGCCGTGGGTAACCAAACCAAAGTAAGAATAAGAGCAAGCAATACCAATGCCCTGGTGGAATCAATCGTTGAAACACCCGGTGGCGTAGTGAATTATGAGGGCAATCAGACTGTTGATGGTGTTCCTGGGACTTCTGCTCCTGTTGTTCTGAATTTTATGAATACAGTGGGTTCCATCACCGGTAAAATGTTTCCAACCGGAAAGAAGATAGATATTATCCAGGGACTTCAGGTAACCTGTATTGATGTTGCCATGCCCATGATCATCGCGCGGGCAGGCGATTTCGGTATCACCGGTTATGAAACACCACAGGAATTGGATGAAAACCGCGAACTTTTTGCACAGATGGAAACCATCAGGATTGAAGCAGGGCAACGCATGGGATTGGGTAATGTAAGTGATAGGGTCACTCCCAAGATCGGTTTGGTTTCCAAGGCCATAAACGGGGGGCATTTTTCCGCGAGATATTTTATGCCATGGCACACACACCCTTCAATGGCTATAACAGGCTCACAATGTTTGGGTGCCTGCTTTCTTTCGCCTGGAACAATCACCGAGAACCTGGCATCAGAAAGGGAGAGCTCACCCCTTGATATGGTTATTGAACATCCCATGGGAAAAATCAAAATTGTCACAAATTTCGACTACGAGAATGACGATTTGAACCTCATTTCAGCAGGTGTTGTCAGAACTGCCCGTTTGATTGCTGAAGGAAAAGTCTTTATTCCCCGATCAGTTTCAGATAAATTAATTTAACAACTATTATTCTTTTGGTTCATTCAACAAGATGATCTACTCTAATCTTGCTGATTCTATCGGCAATACTCCCTTAATCAAACTTAACAAGGTGTCAGAAGAAACCGGTTGCACGATTCTGGGAAAGGCAGAATTTTTAAATCCAGGTCAATCGGTCAAGGATAGAGCGGCCTTGGCGATTATCCGTGATGCTGAGCAGACTGGTGCTTTGAGACCTGGGGGTACCATAGTTGAAGGCACTGCTGGCAATACCGGGATTGGTCTTTCCCTGGTTGGTGCTTCGCTTGGCTATAAGTCGGTTATTGTTATTCCCGAAACGCAAGCGCAAGAAAAAAAGGATATGCTGATCCTGGCAGGTGCTGATTTGGTTCAAGTTCCGGCCGTTCCCTATCGCGATCCAAACAATTACGTCAAATACTCTGACCGACTTGCAGGGGAACTGAACAAGACTGAAAAGAATGGTGCGGTCTGGGCCAATCAGTTTGACAATATAGCAAACAAAAGGGGCCATTTTGAAACCACAGCACCAGAAATTTGGCATCAAACGGAAGGGAAGGTTGATGGTTTCATATGTGCTGTCGGAACTGGAGGTACGTTGGCAGGAGTTGCAGATGGCCTTAGAGCGAAGAATCCCAAAGTAAAAATCGGTCTGGCAGATCCAATGGGGGCGGCGTTATATCATTATTATGCACATGGTGAACTTAAAGCCGAGGGCACTTCTATAACGGAAGGTATAGGTCAGGGAAGAGTTACTAAAAACCTGGAAGGTTTGAAGATAGACTGCCCATACCAAATTGAGGATTCTGAAGCTTTAGAGATAGTATTTGACTTGCTTGCTTATGAGGGTTTATGCCTCGGAGGGAGCTCAGGAATAAATGTTGCAGGTGCTGTACGAATGGCGTACGATATGGGACCGGGACACACAATAGTCACGATTCTATGTGACTATGGATCCAGGTACCAGTCAAAATTATTCAACAGGGATTTTTTGCTCTCGAAAGAATTACCTGTACCAAGGTGGATGGATGGCAAGACAAAAAGTATTCCGACTGTATTTGAGTAGTTTAGCCATGACAAGATGGTTTTGCATAAAGGTATTAATCCTTCTAAATTTGACAATATGGTTCTCAACGGCGTGGTTATCCAACCTTGCGGCACAGGAGGAAATCTCGTTTGATATAGATTCTTGGATTAAATTTTCTTCACGGGCTGAACAAGTCGTTGCTAGACAGGCAGCCTCGGATGATGCATTTCTTGATCTCCAAACGCAATTGGTGGAATGGAAAAATAGTGCTCAAAATCAATTCCTGCCAACACAAGCAGAACTGGCAAGGCTAAGAGGCCGGCTGGAAGCGCTTGAAGGTGCAAGCCAGACGTCGACTGATAAACAAACCAGTTTAAATCAATTATTGGAAGAATTGAATGCCAATCTCAGTGAAGCAGAAAGACGATATGGCCTGATAAGAGATGTTCAACAAGAAACGAAGGCCTTGATCAATGAAATAAATCATATCCTGTCGGCCCGGAGTAACGAACGATTTTATTCGATTGGTCCGTCACCCTTAAATCCTACAAATTGGCAAGGTGCACTGATATTTTTTGGAAGCTTTTTCAGTGATGTGGGTGAAGAATTGTCAGTTTCACTTGGAAGTCAGGCCCAAAGAGCCCAGGCATGGCAAGGTGTTGGTTTGACCCTGATCTATCTTCTATCAAGTATATTTATCATGTTTTTTGGCACGCGAGTGGTCAACAGGACTATTTTGCCACTTCTTGATCAAGATGATCCCAAGACGAAACCATTTTTCGAAAGGTTTATATCAGTTTTCAACACATTGATTTTACCTCTGGCCAGCCTTTACCTCCTTTATCTGGCAATTGTCTCGACGGGGTTAATTTTTGCCAAAAGTTTACTGCTGATTAATGCTCTGCTTTCTTTGGGGGTTGTCGTACTTGGCGTGCATTGGTTAGCCAAGGAGGTGTATTTGCTTACCATATCAAAATCTTCAGAGGGTAAAGCACAGGTATGGCAGAGCCAAATCTACCGCTTGTCACTCTTTATTGGGTGGGTGTTGGGACTCGATGTCTTTTTCAATGAGTTTATGGATTTCCAAGGCAGTTTGCCTGAAGTTGATGTTATTCTCAGCTATATTGTCATTATCCTTGGTGGAGTGCTTTTGTACCGCACAGCCAGAGTTATGCTAAATAATTTACCCAAAACAACTTCTGAGGGTGAAACACGATCGTTCTTGAACTTTCAGGTTTCTGCACTTGCACGATTTTCGATGTTTGTTTCCATACTCGCCATAGGATTTGGTACTGCAGGTTTCACTGTAGGCGCTAACACCATATTAATGGCGACGTTGGCAACCTTACTGATCGTCGCAGGGTATTGGTTTACCATGAATGTGTTCATTAAATTTTATTTTGCGTTGTGCCAGATTACAGGAAGCGACATCCTGCATAGTTGGAGTGGCCCCTTTATCATCCTGATTGGGCTTATTGATACCATCGCCTTCGCCATATTACTTTTGTTTTCCTGGGGCTATAGCCAAGAGGAGATCGCTTTTTTCTGGAACAGTGCCGTCCAAGGGGTAGAAGTTGGTGGTCAGTTGATTTCCTTACAGGTTGTCTGGATATTCCTCATGGTCCTGATAATTGGATATTTGCTGACTCGCATTGGTAAAGTCATTTTGAACCAATATGTTTTCCCTCATACCAAGATGGACCAAGGATTAAAATCTTCGGCTCTTAAAATTGTCAGTTATTGTGGAGTAGGGCTTACCTTTTTGGTTGCGATTTCACTTGCTGGAATTGATTTAACCAACCTTGCCATAGTAATTGGGGCCTTATCCGTTGGTATCGGTTTTGGTTTACAGGAGGTCGTTTCCAATTTTATATCCGGTCTCATCCTTCTTTTCGAACGACCGATCAAAGAAGGTGACTGGATTGAAGTTGGTTCAACTTCAGGTACCGTTCGTAAAATTTCAGTGCGATCAACAACAATTGAAACCTTTGATCGCGCCGAAGTCGTCGTTCCCAACAAAGATTTAATGGCGACTGCCGTTAAAAACTGGACCCTGGGAACACGAATTGGGCGTATAATATTACCAGTTGGTGTGGCTTATGGATCGGATGTGAGTAAGGTACAAGAGATTCTATTGGAGATCGCCACCGAACACCCCGCCGTTTCTGATGACCCGGCTCCAAGTGTGGCCTTTATGCGGTTTGGTGCTGATGCTCTAGAGTTTGATGTTCGAGCCGTGTTGACAGATGTTAATTTCATGATCAGTGCAAGATCTGAGTTAAATGTCACTATCGCCAAGCGCTTCGAAGAGGAAGGAATCGAAATTCCCTTCTCTCAAAGGGATATTTGGCTGAGAAATGATCATATCAATATCAAAACAAGTAAATAAATAATGAAAGTTGGTTTATGAAAAAGATTTATCTGGCAGAACCGTATACAACAGAAACTGAGGCCAAAGTTACAGAAATTGGGCCTAATGGAGGTATTGTTTTTGATCAGACGATATTTTATGCGACCAGCGGCGGCCAACCCAATGATTTAGGAACTATTTCTTGGAATGGGACAACTGTTGAGATAGTGGATGTCAAGAAATTTGAAACAGACGGAATTGAAGTTATTCTAGCGGAGAATTCAGCTAGTCCTGTGAAGGGAGATGTGGTACACCAGAAACTGGATTGGGAAAGAAGGTACATCCATATGAGGATCCATACCTCATTGCATCTGCTTTCGGTGGTTATTCCTTTACCGGTTACTGGTGGCTCTATATCAACAATAAAGGGAAGGCTGGATTTTGATATGCCTGATCCTCTTGAAGATAAAGAAAAGGTGGAGAATAAGCTGAATGAGTTGATCACCAGGGATTTGCCAGTTACCTTTGAATGGATTAGTTCAGAGGAATTGGCTCAAAAGCCGGAACTGGTCAAAACCATGTCGGTAAAGCCTCCCACGGGAGCCGGTCAAGTACGCTTGGTAAGAATTGGATCATTCACAGATCATGTCGACTTGCAACCTTGCGGGGGTACACATGTAAATTCCACGGTTGAAATTGGAGCGATAAGGTTGGGTAAAATTGAGAAAAAAGGTCGGAACAACAGGCGAGTCAATCTATTTATTGGTTAGTACCATTGGAAATAAATCAATTAAATCTCATATACTAGACTGAATTTTAAATCTCAAAAGGAGAGAAGACTTATGGTACTTCGAATTAATGACACTGCTCCGGATTTTACTATAGATACAACTGAGGGAAAGATTAATTTCCATGAATGGATTGGAGATGGATACGCAGTCCTGTTTTCACATCCCAAGGACTTTACCCCTGTATGCACAACCGAATTGGGGGTTATGGCTGGAATGAAGGAAGAATTTGCCAAGCGAAATGCCAAAATTATTGGAATTTCGGTAGACCCGGTCGAGGACCATCACCGTTGGAAATCAGATATCGAAGCGTTTTCTGGAAACAAGGTGTCCTATCCAATGATTGGAGATAAAGAATTAAAAGTGGCAAAGTTGTATGATATGTTACCTGCATCCGAGGGTTCAACTTCGGAAGGGCGTACCCCAGCAGATAATGCCACTGTTCGCTCAGTTTTTATTATTGGACCAGATAAGAAAGTAAAGTTGTCGCTTACTTATCCGATGACAACTGGTCGTAATTTTGATGAGTTGCTACGTGTGCTTGATTCTATCCAACTTACCATCAATCATCAAGTCGCAACGCCCGCAAATTGGAAGCAGGGTGAAGATGTTATAATTACACCAGCGGTATCGAATGAGGATGCAAAAGAGCGATTTGGTGACTTTGAATCTGTGCTTCCATACCTGCGCAAGACCAAGCAACCAAACTAATTCGATTTAATCCCGATAGCATGGGGATTCTACAACAATCCCCATATTCTTCCGTTGGAGAGTTTTATAGGGTGCCCTTGGAATGGTTAAACTGAGAAGTTAAGCCATGATGGTCTGAGGTCTAATTTGTTTGAACCGTTCGAGTTTTCCAGCATCACCACTTCCTTGACTTAAATTAGGCAATAATTTATTCATTTGTATATTGGTAGCTTTGCCTGAATAGACTCTTCCGGTTCATGGTAATTCGAAATTTAGAATTTGATGCTAAGATAATAATGTTGGAAAGTTTGTTAGATGCGCAATGATCCCTTTGTTGCGCCCGTATCAGCTTTATTTCGGCCTCCAAAGCATAAATTGGTAGCTTCTGAACGCAAAATTGACTGCCTGTTTCCACCACTTTCAGCCACAGGAGTTCCGCTTGGGGGAATAGGTACTGGTGGTATAACTCGTTCATCGGATGGAAGATTTGCTCGCTGGACTCTAAAAGGAGGTGGTGTAAAGGCCTTTGATCTACCTGCCAACGGTTTTGTTCTTCGTGTTAAGCGTGAGGAAAAAACTCCCAAAGCCCGTGCCTTGCAACCTACACCCCGGTCTAAAGAACTGGCATCATTCAGTTTCGAATCCAATTCACCTGCATGGAACGGTTTATTTCCGTTGGCATGGCACAAACATGAGGAGGTAGACTATATTGTTCCTGAATGTTTATCGTTTTCACCTGTCATTGCAGGTGATTTGCGCAGTGCAACTTTACCATTAGCCGTATTTCGGTGGCGGCTAAGAAACAAAGGACAAACCGATGCAGAGGTGTCACTCGGGTTTCACTTTGCGAATATGAATGGTTGGTTTGGAGACTTTCGGGAAGATTGTCCAGAACGCGTTGAAGCGGGTTGCTTTAATCAACCGATGAATACGGAATTTGGTGAAGGAATTATACTTAACCGGAGACGGGTTGGGGATATACCACCTGAAGGAACAGGTGAATGGGGTATTGCTATTCGTTCCGATGAAGATCTAATATTGTCCAAGACAATCTGCTTTGACGGTACGGGTGATGGAGAAATTTTTTGGCGCCCTTTCCTTAAGAACGGTGATGCTCCCAACCTCGGTGACGGATGGCTGTCTGAAAGTGGTTTCCGAGAAACTCCACCTAGTCATCCCACAGCTGCAGTTTGTGCCAGAACAGAACTGAAACCAGGAGAAGAAAAAATAATCACCATGACTTTGGTTTGGGATTTGCCTCAAATTACCTTTGGTCAAGGTCGCAAATGGTACAGGTACTATACAAATGAGTGGGGACGAAACGGGAAAAATTCAAAAGCCCTAACTGAATTAGCCTTTTCTTCAGCTGAGGTATGGGAAAGTCAAATATCAAGTTGGCATGATGCCATCATTAATAAGTTTGGCAATAAACCTCATAGGGCAGGTGTTGTCATTAATGAATCCTACTTCCTCGTCGATGGGTTTACCGTTTTTGCTACTCCTGAAAATTCACCCGAGCAAAAACATCATTTCGGGATTATAGAGTGTCATGATTATGCCTTATACAACACTTTGGATCTTTGGATTTATGCTGCAGAGGCTGTAGCAAATTTCTTCCCCGAACTTGCTGCAAGTGTAGCGAGTGATTATGCAGATCATTTATTATCAGTCGACAATAGCTTTCGATGTCACCGCTGGGATAAAAATCTGTTTCAGGTTAATCCCAAGCACTCTTGCCCACACGATTTGGGAGGACCAGGCGAAGATCCATTTTATTCAGCCAACTCCTATACTTACAGAGACGCAACAATTTGGAAGGATTTGAATTGTGACCTCATACTCTGTCTATTTCGTGAGGGTAAGGA
This sequence comes from Paracoccaceae bacterium, assembly GCA_022822495.1. Classification (GTDB taxonomy): domain Bacteria; phylum Pseudomonadota; class Alphaproteobacteria; order Rhodobacterales; family Rhodobacteraceae; genus MPNP01. Next base: position 15,437 of record JAJEBQ010000040.1, on the reverse strand, counting down.
AATGGGTAAGGATTGGAGGGTAAAAAGGTTTCCCGCGGTTCGATCTGCCATTGAATATTTACAGGTTTTTGATCAAGATGGAGACGGGTTAATTGAAAATGAGGGTATACCTGATCAAACCTTTGATAATATCCCCATGCTAGGCGCATCAAGTTATTGTGGGGGTCTTTGGATAGCTGCCTTGCTTGCTGCCTCTGAGTTGGCAAAAGAAGCAGATCAACACGATTTGTCAAACCGGTGGAACAGGTTGGCTAATCAAGCGAAACAAGCTTATAACGACAAATTATTCAATGGTTATTGGTACAGAGTAGATACGGATGGTCATTTTTCTGATGCCTGCTTTATAGAGCAACTTTTAGGTCCTTTTCTTGCTTGTCGTTTGGGGCTTGGTAACATTGTGCCAATAGATAATGCGAGAACCGCATTAAAAAGCATTTTTGAGCATAACTTTCTGTCTGAAGGGGGTGGTGAGGGTGCTGTCTCACTAGCCGGAATTTCACCAGAAGCTATTGCGGCACTTCCCCACCAGAATGATACCAGTTTTCAAACGAAGGAAATCCAACCTGGTTTCAATTTTAGTTTCGCTGCACAGTTGGAGGAATGGGAATTATTTGATGAGGCCGAACATTTACGCAAGGCCTTGTATCGTGAATTGCATGTTCGAAGAAACCTTGTCTTTCAAACCCCAGCCGCTTTTGATAAGGGAAAACTGACTTGTCGTGCCATTTTGAACATGAGACCACTTGCTGCTTGGTGGATGAACAAACTTACCTAATTGGAAGCAGTTAAATCAACCGGTTTCAATTAATGTTGGGAGTTTGAATAAATAATTTATTTTTCGGGACAGCACCGCCAAATTCTGTATCGTGATCCGTAAGACCTTACTCAAAATAAAGAATTCTGGAACAGATTGTGTGTATAAATTCTTCAAATGGCGGAGAGACAGGGATTCGAACCCTGGAGACGGTTCCCCGCCTACACGCGTTCCAGGCGTGCGCCTTCGACCACTCGGCCACCTCTCCTAAAAAATTCCCTTAGCACTTAAGGATAATTTTATAAATGTAAACAAGGACTTTCAAATTTCAAAGTTATACAAATAGGAATGAACACAATCTTTAGTTGAGCGGTTCCAGATAACTGTGCCAAAGATCCAAGTTTACTTCATCATTTGGAAACTCGACACCATTACCCCAAAGTGTATTTGCTTTGAATGTAACGGTGTACAGGGGTTCAGGGTTCGGGCCGAAGTAATGGGCATGGCTGTCAGGCAATCGATGAAACCCGTGAAAAGAAACGATCCTGCCTTGTAATCCTGATGAGTAAGCCGGCAACCTTGTATGTCCTCCTTGAAGAAAAGGGTTGCAGGACTCTTGTCTTGTTTTAACCATTTGACCGATTGCAAATACTTGTTTGCTCTCTTGGACATCACACACACTAGGGTCACCATTATCAATCATTTTTTTCATGACAGAACTGGTTATACCCGAATGCGGTGTTATTGCCTCATTGCTTTTGAAGTTGATCAATTCGGATTCTTGTATCAAACCGCTGTCCACAAGTAGATTGACTAGGGCAGCGAGCCATTTTTCATAATATGTAAATTTCTGATAATCTTCTGGAGGGAGCTGTTCACGAAAATATCTTGATCTATCAATGTTCCATTGACCTAGAGCACCAACCGCTAAGGTTAAAGATAAAACCGTCTTGTGCCATTCTTTTTCGAATGCTTTATCATTTTCTGAAGGCAGTGGATCGGTACAGTTTTGTCCACCCATGTCGTGAATCTTTTTCATAGTGGCCTTGTTGGTAATCCGGTTCCAATCATGGAATTCCGAGTGACCCAGGGAATCAAGTCATTTTCTTTCAGTCCCAACGATTTTTCAGGTTGCATGGGAACAACAAGGTACCTGATCTCGGCCGTACTGTCCCAAACCCTGACTTTCTGACCATTCAAAAGTTCAACACCAAATTCATGGAGCACTGTCCTTGGTTCCTTGACAGCTCTCTTTCTATAAGAATCAGATTTGTACCAATTGGGCGGGATACCTAATAATGGCCAAGGGTAACAACTGCAAAGTGTACACACAACCATGTTGTGAATCTCGGGGGAATTTTCTACGGCTACTATATGCTCTCCTTGCCTGCCTCCATAGCCAAGTGTGCTGATCGCTTCGGAGGTGTTTTCAAAAAGAAGCTTTTTAAAATCCTTATCAACCCAGGACTTTGCCACAACTCTGGAACCGTTTTGGGGGCCAATTTTATGTTCATAGATGTTTACGATTTCATCAAGAGTTTCTTCATCAACCAATCCTTTTTCAGTTAACAATTCTTGTAACTTTTCTGCGGAATATTCTGGATCTTCCGGTAAATGCCTGTGATACTGATGAGTTTTGTCCCCTGTCATTGTGGTCCTTTTCCTACAGATATTGTGTAACTTCTTCTAAAGTTGGCATTGCAGGGGCTGTCCCCGGTCTTGTGACTGATATGGATGCAGCTGTACAGGCAAACTCTGTTGCTGTAATTGGATCCATTTCTTTTAGAAGCGCGTAAGCTAACGCACCACAAAAACTGTCTCCTGCACCAGTTGTTTCGACAACCTTGGCAATATTTTTTGATGGTATGTGCATGGAAGATGCCCCATCGTTAAAAAAGGCACCTTTTTCTCCCAAAGTGATAATTATTTTGTTGCCCCCCATGGATCGAAGTTTGTCGGAAGCCTTCTTGGCATCTTCTATATCATTCACTTCCATTCCGGTTAAAATGGAAGCTTCACTTTCGTTCGGTGTCAAATAGTCACACAACTCTAAAACTCCTTGTGGAAGTGGTACTGCCGGTGCTGGGTTAAAAATCGTAGTAACGCCAGCTTTTTTGGCAATTGCAAGGCCTGTATGCGCAGCCTCAAGCGGTGTTTCTATTTGTGTCATGAAAATTGAACTATCGGCTATTTCAGTACTATAATTTCGTAGATCATCGCTGCTAATCGTTTGTGCGGCTCCAGGAACGACTATTATGGCATTATCCCCAAGTTTATCATCAACATAAATAAAAGCAGCACCTGTAAAATTATCCTTATCCCGCTGTATCAGAGGTGTTATTCCTTCATTCTGCCAGGTTGATAACGCGAGTTTGGCAAATTCATCTTCACCGAGTTTTGAAATAAATGAAACTGGTGCGCCTAGGCGTGCAGCTGCAACTGCTTGATTGGAACCCTTTCCTCCAGGTCCCAACTTAAAATCTTTCCCGATAAGGGTCTCGCCCATCTTTGGCATTCTATTGGCCCTGAATGCAGCATCAGCAACAAAAACACCTAGAACAATAATTTGTTTGTTTTTCATAAATTTTTCCAACTTAATAGAGGATCAACACTAGGAGGTTGTAAGATTTCAATTTAAAAACATCGGATTAAAACAGTCATGTCACGAGCCAATCTACTGATTTGTTTTAAATCCAGTGAACTTGATTTTGTGCTCGTAACAGTATCCAAAGCACCTTCACCCAGGAGATTGACCATGGTTTCTGAAGTTTGAGCCATGTGGATATTGGTTGGCAGAATTTTCCCTTGGGGAAGTGCCCTGGATAACATGCCAATTACCGATCCTGTATCATCTAATATCGGTCCTCCAAAATCACCATCGGTAACTTCAAACTCAACGATATAACGTTCGCTGCTTTTTAAATCAGAAATTGAATTTACTAACTTCCCTCTGGTAATTGAAGCCTCCTTAACCAACCCACCAAATGAATATCCGCTTAATACAACATCGGTTTTGTGTCTTTCGGGTTTATTTTTCAACTCGGCAAACTTGAGAGGAATTATTCTATTTAAGGGCTTTAAATGAGCTAAATCATGATCTGGATAAACATCGTGGATCTGCACTGGTTGATTGAAATCAGCGCTAATAAAGGAACATTCCTCAACATTGCCATAACTTGTAAGTATATCCCCATCTGATGAAACAAAAAAACCTGATGAGCTTAGCTTTGGCTCAAGGTTATTATTCTGGTCAAGTAACCTGAGATTATTAACCATATTGGTTGTATCCTCAAATTCAAATCTTGTGCTTCTATTTACTTCACCAAGACTGCCAGCAATGATTTGAGAATATTCTTTCATCCAATAATCCTGGTCTGGATGCCAGGAAATGATTACTCCTCTGATTCTGTCGCTAAATAATCTAGCACTGGCAACGAAATTATGTTCAAAATTAGAATAAGAAATTCTGAATCTGTCATTTTCAAATTGATTTCCCTCACTTGGAATTTCACCATGTCTTAATAAACTTGAATAAAGTGCTCTCAGACCTGGTTTGCCGCCATCCATGCTAATCAATACGACATTAATATCTCGAAACCCTACGGGAGAAAGTATGACATAGGGGTACGCTATTTCCGACAGGTGTAACAAGGCAGTAGGTAATATGATCTTGAGTCCAAGCTTATCGTCTGTCAACATCTTGGACTCTGCAAAGCCAATTATATTTTCCGTTTCTGAAAACAATCGGGCCTGTTGCTGTGGTGTAAGTGTACCGGTTTCTTCGTCACCATATCGCTTTTGGTATAAGGAAACAGCTGCTTCGGACTGCGGCCCAAACAGGCCATCGACATTTCCGGAATACAACCCAGCCATCCTTAGCGCCAGTTGGATTTGTTTTTTCTCATTGATTGAAGAAAATTTCAATTCATTCACTAACGGGGTATGTGATTGATGATATTCTATTTCCTCTGAATCAATTGTTATATCATCATCCTGTGGTTGAAAATGGTTTTCTTGTGTACCAATCAAATCAGATTCATTATCGATTTGATCTTCATTCGAAAAGATATCTATTGGAACATTGTTGTTGTCACTATTTTCTGATGTTTCCTGATTTGAAGGGTCACTCATCATTTCTAGAAAGTCTGTTATACGAATGTCCTCTTCATTTGTTGCCGGTTCTTCTTCCTCTTGCAAGATTTCCTCTTCAACGACAGCTCCCTTTGACCAAACGAATAGTCTATAATTCGAACTCTCAGTTAATTTTGCAGGCAAGGATTCCCCATAAGGACTAGTGTAAATTAGCTCTAACTGTTCTCTAGCTGTACTATATTCAAAAGGACCACTAACGACCGCATAGGTCTCATTCTCCGTGGTTACTATTCCGATCTCATTAAATTGAAAATTAAGTACATTTGCTATGGGGAGAGCTTCAAGGTAATTATTCGTGACATAAAGTTCGATCCAGGTATTTTTTTTCTGCTCTTGAGTACTTCCAACGGATCCCAGAAACAGGATTGAAGAAATTACGAATAGGATATTTGGAGCTTTCATTTTCTGTCTAATCAATTCTGGTTCACCGCTCAGGTGGTCATTTTTAATTTGCCAAACAACAAATATATAAGAGTTTAGGTAAAATTCATATTAACCCAATCATTCATTGAAAATTTTTTGATTAGTGTTCAAGAACGAACTTTGAATTGGTTGTTGAGAAAATCCATTTAAATTTGTGACCTCTGACAATTTGGGCCGAGTTCATCAAAGATCATTAAACTGGAACAAAATACACGATACCATTTGAAAATGGCTTAAAGTTCACCGTAGAATAAATTTGAATTGTGAACAGAAAATGAGAGTTCAAGGGGATGGAACATTTAAAAAAGCGACTTTTGAAAATCAGGGAATCTCAAACAATAATAAAAAAGAGGTGCCCTTCAGTCAGTACCCTCAATAATCAACATATTGATTTCCTATTCTTTTGATACCACCTAGGAATTAATTAAAATAATTCCTGGGTGGAATGGGTAAAACTTAGGACAACCCCTACAATGAAAACTAAAACGTATTCCAAACCTGAATGTTTTCAGGAAGTCATTCTAAATCTTCAGAATTACTGGGCAAATTATGGGTGTCTCATTCTTCAACCCTATGATATGGAAGTCGGAGCGGGCACTTTTCATCCGGCAACAACCCTCAGATCATTGGGCCCTGCATCTTGGAATGCTGCCTATGTACAACCATGTCGACGACCTACTGATGGTCGGTATGGTGATAACCCGAACAGATTACAGCATTATTATCAATATCAAGTAATCCTCAAACCTTCACCACAGGATTTTCAAGAGATCTATCTCAAGTCACTTGCTGCAATTGGTATTGACATGCGGTATCACGATATTCGGTTTGTTGAAGATGATTGGGAAAGCCCAACATTGGGGGCAGCTGGACTTGGATGGGAAGTATGGTGTGATGGGATGGAAATTTCCCAATTTACCTATTTCCAACAGGTGTGTGGGTTGGAATGTAATCCGGTATCGGGTGAAATCACCTATGGTTTAGAACGATTGGCTATGTATGTACTAGGCATTGATCATGTGATGAAAATGCCCTTTAATCAGCTTGGTACGTCTTCTTCCAAGACGTATGGGGATGTGTTTAAACAATTGGAAACTGAATATTCCAGATGGAATTTCGATGTTTGTGATGTCGAAATGGCTTTGCGGCATTTCAAGGATGCTGAAACTGCTTGTGACAACATTTTGTCACAGCCTCAAAACGATCCCAAAAATGGGCAAAAAATAATTATGGTTCACCCGGCGTATGACCAGTGCATAAAGGCTTCACATCTGTTTAATTTGTTGGATGCAAGGGGAGTTATATCACCAATAGAAAGGGCTTCAATGATTGGAAGGGTTAGAAATCTGGCAAAAAAATGTGGGGAAGCATTTCTGGAATCAGAAACTGCAGAACGTGCTCCAAAGAATGATTGCAGCTAAATTGAATGTAGATTGATTATGCCCAATTTGTTGATAGAAATATATTCTGAAGAAATTCCCTCACGTTTTCAGAAACCCCTGGTTAAGCAGTTTAACAACAGGTTGCTTGAAGAGTTGCAAGGATTAAAAATACCTTGCGGCAACTCAAAGACATTCTCGTCTCCCCAAAGAATTAGTCTTGTCCTTGAAGGTCTTCCATGGATAACAGAAAAGCAAAAGGTTGAAACTCGGGGACCGCGAATAGGAGCACCTGAAAAAGCGATTAAAGGCTTTTTAAAAGCCAAAAACAAGCAGATGGAGGACCTCACAGTCAAAACTGTTGGAAATGGAGAGTATTATTTTCTAATTGAAAATGTTCCGGGTGCATATGTTAATATTCTACTCCAGCAAGTAATGTCTTCGGTTCTTGGAAAAATGTCTCTTCCCAAATCCATGTATTGGGGGACAGGAAGAACAAAATGGATACGGCCAATAAAATCCTTGTTAGGTATTCTATATGACCATGACAAGTCCGAAGTTGTTCCCTTCGAATTTGCTGGGTTGACGGCAGGAAATACGACCTTTGGGCACAGGTTCATGGGTTCGGATGAAATTACCATCCATTCATTTGAATCTTACAGGAGAGAATTATTAAACTCATTGGTAATCATTGACCCAGAAGATCGCAAAAAAAGCATACTCAAGGCTATTGATCAAGAATTAAGTCATTTTCCTAACCTGGAACTCGTTCAAGACGAAGACTTGTTGGAAGAAATAACAGGTCTGGTTGAATGGCCTGTTCCACTCGTTGGTAATATAAATACTGAGTTTCAAGACCTGCCTGATGAAGTTCTGCAAACCTCTATCAAGGTTCACCAAAAGTATCTATCAGTCAGAAACTCTGTGAACGGAAAAATAACCAACTTCATTTCTGTTGCCAATATCCAGACGGAAGATGAAGGAAAAACCGTCATCCGTGGGAATCAACGTGTACTAGCCTCAAGACTTTCGGATGCTCAGTTTTTTTTGCATGAAGACATATCCAAGTTTCCGACCAACCTTACAGATGTTTCCAATGGGTTGAAGAACGTACGTTACAGTTATGGATTAGGAACACAAAAGAACAGGGTAGACCGGATAAAGGTTCTTGCAAGTAAAATTGCATCAGAATTATCATGGGATGAAGAAAAAACGGCCTTGGCTGCCCAACTCTCAAAATTTGATCTTGTAACCCTTATGGTTAAAGAATTCCCGGAACTTCAGGGCATTATAGGAAGATATTATGCTTCAAAAAAGGAAGTATCTCCCAGTATTTGTGAAGCAATTGAAGAACATTACCTACCAGTAAAGACCTCCGATACAGTTCCAACCAATCCAACCAGTATTGCTGTGGGTTTGGCAGACAGGATTAATCATCTTGTGGGTTTCTTTCTTCGAAAGGACATACCCACCGGTTTGGGAGATCCCAATGCTCTTAGAAGAGCTGTTTTGGGAGCAATTAGATTAATTCTCGAAAACAGGATTAGTGGATTGCACCTTCGCGATATTATTTCATATTCAATTGATCAGCATTTTAATGCATCTCCAACGACGGATGAAGCCTCGCGGCTGATCCTTAAGACTTCCAGGGACGAGAAGCGAGTGGTTATAGATAAAGTAATGGATTTCATTCTGCGTAGATTTACAATTTATCTTGGAGATAAAGGAAAAAAACCTGAGGAGATAGAGGCTTGTACCAATGTTCCCAATAACGATGATCTCTACGAAACCTCACGAAGAATAGAATCGTTGGAAAATATTTTGCTGACACCTCCAGGGAAGGACCTTCTTCATCTCAACAAGAGAATTTCTAAAATATTAAGTTCTGATAAAGCAAGGGAAATTGAATCTCCTTATCCAGAATCCAGTGTAGAAAAAATTGATGTCGATCTGTTTGTTTCGGCTTACGAAAAGTCATTGTTTAACAATTATGAACATACATTGAAAAAAATCTCCAACATCAATGAGGGTGATTACTTGAGTAAATTACAGGAAGTATCAAAATTGCGCAAAGCCGTTGATGATTACTTTGATAATGTAATGATTCTCGTTGATGACCAAAAATTGTGCCATAACAGGCTTGGTTTATTGGGTAGTATACGAGGAATATTAGCCGAAGATTTTGATTTGCAACTGATATCAACTCATTGATCACTAAGGCTAAATATATTCTGTTATTTGCAAAATAATCTGAGAATGGAACATGAAATTTTGTACTCTCGAAAATGACTTGGTGTTAGACGCAAGGGAGTATGGAAAAAAAGCGGCTAGGCTCTCAAAATTATCTGCTATGGGCATTAAAACCCCAAAATCAGTTGTCCTGCCAATTTCAACTGTAAGGGCGGTAGCGCAAGGGTCTGTACTAAATACTCAGGAGATTCTTTCAAATTTTTCCAAAGACAGTTTATTCTCGATCAGACCCAGTTCCGAGCATGTCGAATGGGGTGGTTTGCCGACCATTTTGAATGTTGGAATTAATGAAGCCATTTTTCAGGAAAAAATTGCCAAATACGGACAAGAGATCGCCGCAAACATTTATTTGAATTTTATCATTGACTATTCGATTAGAGTCTTCCGGTTAGACCCTGAAGAGTTCGAAGATATCCAGAGCCAAAATATCCCAACCAATGAAAAAATTCTGCAAGCCCTTGAGAGATACAGGGCCGAACGTGATGAGGAATTTACACAAGATCCCAACCAACAACTGTATCATTGCATCAGATCTATGGCCAGAATATGGGAAGGTACAACTTCAAGAATGTTAAGACGGGCACAGGATGCACCTGAAGATGCTGGCCTTGGTCTGATCATTCAGGAAATGATTTATCACAAGGGGAATGGTTACCTGAAAGTAGGAAAAAGCACTAGTCATAAAGGATCTGGTCAAAATAAAGCAGATCATCAAATTATGTATTTTGATTTATCAAACCTCAAGAAAATGCACATGGTGGAAGATACCTCCAAACAAGTTGCGGATATCCTCAGGGGATATCACATAACCTTACGAAAGGAATTAAAGGATGAGTTTGAAATGGTATTTGCCATGGATAACAATCAGCCAGTAATTCTGGATTACCGGATCCCGAAAAGATCAATCAATTCAGAGATAAATGTTTTAATTGGTCTTGTGGAGGATCAAATCATAACCAAACCCGAAGCCTTATTGAGAATTGAACCTGAAAGCCTTACCAGAGTTATTCATACACAATTGGATGATTTTTCCGAAGACAGAATACTATCCAATGGAATAGCAGCAAGTCCTGGTGCTTCCTCAGGAGTAATCGTATTTTCATCAAAGGCTGCTGAAGAGATGGCAGCCAAAGAACAATCGTGTATTCTGGTAAGACCTGAAACTGGTCCTGAAGATATCAAGGGTATGTATACAGCAAAGGGTGTGTTAACCGGTCGGGGCGGTTTGACCAGTCATGCAGCTGTGATTGCCCGTAGTTTGGGGGTCCCATGTGTTGCTGCAGCCACCGATTTGGAGTTTAATCCCCGGGAGAAAACTTTGGTATCCAGAAGTGGAAAAATTCTGCGGGAGGGTGATGAAATAACGATTGATGGAACTCGTGGGATTGTCATTGATGGCTTTGTTACCAAAGTACGCCCTAGCCTTGATAGAGATTTTGACACCTTTTTGAACTGGGCTGATGAAATCAAGGATATTGGGGTAAGGGCCAACGCAGACACCTTGGAAGAAGTTGCGGTTGCAAAAGGATTCAAAGCCGAAGGTATCGGATTGTGTCGTACAGAGCATATGTTTTTTGCACAATCACGTTTGACCGTCATGCGCGAAATGATATTCAGAGATAGTGCTGAAGATCGAAGGGAAGTTTTGAAGGAACTTCAGGAAATGCAGAAGGGTGACTTCAAAGACCTCTTTGTAGAAATGGCTGGATTTCCTGTTTGTATAAGACTTTTGGATCCTCCCCTACATGAGTTTCTTCCACGTGATCATGATGAAATCAGGGAGTTGGCTGAAGCCTTCAATTTGCCCGTTGGTCAGATTGTATCCCGTATGGATGAACTAAGGGAGTTTAATCCCATGCTAGGGATGCGCGGTGTTAGATTGGGAATTACCATGCCTGAAATCTATGAAATGCAGGCGAGAGCTATATTTGAGGCAGCAGCGGAATTGATTAGCAATGGAATGCAGGCTAAACCGGAAATTATGATCCCACTGGTTTCTGCCAACAAGGAGGTTGAATTAATCAAGGAGCTTGTGGATACAATCGCACAGGACATTCAAGATCAAATGGGATGCGTTTTATCCTATAAAATAGGTGTCATGGTTGAAACACCGCGGGCTGCGATGCGAGCAGGAGATTTAGCAGAAAAATCCACCTTTTTAAGTTTTGGTACCAATGATCTGACTCAGTTGGCGTTTGGCATTAGTAGAGATGATGCCTCCAGAATTATTGATGAATATCTAAAGCAGGGTGTCTTCCAGACAGACCCTTTTGTGAGTATTGATCTTGAAGGTGTTGGCGAACTTTTGCTGATGGCGGTGCAAAGGGGAAGGGCGGCCAGAAAGGATTTAATTCTCTCAATTTGCGGTGAACATTCAGCTGATCCCAGCACTATTCAATTCTGCAGGGAAACGGGTTTTTCCTATGTTTCATGTACACCGTTTCGTATTCCATTAGCGCGTTTGGCAGCAGCTCAATGTGTTATCAACGAAGCGGCCAACCAAGTTAAAGCAAACTAAATCTTGAATTACACAGATTAATCACTATTAAGAATTGGATTATTAAATAATAACGATTCGAACCAAAGTGATGGAATATGAGGCAAAGCGAATTGATTCTGTCACAAGACAATCCGTACAGACTTGAGGTTATAGTGGCAGTGTGTGTTTTATATTTATAGAGATGTTTAATGACTAAGATCTTGGAGAAATACAAAATGCCATTTATCTTGATAATGGGTATTGGTATTTGGGGTGGCAGCACATTGACAACCACTGCGGACGAATCTTTCGACGAAGTCGACAAACAGCCCTCAGAATTAAAATTAATGCAGTTTGCAGACGAAGCGATATTGTTAGCTTCATTTGAGCAATTCCCACAACTTAAATCTTTGGGAAATTCAAGTCCAGGAAAACCAAATAATTCTGTCGGGGAAAACCTTATGACAACAGTTGGTACTGTCCCAAGTTTAGGAGAAAGTTTGATTGACCCTGAAGTAATGGTCTCACTTTCAAGGAACATGAGCAATCAACTAATTCAAATGGGGGCTCCGACAACTAGGCCTGATTATGCAAGTGATTTTTCTTGTCTTGTCGAAGCGTTATATTTTGAAGCTAGGGGTGAAACATTAGAAGGTCAAAGAGCTGTCGCTGAAGTCATTATCCACAGAGTTAAATCCTCTGAATTTCCGAATACAATTTGTGGCGTAGTCCATCAGGGTGGCGTTGAAAAAGCCCGTTGTCAATTCAGCTATTTTTGTGACGGGGTCCCAGAAATTTACCATGAAAAAGAAACCTATTTGGAAATACAACGCATGGCGATAAAGTTTCTAGATGGTCATTATCCCGAGATTTTTGATGATCCTACACATTTTCATGCCGCCCATGTAAAACCATTCTGGGTATCGGATTTTGAATTGCTGGGGCGGGCGGGCAAGCATTATTTCTATTCACACTAACGGCCTTTTATAACCCTTCAAAATCCTGTAATCTTGCAGGTATAGAGTAAATAAAGGAAAAAAATGGGTTATCCTTATTTTGGTACAGACGGCATTAGAGGCGAAGCGAATTCCTTCCCACTAACAGCAGAAGTTACACTGAAGATTGGTATGGCAGCCGGCAAGTTTTTTCGTAAAACACCCAACAATCAACACCGTGTTGTAATAGGGAAGGATACCAGACGGTCAGGTTATATGTTGGAAAATGCCTTAACCGCAGGTCTTACAGCAACTGGTATGAACGTTCATTTGCTTGGTCCCATACCAACACCTGCAATAGGATTGTTAACCAGATCTATGCGTGCAGATTTGGGTGTGATGATAACCGCTTCTCATAATGACTATCAGGATAACGGTTTGAAGTTTTTTGGCCCCAATGGGTATAAACTTCCTTTGGAAACCGAGAACAAAATCGAAAAGTTAATAGATGCCAATATCACCTTGGAAACACCAGAGAATATTGGGAAGGCAAAAAGAATTGATGGTGGCTTGGGACGCTATATTGAATTTGCCAAAACGACGTTCCCGAAAAATTTACGACTTACAGGTTTGCGGATTGTCATTGATTGTGCCAATGGAGCGGGATACAAGGTTGCGCCCGAAATACTTTGGGAATTGGGCGCAGAAGTTGTCCCAATAGGAGTTTCGCCCAATGGGTTTAATATCAATCAAAAATGTGGCTCAACCGATCCGACTCTCCTGATTGAAAAAATCAAGGAAACAAGAGCTGATGTAGGCTTGGCCTTGGATGGGGATGGTGACAGGATCCTTGTTTGTGATGAAAAAGGCAGGGTAGTAGAAGGTGATCAACTGCTTGCTTTGTTTGCGACACGATTGGCTAAAGATGGCCAATTGCATAAAAACACTGTGGTGGCCACAAAAATGTCAAATTTGGGACTAAAGACCTATCTTGAGAAACAAGGAATTTCACTGGTTAAGACTTTTGTTGGTGACCGAAACATTTCTAACGAGTTACTTACCAACGGCCTTAGTTTGGGTGGAGAAAATTCGGGCCATATCATAATCTCGAAATACTCTACAACGGGAGATGGCATTATTGCGGCTTTACAGTTCCTTTCAGCATTGGTTGAATCTGGTAAAAAAGCGAGCGAAGTGGCCAATGTATTTCACCCTGTTCCCCAGATTTTAAGAAATGTAAGGATTCTCAAAGGTTGTGATCCTACCAAGGATGACGGGGTACAAAAGGTAATCAATCAGAATATTAAGAAGTTAAACGGCAAAGGACAGGTTTTTGTAAGAAAATCCGGTACCGAGCCTGTCGTTAGAGTACTTGTGGCTGGAGAGAATTTAAAGTTTATAACTGAAATAGCCAACGAAATAGAGAATGCAGTTCTGATGGCGGCCTGAGCCACCTTTTAGATTGGATGATCCTAGATACAAGATCGCCCATTAATTTTCTATTGAAACTGTAATTTGCCAAATTCCATAGGATCATGAAAAAGCAGTATTGTGATGTTTTTGTATCTGGCGGTGGCTTAGCTGGCTTAATGACCTCATTGGCTCTTGCGGACAAATCAAGAAAGGTTATTTGTTGTGATTTGAACTGGGATTTTTCTACAGAAATTACGGATTTTCCACAGGATCAAAGGGTAACGGCACTCTTCAATAATTCTTTGGAATTTTTGAAGACCTTACTGTCTTTGAAGACTTTGCTCTCTACAAGTGGGAAAAGATTATCTGAAATTGAGGTTCTGGAAGCTGGTGCAAATGGAGATATCAAACAAGTCAGTACCTTTAGTTCAAAATCAGTAAGTAAAAGTGAGTTTGGTTGGGTTATAGCCAACCGTAATTTACGTTCGGCACTTCTTGCAGAAGTTCGAAGATCCCCTTACATCAACCTTTTACCCAAGGTGGGTGTTGCCAAGGTATTTACAAGGGCCCGAGAGGCACATATCATTCTTTCCAATGGTGGTCGAATAGTTGCTAAGCTTCTTGTAGGTGCCGATGGTAAAAATTCGCAAGTACGGAATTCGTTGCAGATAAATACAAGGAACATTTCACTTCCCCAAGCAGGAATCTCATTTAACATCCGTCACAAAAAACCCCTTGGGCAAAAATCAATTGAAATATATCAATCAGGTGGTCCGTTTACGATCATCCCTTTACCAGGGGAAGATGAATATTGCTCCAATATCATTTGGATGGATAAGACAGAAAAGATCGATAAATACTATAATCTTGAGGCCAAAAAACTTGCTATAGAAGCTGGCAAGCGATCGCAGGGTGCTGTCGGCGAGATGGAGTTGATTTCCTCGCCTATGAAGTGGACTGGCAATTATCAAATGGCCAAAAAACTCTATCATGAAAGAGCTGTTCTAATAGCAGAGGCTGCCCATAATCTACCTCCATTGGGAGCTCAAGGATTAAATTTAACAGTAAGTGATATCAAATTGTTGCTTGAGTTTATTACTCTTGCTGAAGACCCAGGAGATATCCAGATTTTGACCAACTTTGCTTCAAAGAGGTTTTTTCCTGTTCTATTAAAATTTATTGGTACGAATTTTCTTAATCTTTTGTCTTTCTCCAACCTGGTTCCACTTCGAACTTTAAGGAGTAAAGGGGCCAGTTTGTTTTCCAGCAACAATGAATTCCAGAGATTATTGATCCAATTTGGATTAAATGAAGAGTTATTTTAAAACTGGGTAGAAATTTTTGCCCATCTAGAGCCGACTAGGCATGAAAATGTTAACCTACTTGATACGTTGGATTAAGATCAAGAATGGAAGTTCGTGTTTAAGAAATCAAGAAAAACAACAAACTTCTATTCGATCAAAAGCCGGGTGAAGGATTGAAATCATCACGATGATCGTAGTCTTCGGTATTGGAATGAGAAACGTCGGGATCCGTTACCTGATGAAGAAGATTATGGGTTGGACTCCCCTCAAAAGCCAAATCAAGTGCAAGTTTCCCCCTTTTGTCTATGATCTGTGGGTCAGCACCCCTTTCCAACAAAAGTTTGGTCA
>JAJEBQ010000014.1 GCA_022822495.1 Paracoccaceae bacterium | reverse complement strand
GAAGACCGGATTGATCTTTCAGGCTACACCGATGTTAGCGACTTTTCTGACCTTGACATATCGTCCTACAAGACCTGGTGGGGTCGGGAGGTGACGGTGGTTAAGGTTGACGAGGACAACAAGATTTATTTGTACGACTATAAGATGGATTCGTTGGAGGCATCGGACTTTATCTTCAATGGCGACCAGGACGCTTATTACGGGGGATAAAAATCAAGGAACCCAGAATCTTTTTGTTAGGTTCTGGTTTTTCACAAGTGAGAAAGAAATGAAAAATTCTTGCTTGTGATGCCTTTGGCAAGTCAAATAGTTCAAGTCACTTTTCCAGATTGTGCAGGTTGGCACCAAAACCACCAGCAATCTCTAGACTTGGTGGGTGCAAATGAAATAAGGATCTCCATTATAAATTAGGTGGGGCATCCATTGATTTATAGGCAGATAATCGAGCATTTGATCAAGATTAAGACGTTAAACCAACGGCTTCATTCTACATAAGCGAATACCAGATTTGCGAATTTTATATAGCATGGTGGAACGAAAGGCCGGCCAATGTACTTTAATCGGTTGATGGGCAACAAGGGCTTGTTACTTGGCAAGTAGAATACCTTGAAGATCTACAAACCTATTTACTTACATAGGAAAAAACCTACCACCTCTTATCTTTAGAAGAGTTTTTACAGGAGCTTTTTCTCCCTTTGGCCTCGTACGACAAGAATAAATCGTTGAACGGTACAACACTGTGGTCTTTGGATTGTAGAAAAAACTGAACGACTTGTCATGCTTGTCAGATTAAAGCCAGTAATTACGATGCGATTGGATTGCTAAAATGGAGATAATCACAATGTCCTTGTTCTGTTTTCGAAATTAGGTTCGAGATCTTATGTTATGAACATAAATTAACCGAGAATCTTTCGTTTCTAAAGAGCAAGGAGGACAAAATTAATGCTCATTTCTTGAAGAGAAGCCTAACCCTTCCTATATCGGAAACCTAATTTAAATTAAAATCCCAATGAACTTAAGGGTAAGTTCGACTTTAGAATTTAACATTCAGGAAGGAAATATATGAGCACAGTTATCGGTATTGACTTGGGTACAACGAATTCTTGTGTGGCGATTATGGAAGGAACCGATTCCAAGGTTGTTGAGAACTCAGAAGGATCGAGAACCACCCCATCAATTGTTGCTTATACAGATAAAGAGGAACTCGTTGGTCAAGCTGCCAAGCGACAAGCAGTAACCAATGCAAAAAACACTGTTTTTGCTATCAAGAGATTAATTGGACGTCGGTTCAATGACTCTTATCTTGCCAAAAACAAAAGTTCTTTACCCTATAAAATTATTGATGGTGGAAACGGCGATGCCTGGGTCGAAATAAGGGACAAGAAATATTCCCCGGAACAAATTTCAGCAGTCATTCTCAAAAAAATGAAATCCTCAGCTGAGGATTATCTGGGTCAGGAAGTATCCAAGGCTGTGATTACCGTACCAGCTTACTTTAACGATGCCCAAAGACAAGCAACAAAAGATGCGGGCAA
The DNA here is from genome assembly GCA_022822495.1 of Paracoccaceae bacterium. GTDB lineage: Bacteria > Pseudomonadota > Alphaproteobacteria > Rhodobacterales > Rhodobacteraceae > MPNP01. The sequence goes on along the minus strand of JAJEBQ010000014.1, from coordinate 37,348 downwards.
GATAGCGGGCCTTGAAGTACTTCGCATCATTAACGAACCAACAGCTGCGGCTCTCGCTTACGGACTGGACAAGAAAGAGGCAAAAACGATCGCTGTATATGATCTTGGCGGTGGTACTTTCGACATAACCATCATCGAAATTGACGATGGCCTGTTTGAGGTCAAATCAACCAATGGTGATACCTTCCTTGGAGGTGAAGATTTTGACCTGACAATTGTCAACTACCTTGCAAACGAATTCAAGAAAGAAAATGGGGTTGACCTCACCAAGGACAAGATTGCCTTGCAAAGGTTAAAAGAGGCCGCAGAAAAGGCCAAGGTTGAACTTTCTTCCAGCATGGAAACCGAAATTAACCAACCGTTTATTTCGATAGACACGGAAACAAAACAACCCCTGCACCTGATTTCCAAGCTCACTAGGGCAAAACTGGAAAATTTGGTTGGCGGACTGATCAAGAAAACGCTGAAACCATGTGCAGCCGCCTTGAAAGACGCTGGCCTCAAGGTGGGTGAGATTGATGAAATCGTATTGGCTGGTGGAATGACCCGCATGCCAAAGGTCGTTGAAGAGGTAACCAACTTTTTTGACAAACAACCTAGCAAGGGAGTAAACCCGGATGAGGTTGTGGCTCTGGGCGCTGCCATCCAGGCCGGGGTCCTGAGTGGTACCGTCAAAGATGTTGTTCTGCTTGATGTAACACCTCTCTCTCTGGGTATTGAAACGCTGGGCGGAGTGTTCACCAGGTTGATTGAAAGAAACACAACGATTCCAACGAAGAAATCACAGGTTTTTTCGACAGCTGATGATAACCAGACTACAGTTACCATTCAAGTCTATCAGGGTGAACGGGAGATAGCGCAACACAACAAACTCTTGGGAAGATTTAATTTGGAAGGTATTCCAAATGCGCCTCGTGGTGTACCTCAAATTGAAGTCACCTTTGATATAGATGCCAATGGCATAACTTCAGTTACGGCCTTGGACAAAGCAACAAGCAAATCCCAGTCAATCACAATTCAATCTTCAGGCGGTCTGTCCGAAGAGGAAATTGAGAAGATGGTGGATGAAGCCAAGGAATATGCCGAAGCTGACAAGAACAAGAAAGATTTGGTCGAAGCACAAAACTCAGCTGAATCGCTTCTGTATCAAACCAAGAAATCACTTTCTGAACACAAGGACAAGCTTGACCCGGCAACAATCGAATCGATTGAGCTTGCCATGAATGCACTGGAAGAAAATATGAAGGAAGAGGATACCGCCAAAATCCAATCAGGTATCCAGAATCTATCAGAAGCTGCAATGAAATTGGGACAGGTCCTCTATCAAAACCAGGATGAAAATGCTGAAGAAGCAGACCAGTCCGAACCAGATTCAGAAGATGATATTGAGGTGGTTGATGCTGAATTTGATGATGTTGAGGAAGATAACAAGTAGTAATTTCTAAGGAGGGAAGATTTTTGGGAGCAAAGTACCTCTGGTTGATCAGACCTGGGACAACCTAAGATTGTCATGAGCAAACTGGATTACTATAATGTACTGGGGGTACCTCGAGGAGCATCAGGACCCGAAATAAAAAAGGCCTTTAGAAAAAAGGCCAAGGAGCTCCACCCCGATCAAAACAAGGATACCCCGAATGCTGAGGCCAAGTTTAAGGAAGTAAACGAGGCCTATGATATCTTGAAAGACCCTCGGAAGAAAGAAATGTATGACCGTTTTGGTCATGATGCTTTCCACGGTGGCAATGGAGCGGCTCATCATGGCTTTACAGGTCAGGGAGCATTCTCTGACATTTTTCAGGATATTTTCAGGGATTTCATGGACCCCGGAGGCAGAACCTCGCAACGTTCCTATCGAGGATCTGATCTCCAATATGAACTTTCCATATCACTTGAGGAAGCCTATACCGGAGTGAAGAAGAGAATTCGGGTTCCCGTCCTGACTATTTGTGATTCTTGTAATGGCACAGGAGCTGAAGATGGAGCTGAGCCGACCATATGTCCGACTTGTGGCGGTAGTGGTAAAACGAGAGTTCAAAGAGATTTTTTCCGAGTAGAAACAACTTGTGGCACCTGTCGAGGACAAGGGAAGGTTATCATGAATCCTTGTAAGGCCTGTTCAGGTCAGGGCAGAGTCCGCAAGGAGAGAACCATTGAGGTGGAAATTCCTGCTGGGGTAGATTCTGGCCAACGAATACGCTTGGGGGGAAGGGGTGATGAAGGAAGCAGGCCAAATTCAGCGGGCGACCTCTACATTCTTATTGAAGTCAGAGATCACAGGGAATTCGAAAGATCAGTCAATCATCTCCGGTGTAATATCCATATTCCCATGGTAACAGCTACTTTGGGAGGTGAAGTTGAAATTAACACAATAGATGGAGGAAGAACCAAGGTAAAAATCCCTCCTGAAAGCCAAACCGGCAAACGGTTGCGTTTGTCTGGCAAAGGTATGCCCAAACTAAGGGCCGAAGGCGCTTACGGTGATTTGCTTATTGATTTGTTTGTACAGACACCAGTTAAATTAACCTCCAGACAAAAGGAATTGCTCAAGGAGTTTGGAGAAATAAACGCGCAATCTGAAGGTGAAGGCAAAGGAATATTTAAAAATATTAAAGATTTGTGGGGCTAATCCTGATAGTGCTCTCGGAAAACCCTTAACCTTTTCATTTAAATTCAATTACCGTCATGATTCTGATTACTGAGTTTATGGACTCCTCCGTTGTTGATTCCCTTTCCAGCCAACATACAACAACTTATAATATTACCTTGGCCGAAGAACGCCCAAAGTTGTTGAAAACGCTAAAATCGGCCAAAGCCCTAATTGTAAGAAATAAGACACTTGTTGATGCCGAATTACTTAATCATGGACCTGAACTTAAATGTATTGGGCGATTAGGTATCGGCTTGGATAATATTGACATGACTTCCTGTAAGGAACGAAACATTCCAGTATTTCCTGCAGTAGGAGCCAATATAGAAAGCGTGGCGGAATATGTCATTGGTACAGCGATGATCCTGTTGCGGGGTGCTTACCAAGAAAATGCCGAGATGACTGCCGGGAACTGGAACAGAACGGATTGTATCGGCCATGAAATCAACAACAAGAAACTTGGTCTGATTGGTTTGGGGGCGATCGGCCGATCAGCTGCATCAAAGGCTGTGAGTCTGGGAATGTCGGTGCAGGCTTACGATCCATTTGTCAGTACTGATGATAATGTTTGGACCAAAGTTAAATCCGCTGATATGGAAGAGATCGCTCATACTTCCGATGTCATTAGTGTACATGTTCCTTTGGTAAAAGGAACATATCACCTGATTGACAATGATTTTATTGCCATGTGCAAATCCAACGCAATAATTATCAATACATCCCGCGGGGGAGTGGTAGAGGAAAGAGCGTTGATTGATGCTCTAAAAAAAGATAAGTTGGGGGGGGCGGCTCTTGATGTCTTCGAACATGAACCTATGACCAGGGAATCGGGGAAAAAGTTTTCAGGATTGAATAACCTCATTTTAACCCCACATATTGCGGGTGTTACAAAAGAGTCCAATTATCGTGTCAGCAAAATGATTGCCGATAAGGTTCTTGACCACCTAGCTCACTAAGAGAAAAGTTTTCCGAAATTTAGTAAAGGAAAGGTATGCCCACAAAAACTGATAAGGCTATTGTTGATAGCTTGGTAAGGAATGAAATTGGCTATATCACTTCGGTACCATGCAAACAGCTGGCGGGAGTGATTGAGCTGGTGGAGGCGAATGAGAGTATTTTTCATATACCCTCTAACAAGGAAGATGAAGGTATGGGTCTTTGTGCAGGTGCTTATCTTGGAGGAACCAGATCAGCAATTATCATGCAAAATACAGCCTTGGGGGTTGCGATAAATTCTCTTGTGACCTTAATTCAGTTTTATCACATTCCTTTACCCATGCTCATTAGCTATCGCGGAGAAGTTGGTGAAAAAGTGGCTTGCCAGGTTGAAATGGCTATCCACACCAAGCCCTTGCTAAAACAGTTGAATATTCCCTATTACCATTTTTATAATTCTGACCAGGTGGCAACTCTTGATGGTATACTACAACATTCACAGATGTGCAAAAAACCGGTTGCTATCCTTACAGACGCGTCATTTTGGAGTTCAGCATCATGATCAGATACGATATACTTAAGGAAATCGTCCCTATCCTGAAAGACCGGCTGGTCGTTTGTAATATTGGTTCACCTTCCCAGGAGCTTTACCAATTATTTGATCAACCATCGAATTTCTACATGCTGGGAACCATGGGTTTGTGTTCATCCATTGGTTTGGGCTTAGCCCAGGTACAGGATCAAACGGTTATTGCCATTGATGGAGATGGGTCTGTGCTCACAAATTTGGCTACCTTATCGACCATTGCCAACAATCCAGCCGATAATTTTATCCTTTTGATTATTGATAATGGGAGTTATGGTTCCACTGGGGACCAGCCAACTTATGCTGGAATGGCAACCTCCTTGACAGAAGTTGCCCTTGCTTGCGGTTGTAAAAATGTCGTTGAATGCTCTGCCAAAGAAACATCAACCGAGCTTGCAAAGGCGATATCCTCGGAACAAATGACAATAATTATTAGTAAGTGTCAACCAGGTAATGTTGATGTTTCAGTCATTGATGAAGATCCTGTTTATATAGCCAATCGGTTTTCAAATTGTATCAAGGAACTCAGAAGTTAAATCCGATTACCATGAACATCTGGGATGTCTTCTATTGATTGCTATGAGCAACCGAAGAAGATGGTCACGGGGTGAAACCTTGCTGAAAGAAACTTAAAACCAAGCCATGTAACCGATTGTGATATGGTTGGTTTTAAGGGTCAGGGAAAGAAGCCACAAGTGTGAGACGGCGGATTAAACAGTTAGAAGAACATACTATTTGCGGTCTTCGAAAATTAATGTTCATCAGCAAAAAGACTACATTTAGCGGGAAACACTGGAAAATTACTTTTGCAATTTACCTGGGGGAGATATATATAGTAATACACGTGCTGACTAGGTAAATTCGAGGAAAAGTTTAACTTAGCTTAACCAGATATTATTGGATCATCGCAGGGAATTAGGCTACTCATGGTTGCAGGAGTTTAAACATGGGATACTCTGCCAAGGCAGTTGCAAATTACTTTCTTACTAAATACCGAAAGCATGGTATAACCCCCCTGAAGATTCAGAAACTTGTATACTTGGCGCACGGCTGGAACTTTGCCTACAATGATGATCCTTTGATTGAAGACGAATATGCTGAGGCATGGCAATATGGCCCAGTATTTCCCTCATTGTATCATGAGTTCAAGCACCGAGGGCGTCTTCCAATAATAGAACCCGCAACTGAGATAAATGTAGAAAATTTGTTTAGCGAAGATACCAACATTAAATTTGAAATACCTGAAATACCTGATACGAAGACTCAAAAATTTCTCGACAAGATATGGGAAGTTTATGGTAATTGGTCAGGTTCACAACTTTCCGAACTTACCCACAGAGATGGTACTCCCTGGAAGGAAACTATTCAAGAGCACGGGGCGAAAACAAACGCCAACATTGACGACAAAAAAATATATAAATTTTATCGGAACCGAATTACCCAAAAAAAGGATTAATAATTGGATGATTTTAATGACATAGGAGACGCACCTCCTGGTTCTGTTCAGAAAGCAAATTTAGAAGAACAACGCCTCGCTTCTGACCAAAGAATGAATTCAAAAATTACTGTACAAATTGAAGAACAACGATTGTGGATGCGTCGCTAGGTCTTTTGGTGTTCGTGGGTCGTTGTGGTACTCATTTGTTTTCTTGAAATCTTTGTTGTTTGCATGCTTCTCTCAGATAATGGTCATCCTGTTGCATTTCCGCTGCTTGCGATTACTCCAGTAGTTTCCGTGACATTAATTACGATCGCCATTCTCATTTCTACATTCCAACGAAATCAGAAAAAAGAACCTTCTAGTATTCCGTTAGCACAACTTGCAAAAATGTTTAGCACTATGCAGAACGGTAGCTGATTAATCTAGCAAGGTGTTAACTTGGTAAGTAGATTTATGACTGCCCCTGCGCCTGCTTCCGATAACAACACCTGCATTCTGAGGTACAATCGTCTGGGTTGTGCCGAAAGCAACGACTCTCGCTACACAACCTCTCAGGGTCAATCTGGCACGTTTGGCCGTAGACAAGAGGACTCCATCCATACGGGGAAGACTTAACAAGCCGGATGGAATCACAATTATGCGTTGAAGCGCATCCGTTTGGCTGGACTTTTACCTGAAAATGGGGCTGTTCAAAAGTGATAGCCCTGACTCTGGGGCAAAGGACCTTGACAATGCCAGTACCCTCAAATTACAGGATCTGCCCATGGAGATCTTACTCAATGGCACCACTAGCCCGTTTCCACGGATGTTCTACATTGTAGGAAGCTATGGGGCCAAATTAATTAATCATATCCCGTGCAACCCTCAGTTACATTCCAAATGTGGAACCTTGTCCGCCTGAAATATCACAAAGGTCAAGACTTATGAACAAGAAATACAACCCTAGATTTCTCTTCGGAAGGCCCCCTGAACAATCCTGTCAATAACCATGGCACATAACAAGATCGCAATACCTCCAAGCAAACCAGGTCCCTTCGCTGCATATTGCAGTGCGATCAGGATTTCCTGACCCAATCCGCCTCCACCGATAAGTGAAATGATAACAACCATCGAAAGACACATAAGTATGGTTTGGTTTACCCCGGTCATAATTGAAGGTAAGGCGAGAGGGATTTCAACATCCCTTAACAATTGTCTTTTGGAGGCACCAAAAGCCTCTGCCGCTTCAATTATCGTCCTGGGAACCCCGCGCATTCCCAAAGCGGTTAAGCGGATCACGGGTGGCATCCCAAATATTATTGTTGCCAAAATGCCAGGTGGATTACCCGTTCCAAAAAAGGCAATGATTGGAATAAGATAGACGAATGCCGGGAGTGTCTGCATTAAATCCAATACCGGTTCCGCAATCTTGTAAGCCCGTTGTGATTTCCCAAACCAAATACCCAATGGAATGCCAAAAATCACGCACAAAAACACAGCAGCACCGACCAAAGCAACGGTTTCCATAGAGACTTCCCAATATCCCAGAAGTGCTACATAGGCCAAGGCAGCGCCAGTAAAAATGGATACTCTGGGTCCAGCAGCTCTCCAGGCAACCACACACACAACAACCATCACCACAGGCCATGGGGTAACAATCAAGGCAAGTGTCATTGCTTCCAGAACAGACCTTACTCCGGCTGTCAAACCATCAAAGAGGCCCTGTCCCGCAACGGCTGCGGCGTCTATGCGGTCTTCAAGCCATTTGGCTGATTCCGTATAAAGAGTTTCATTTTCCTCTTCAAGAAAATAGCCACTGATTTCTTTTTCTGGGAACTGGTTCAGGAGTTCAAAGGGGCTCTCAACCGTAAACTTGTATATCGTTAAGGGGGCGATCAAAGTTACCAGTACCAGTGACAAAACCAGGTTCCTGAGTTTTACGCCAGACTCAGTACCCTCAGGGTCGATTCGCCATTTGGAATATTGTCTCTCGTAAATTTTGTTGGCATAAAAACCCTGGGTTAGTTTAACCAGTACAAACAATGCCACCCCGGTTAAAAAAACCATAAATTTTCCATCATTAAGAATTTGTGCTTCAGTCAGGCTTCGTTCAGCAGCCGTGGACATGTTATCAAAGAGTTTCTCAAACCGGGTTGCATCTTCACCGGCCGCTAGAGCCTCTTCAGCTCGTTGCTTGAACTCGGCTGCCTTTTCCAGTTGTCCTTCCGCTCTTTCTTCAAATTTTGCACCTGGATTTCCCCAGAGGCCGCGACCTAGTTGTACCCAAACGATCATTTCCAGGATTAGAAAACCCCAGAAAAATCCCCAAGCACCTCGAAAGCCACCCCAGATTGGTCCCAATAGGGCAGCCGCCCAGTTGAAAGTATTTGGCAGTGGACTTGTAGCAGCATGAACTTTATGAAAGACATTCTGATAGTAATCAGGGTTTCGTTCAACAAATTCGGCTATGGAAATGTCCAGTTGCTCGTGATCAACCTCAATGTCAGAAGCAGCCGTGACACTTATGCCATTATCTTGTTCTTCAGTTGAAGGGGTCATTCCTTTCCTCCTTGAATTCCTCGCAATAAGCGAGGCTTGGTGATCAATCCAACTGGCTTGCCAGAATCAGTAATAACAACCGGCTGTTCTGTGTTGACCGCAAGATCAATAATTTGATCCAAATCTGCCTTATGATCAGCTTCGGGAGCACCCTCAAGGGAGCCTTTGTAACTTTCTACAGGTTCCATGATGGAGTGGGCTTTTACCAGTTTTAATTTTGAGATGCCCTGGACAAATTCGCGTACATACTCATCAGCAGGATTCATCACGATTTCTTCGGCCGTACCAATTTGTACGATTTCACCATCTTTCATTATGGCGATACGATGGCCTATTCTGATGGCTTCATCCAAATCATGGGTAATAAACAGGGTGGTTTTCTGTAATTGAGCAACCAGGGCCTTGAATTGGTCCTGAAGCTGCATACGAATAAGGGGGTCAAGAGCCGAAAAGGGCTCATCCATCAAAAGAATGGCAGGATCTGAAGCCAATGCTCTGGCGATGCCTACACGTTGCTGCATACCACCCGAAAGTTCACGCGGAAGCCTGTCCTCATAACCGACCAGATCAACCAATCCCAAGGCATGGTCCGATATAGCCCATCTTCTGGATTTTGGAATTTTTCTGATCTCCAGAGGATAAGCGACATTATCTCTGACGGAGCGATGAGGAAGTAATGCCATGTGCTGGAATACCATACCCATTTGTAGCGCCCTTACTTCTCTGAGCTCATTACTGGACAGGGAACCAATATCCCTGCCCAATACTTCTATTTTTCCTTCAGTTGGTTCAATCAAACGATTGATGTGGCGAACCAAAGTGGATTTGCCGGAACCAGAAAGCCCCATGATACAGAAGATTTCACCTCGTGAAACATCGAAGGTTGCTTTTTGAACACCAACAACACAGCCAAATTCAGAAAGAACTTCAGGTTTGGTTATACCCCGTTCCTTGATAGCTGACATCGCTTCCTGGGATCGATCCCCGAAAATTTTCCAGACATTGTCCAGTTTAACTACAGGTTCATCCATGGTTCTCCTACCTATCTGATGGTATTGTTTCGGATTAAGCCGAAATGTTTAGTTGCTCAACCACTCCAGAACGCGGTCTTCGTTATCCGCAACCCATTGCTCAGCGAATTCAGCCAATTCCATTTCATCAACAACAAGTGCCTTGGTCATTTCGCCCACTGTATCTGTATCAAGCATTACGCTTGCAAATAGGGAGGCAACCTCAGGATATGAATCTTCCAGAGACTTGGAATAGTAAAGATGAAGGTTAGCCGTATCCCAAGCGACAGGGGCGCTCGCTTTTTCAAGCCATGCCGGATCGTCGGTTGGTTGGATAATATTCCACTGTGCCGCATCATAGGGAGGCTCTTCCAAAATGTGCATGGTATGCAGAGCAAAAAGATAATGTGGTGTATAACAGAAACCCACCCAAGGCTGATCCTGTTCTACAGCGTTGTCCAGGTTGGCGTAGGCAAGGGTCTCATCCATAACAAGAAGTTCCAGAGTCTGGTCATAACCATATGACTTCGCTCTGATTTTCTCAATATTGGTTGAAGCCCATCCTGGTGCCCCAATCCAAATTTCACCACGGCCGTCGCCGTCGGAGTCAAAAATTTCCGCCTTGGCCGGATCAGTTAGGTCGTATATACTCGTAATCTGATGCTCATCTGCAACTGACTGATGTACACACATTCCCTGAAAGGCCGAAACACCGTTTTCATTTCGAACAACAGTACCGTTCTGTTCTAGAAATGTGTCATGAAGATTTTGTTGATTGGGCATCCAAACCTCTGGGTGGAGATGCATTGCCCCCTTGTCCATGGCTTCAAAAATAATTGGATTGGAACCCGTCTGGATTTCTACTTCCAGGCCAAGATTCTCTTCAATAATGACACGCATTATCTCTCCTGTCGCTTGGACAGAAGGCCAGTTAGGTGTGCCAATAACAATGTCTTGAGCTTTTGATGCCCCAACCGCTCCCATACTCATGGAAACAGCTAAAGACGCAGCTAGAATTTTTCTCATCACTTCCTCCAAAAAAATATCTAAATAATTACAACCTTCAAAATACGAAGTTGCTTCAGATTGAACCAATATTTATGTAATTGTCAAGCCCTACACCAATTATACTATTTAAGAATGGAAAACCGATTAAGCTAAAAGCCGTTTCAAAACTACGCCCGAAGGTTCAATATTCTGGTGACAAAGAACAATAGGAGGTGAACAATTGGATATACAAGATCAAAGCGAGGCACATACGAAATTCGTTCGTGGTCTATACTGGGCGGGTATCCCTACCCTGTTTAAATGTGATTACCAAGACACTCCGAAAGATTGTGATATCGCATTGGTTGGTATACCTCATTCAACCGGTAATGGAACCACTCTTCGAGACCAGCACCTGGGACCAAGAGCAGTTCGGGATGTCTCTGGACTCGGGCGAAGAATTCACCTTGATTTTCGACTTGATCCTTGGGAAAAGTACAAGATTGTAGATATTGGCGATGTTCCCCTTGTAGAAGGAAACAATAATGAAACTTCGATAGATCACATAACCGATTATTTTAGAAAGATTGATCAATCGGGTGCCAGACCAGTTTCCATAGGCGGAGATCACTCCATAACCGGTGGAACGTTGAGAGCCTTGGGTGGCAAGAGTTCAAATTTGTCAAAAGGGGAACCTGTAGCATTGCTTCACATTGATGCACACACAGATACGTTCATGCATCTCGAACACTTTCTTGGTGCTAGAAAATCCGCAGCACATTGGGGTGCACAACTCGTAACCGAGGGTCATGTTGATGCTCATAGTTCGACTCAAATCGGCATCAGAGGAAATCCAAGAACCCTGGATTGGTATGAACCAAGTCGTCACCTTGGATATGAGTTGATCACCAAAAAACAGTATGATTTGATGGGAGAATCTTGTGTCAACGACATTATCAGAAACAGAATTGGCAATAAACCTGTTTATATTACTTTTGACCTGGATTGCCTTGACCCCTCTATTGCTCCAGGAGTAGCAAATCTGGAACCAGGGGAGCCGGGTTTCAATTTAAAACAAGTTGTTGGTATCATGCGGTCAGTTCGAGGTTTAAATATTATAGGCGGTGATATCGTGTGTCTGGTTCCTACTGCAGATAATCCAAATAAAATAACTGCCATGGTTGCAACAAACATCATGTTTGAAATTATTTCTCTAATTGCCGATTCCCTAGGGTCCTAAAGACCGATACAAAATTTGGCCGAAAAAACTCGGGACTTTGACACTTTTTGAGCCGAAATTCCTAAAGTGGGACATAGGCCAGAAGAGTTATGTACAACAACCATCATTTTATCCCTAGGAGAATTTGAGCAAAACAACCAATAAGTTGTCGTGATTATCCAGAACACTCAAATTTTTTAAAAGGGAATGTTAATCTCTTCTGAAGGGACGCAATCCAAAGGGCTTCAAATCTCCATGAAGTTAGTCTTATGTGCCAGCTAATTCTGCAAAATTTTGGCTAGAAAGACACAAAGTCAAATGAAATTTATATCCAACGTTCAATTAGTTTGCATAATATGTGGAATAATCTAATGTTTTGACATTAAGGTGTATGTTACACGGGAGGGATTACTTTGGAGAATAAATGTTGTAAAATTTATTAATAGAGAGGTCGCATAGCAGCAAATTTTTAAATATCGCAGCACTGGTCTTTATAAATTTTGTAGAAGGATGAGTAAGAAAAAGCAACAATTAACCCCCATGATGGTACAATATCACGAGATCAAGAGCCATCACAAAGATGCGCTTTTATTCTATCGCATGGGTGATTTCTACGAAATGTTTTTTGAGGATGCTATTGCTGCCTCGGAAGCATTGGATATAGCCCTTACCAAAAGGGGAAAGACAAACGATACAGACATCCCCATGTGTGGCGTTCCAGTTCACTCGGCAGATCAATACCTGCAACAATTGATCCGCAGGGGGTTTAGAGTTGCGGTTTGCGAACAGCTTGAAAATCCTGCCGAAGCAAAAAAAAGAGGTCATAAGGCAATCGTTCGAAGAGAGGTGGTTCGGGTTATTACACCGGGAACCCTTACGGAAGACTCCCTCCTGGCTGCGGATCAAAACAATTACATTGCGGCAATTCACCGAATTCGAAATTCCATTTCTTTGGCATGGGCAGATATATCATCTGGAAGCTTTAATGTGACAAGTTTCCCCTTAATCAATCTTTCTTCCCATCTCTCAAGAATAGCCCCAAAGGAAGTTCTTTACCCCGAATCTTTTTCAGCCCAATTATTAACCGTTATCAAAGGGACAACAGACGCACATACACCAATTGCCGACATTCACTTTGAAAGTTTGACGGCTAAAAATCGTTTGGTGGAACTTTTTGAAGTCGTTACTTTGGATGCCTTTGGCCAGTTCCAAAGGTCAGAATTATCATGTTTGGGTGCAATAATTGCCTATCTGGATATGACTCAGCACGGTAAAATTCCCAAGTTGCAATTTCCAATCAAGGAAAAGTCAGAAGATACGCTTCAAATTGATTCCGCCACAAGAAAAAACCTAGAAATTTCCAGAAACCTGGCCGGCGGTAAAGAGAACACTCTTTTGTCTGTCATGGATCAGACAAAAACAGCAAGTGGGGCAAGAATGATTGAAAAGTGGTTGGCAAACCCATCAACCAATTTGGGTCTCATAGCAAGAAGACAAAATGAAGTAGGGAACTTTTATTCCCAACCAGATGCCCGCAGGGAAGTGCGGGACAAATTGAAAATGGTACCCGACCTTCAGCGGTCCCTGTCAAGACTTGGTTTGGAACGTGGCAACCCAAGAGATCTAAATGCTATAAAGATCGGAATTAATCAGGCATTCCTCATCGAGCAGGAAATTCAGGCAATGAAAAAAGTGTCAGAACAACTTAAGACCTCTCTTGGCTTTCTCAAAAAGCTGAAAAATCTTGCCGCAGAATTAACCCAAGCCATGGTATCTGATGTCCCTATTACGGCCAAGGACGGGAATTTTATTGCCAAGGGTTATAATTCCGAGTTGGATGAAACCAGAAAACTTCGTGATGAAACCAGGATGGTCGTTGCCGAATTGGAAAAGAAATACGCTAAATTGGCGGATAATCCCAAAATAAAGGTTCGTTTCAACAGGGTGTTGGGTTATTACGTTGAAGCATCATCATCATTTTACTCGAAGATGCTTTCAAAACCATTGTCCGAGGTATTTATCCACCGCCAATCGACCTCTACCACTTGTCGCTTCACAACAACTGAGCTTGCCGAACTGGAATCACGAATAGTAAACGCCCAACAAAGAGCTGTTGAAATTGAGTTGGCGTTGTTTGAGCATTTTCGTGAAGAAATTATAACCCATGCCAATGATATCTTTTTGATTGCTGATACCCTCTCCGAACTGGATGTTATTTCAAGCTTGGCCGAAATAGCCCATGCCAATGACTGGTGCAAACCGGTACTTGATGAAAGTTGTGATTTGGAAATTATTGCAGGCAGACACCCGGTTGTCGAACAATCACTTAGAAGGAATAACCAAAACCCTTTTGTAACCAATGATTGCAATATTAGTGAGGATGGTCGGATAATCCTGTTAACGGGACCAAATATGGCAGGAAAATCGACCTATCTTCGACAAAATGCTCTTTTGGCTCTAATGGCACAGATAGGATCTTTCGTACCTGCAAAAAAAGCCAGAATAGGTGTTCTGTCTCAGCTGTTTTCCAGAGTTGGAGCCGCCGACGAACTGGCCAAGGGGAGATCAACCTTCATGGTTGAGATGGTTGAAACAGCCTCAATATTGAACCAGGCCGATCAAAGAACATTAGTTATACTCGATGAAATCGGAAGAGGCACAGCAACCTTTGATGGCCTGTCAATAGCATGGGCCACATTGGAGTACATTCACGACAAAATCAAGTGTCGGACTCTTTTTGCCACCCATTTCCATGAATTGACTGAATTGTCCAATCGACTGCCAAAGCTCTATAATTTGACCATCAAAGTCAAAGAATGGGAAGGTGATGTGATCTTTCTGCATGAGGTCGCTGAAGGCTCGGCCGACAGGTCGTATGGTGTTCAGGTTGCCAAATTGGCTGGTCTGCCCAGAGTGGTCGTGAACCGAGCGAGTTCTATCCTGAAAAAATTGGAACACCCCAAGGGCAAAAGCCAGGATAACATCCTTTCCTTGTATCAGGAACTTCCCTTGTTTACATCTTCTTCGTTGTTTGAAGAAAAGCTGGATAAAATTAAGATCTCCCCTTTAGAGAACAAAATCAAGAATTTAAATCCAGATACACTTACACCACTGGAAGCCCTTTCACTCCTTTACGAACTAAAGGAAACACAATCCAAAATTGATGGGGTTGTGGGTAAATAAATTTTCAGTTTCAGTTGAATAGTTTGTTGTATTCAGCGCGCAATACATTTTTCTGGACCTTCCCCATTGTATTGCGAGGCAGGGCTTTGACCACAAGAAGTTTTTTTGGATGTTTGTAACGCGCCAGGAATACTGAAGCAGCTGAAGTAATGGCGGACAGATCTGGATTGGCATTTTTGTTGGGCACAAGCAATCCAACCACGGCCTCTCCAAAATCGGAATGGGGGACGCCGATAACAACACTCTCAAGGACTCCAGGTTGCCTGTCAAGAAAAAGTTCAATTTCTTTCGGGTAAACATTGTATCCACCAGAAATAATGAGATCTTTGTTGCGCCCTTCAATATGCAAAAACCCATCAGAATCGACTTTGCCGAGATCCCCTGTAATGAAAAACCCATCAGGTTGAAATTCTTTGGCTGTTTGATTGGGTCTTCGCCAATATCCCTTGCATACATTGGGCCCACGGATCTCAATCTGTCCTATTTCACCTGGTGATACCTTCTGACCAGTCCATGTATCTGTAATTTTAACCTCGATTCCAGGCAGGGGAAACCCGACTGTGCCAGGTCTACGTTCCCCCGAGTAAGGGTTTGAAGTGTTCATACTGGTTTCAGTAAGCCCATAGCGTTCGAGTATGCTATGTCCTGTTCGCTGTTCAAATTGCTTATGGGTTTCTGCCAAAAGGGGCGCACTCCCAGAAACAAACAACCTCATATTCCGAGTAAGTTCCTTGGTCAGGTCGGGAGAATTCAAAAGGCGGGTATAAAATGTTGGTACTCCCATCATTGCCGTGGCCATTGGGATGTATTTGATGATTTCTTCCCGGTCAAACTTGGGTAGGAAGATGAGTAACCCCCCAGACAACAAGGTAACATTAGTGGCAACAAAAAGGCCGTGAGAATGAAATATCGGCAATGCATGGAGCAAAACATCGGAAGATTCAAATGCCCAAAGTTTTTTAAGCACATGAGCGTTGGACAAAAGGTTTTCCTGTGTTAGCATGGCCCCTTTGGGTCTACCGGTGGTCCCCGAGGTATAAAGAAGGGCAACGAGATCATCACTGCTCCTAGCAACAGTTTGATAACGACTTGGCATTCCTTTGGTTTCGGCCGTAAGTGACCCACTACCATTCTGATTTAATGTTTCAACTCTGGCATCCAAGAGATCGGCATGGGAGTCATGGACAAGAGGGCTATTTGCATCGCAAACAACAAGGGATGGCTCACTGTCCTTGACGAAGTAGGTGAGTTCCTCAGCTGCGTAGGCTGGGTTAAGCGGAAGAAATATAATTCCCGTTTGGATGCAGGCAGCATACAAGGCCAGAGCCTGGGGAGATTTTTCAATCTGAACCAGCAATCTGTCACCAGGCACCAGACCTAAACGATTCAGGACATGGGCATACCGGCTTCCCAGTTTGATGAAGTCCTCGTAGGTAACGATGGTGCCGTCTGGTGAAAAAATAAATGGTGATTTTTGCCCTGAATGTACACCGAAAAGTTCGGAATAAAGAGCGTTGGTCATAGCATGCCTTGCCTAAGTATAACCAGAAGACCCATTTATGAACAACTGCGTCTGTTCGATATCAGAATGATGCAATTCAGTTCGAATAAAAGTTTAATCCTCTTGTTCCTCTTCGGATTCTGCCTCAACAGGATAGTTTTCTGCAACCCCAACCTGAGCGGGGCGAAGTAAGCGATTATGGAATTTGAACCCGGTTTGTTGCACTTCTGTAATTTGGCCATCTTCAAATCCGGGCACGGGTGCGTAATACAGGGCATTATGGTTGTTATGATCAAAGGGATCACCAACTTCGGGAATGATTTCCTGAATGTTACTTCGGTTCAAGGTGGATCTTAACTCCTTCTGAACAACCTTGATACCTTCAACCCAGGCGGCAAGGTTGTCGGGATTGTTTTCTTCCCCAACCTCAATGGCTCTGATAAGATTATCATGTGTCGATAAAATGTCTCTAGCCAATCTGATGCCGTCATATTTTTGGTTCTCACCCACCTTCTTTTCCAGGCGGCGAAATTTATCGCGTTCATTGGCCAGATTTCGCTTTAACTGATCGTTTTCCTCTCTCAGGTGTTTTTTTTCGCTGGTAAGAAGTTCAATCATTTTCTTGGCACTTTCCAGTAAACCTGTCGGTTTTTGGTCGTCTTCTTTTTCTTGTTCAGTTTCATCACTTACTTGAGCATCGTCCTCAAGCTCAGGACCTTCACCATTAATGGTAAGGGTTTTAGGTATACCCTGTCCATTTCCTGTAACCTGTTTCTCTTCTTGATCAGGTTTTTTTCCCTCGTCTGTGTTCATAGCTATCAAATAACCTTTTATAATTCAGATTTTTCGGTAATGAGTTTACCAACAAGTTGAGCTGTATAATCAACGATTGGAACTATTCTGCCGTAATTCAATCGCGTTGGTCCGATAACCCCCAAAGCCCCGACTATATTACCTTCGGAGTTAATATAGGGTGCAGCAACCAAAGTTGAACCTGACATCGAAAATAGTTTATTTTCGGAACCAATAAAGATCTTTACACCTTGCCCCTCTTCTATCAATTCCAAGATATTGGAAATTTCTTTTTTTCTTTCCAGGTCATCAAACAACACTCGTACCTGTTCAAAGTCAATGGCACCATCGTCATCCTCCAGCAAATTGGACCTTCCTCTGACAATCAGGCGCTCCTGGTGCTCACCGGGTTTGTCCCAAAAGGCCAATCCACGCTCAACCAGATCGGTTGTGATTTCATCCAATTTATTTTTTCGTTCGGCGATATCCCTGCCAATCAGGTATTTGATTTCGGTAATGCTTTTGCCATCCAAAATGGAATTTACGTAATTGGCTGCTTCAGTCAGAATTGAGGTTGTCAGGCCTCTGGGAGGTGAGAAGACACGATTTTCGATGGACCCGTCTGCCATTACCATAACGACCAAAGCTCTATCATTGCCAAGGCTAAGGAATTCGACATGCTTGACTGTAGACTCTTTTTTAGGCATCAAGACCAAGCTGGCACTTTGGGTTAATTTGGAAAGAAGTGATCCAATGCGATCAAGGGAGAAATTGAGATTTTCGTCCCCCTTGGCACAAACTCCCGAGAATTTCTTTTTGTCCTCAGGATCAATATCCCCGATTTCCAAAAACTCGTCGACAAACAATCTTAGTCCCAGGATGGTGGGAATACGTCCTGAAGAAACATGTGGACTTTCCAACAACCCCAAACGTTCCAAGTCATGCATGACATTTCTGACAGTTGCTGGAGAAATTTTAGTGGACAAATCTTTGGAAATGGTCCGTGAACCCACAGGCGATCCGGTAAACAAATACGACTCAACCAGATACGAAAATATTTCAGTATTTCTTTGATCCAGAATATCCAGAATTTCTTCTTTGCTCACCTTTTCAGCCTATTTGAACGAATTAAGGGGAGGTCTATTTAATTATTTTAACCTTACAATGTCAAAAAATTCAACATTCTTATGGCTTCATGATTATTAAGTCTCATGAACGGTAAGGGCTTTATCAAATCCAACAAAATTGGGTCGGTTATTTTATATTGTGACAAATCAAAAAAATATGAATACAATGCGAAGTTTGTTGCGCACTCTTCGTCAATTATATTGCTAACTAAGCAAACAGTTCAAAACAGAAATGAAATGAAAAATTATGCGATTATCAAACAGAAAAACCGATGAATTAAGGTCGGTTACAATTGACATAGACGTTAATCGATACGCTGAGGGTTCATGCCTGTACACCTGTGGCCATACCAAGGTCCTCTGCACAGCATCACTAGAGGATAAAGTGCCATTTTTTCGTCGACGAACAGGTCTTGGGTGGATTTCGGCGGAATATTCCCTATTGCCGAGAGCAACCCACGAAAGAAACAGACGTGATGGTCGTGGAACAACTGTCCCGGGTCGTACCTTGGAAATACAAAGATTGATCGGAAGGTCGCTTCGTGCAGGTGTAAATTTTTCAAGTATGGGTGAACGGCAAATAATTGTCGATTGTGATGTAATACAAGCAGATGGTGGAACCAGATGTGCATCCATAACTGGAGGATGGGTGGCTTTAAGGTTGGCTGTAAATAACTTGCTGCAGAAGGGATTCATTCATCGGGATCCTCTGAGCCAGCAAGTTATCGCCATTTCCTGCGGAATTCATGCGGGAAGGCATATCCTGGACCTTGATTATGATGAAGATTCTAATGCCGAAGTTGATGGTAATTTTGTTTTTACCTCGACGGGTGAACTGATTGAGGTGCAATGTACAGCTGAGAATAAGTCATTTCCAACCACATCCATAATGGAGTTTCTTGACCTTGCGGGCAAGGGAGCCAAAGAACTGGTTCAAATCCAAAACAGGGCTTTGGAAATGGGCAATGCGTAAATTGAATTCGCATGAATTGATAATTGCAACACACAACAGGCGTAAATTACAGGAATTCGAAGCTATTCTAGCCCCCCATTCAATCACCACCAGATGTGCCGCAGATCTGAATCTGCAACTTCCCCTTGAAACAGAGCCAACGTTTGTTGGGAATGCCAGAATCAAAGCCCATTTTGTTGCTAAACAAACGCAATTACCCGCGATTGCCGACGATAGTGGTATGATGGTTGAGGATCTTGATAACCAACCCGGGGTGTATACTGCTGACTGGGCCGAAACACCACATGGCAGGGATTATGTTAAGGCGATGACCAAAATTTGGGAGTTGCTTGAACAAAAAAAGGCTCCTCATCCCAGAAAAGCAAAATTCTGTTCAACCATATGTATTGCCTGGCCCGACGGGCATGATGAAATCTTCAATGGATATGTTGAGGGTAACATTGTTTGGCCAATGCGGGGCACAATTGGCTTCGGATTCGACCCAATCTTTATACCGGACGGCCATCAACAAACTTTTGGCGAGATGCCTGAAGAGGTCAAGAATCTCATTAGTCACAGGGCATTGTCACTGCAGAAATTTGCTGAAAACTGTCTTGATGACTGAGCGTCTCTCAGGGCAGCCTTTTGGTGTGTATATCCACTGGCCATTTTGCGAGTCCTTGTGTCCCTACTGTGATTTCAACACCTATTGTGTAGATAATACTGACCATAATCGATGGTGTGAGGCTTACCTGCGACAACTTGACCACGCAGCAAGCGAAATTGTAAACACACCATGCACTTCCGTTTATTTTGGAGGTGGAACTCCCAGCCTAATGGCACCATTGACGATAGAAAAAATTTTGGCAAAAATTGACTCACAGTGGTCTTTTGCATCGGAACCGGAAATAACTCTTGAAGCCAACCCTACCTCGGTTGAACAAATCAAATTCAAACAATTTAAGGATTGCGGTGTGAACAGGCTTTCATTGGGGATGCAGGCACTTGATGACAAAGATTTAAATGTCCTTGGACGCAGACACACTGTCAATGAAGCACTTCAATCTTATGAAACTGCCGACAGGGTATTCGACAACATTAGTCTCGATTTTATGTTTGGTCGTCAATATCAAACGTTAGAAGAATGGGAAGATGAGTTGGTTCAAATCATTGCCCTTAACCCCAACCATCTTTCGATTTACCAACTGACGATAGAACCCGACACACCATTTGGAAAACGCTTGTCAGCTGGTAAATTGCCTGGCTTACCAAAGGATGATACACTTGCTGACATGTTTCAGTTAACCATGGAAACATGCGCAAGCAAAGGTTTTATACAATACGAGATTTCAAACTATGCCAAATCCGGCTTTGAAGGACGTCACAATATGGTTTATTGGGACTATTTTAATTTCCTGGGAATTGGCCCGGGTGCGCACGGCAGAATAAATGTAAAAAACAAACTTTACAGAACCAACACCATTCGACAGCCCAAGCAATGGCTTGACAATGTCCTTGATCTTGGAACTGGCGAAAATTTACGGAAATGTGTTGATCAAAAGGAACAAGGGGCAGAATATTTGCTTACAGCGTTACGACTAAACAAGGGAATGAATCTTGCCAGATTTGAGAATATGTCAGGGGCGAAACTCAACAAACAAAGAGTCAGTGAACTTGTTAAGGATGGCTGGATAGAAATATTGGATGGTCACATTGTTGTTAGCAATAATGGGCGAATGGTCCTAAATCAGATCATAACTCAATTATTCCCTTAGAAAAAAACACTCCACGCAATTCATAAGAAATGCTATTATTGACTTGTCCATTCGGTCGTCAGTTATTTCCGTTTGTTTTTTTACTTCGTCATGAACAATGTTCAAGAAAAACAGAATGAAACAGTTTAACTCATGTAAAATCCAGAGAGAGGACAGTTTATGAAGAAAGCTACATCTAAGCCAACAGCCCTGAATCTTCCGATGGTTAACCCCTTGCCTGAGAGTACGGAAAAATATTTTCAGATTTGTAAGGATAAACTTGGAATCGTACCAAATGTACTCAAGGCATACGCCTTTGATATCGACAAATTAAATGCGTTTACGGCCATGTATAATAACCTAATGCTGGCACCAAGTGGGCTTTCGAAACTTGAACGGGAAATGATTGCTGTCGTTGTATCTTCGGTAAATCGATGTCATTATTGTATTGTTGCTCATGGTGCAGCAGTTAGGAAACTTTCCAGCGATCCAGAATTCAGTGATACACTGGCCATTAATTTCAGACACTGCAAACTCAACGAGAGACAAAAGGGTATGCTTGAGTTTGCTGAAAAAGTAACAAAAAAGAGCTTCAAGGTAGAAGAAAAGGACCGGAGTGCTCTAAGAGACTTGGGATTCTGTGATGCTGATATTTGGGATATCAGTGCTGTAGCAGCGTTTTACAATATGACCAACAGGCTTGCATCCGCAACTGCAATGCAGCCCAATGAGGAGTATTACTACTCAGACCGATGAATTTTAAACTCATAATGTGCATGTTTCTTTCCAGCTTGTACCCGTTAGAAGCCACTGGACTAACAGGAACAAACCCTAGCCAGGTCGTATTCGATCGACAATTTTCGACAGGAAAATATTTTATACCAATTGGTCCTTTTAAGGATGGCTCCTTAGAAAGCATAGAAATTGAAGGAACCACTCAAAAGAAAGTTTTTCAGGTCAAGGGTGAATCGCCTACCCAAACACTTCTTGACAATATGTGGGGCCCATTAAGCCAGTTGGATTATGAAATCCTGTTTCGTTGCGATACCTGGAACTGCGGAGGTTTTGAATTCAGGGAAAATATTGATGTGGTGGAAAGTCCCCACATGTTTGTTAATCTTGGTGATTATCAATTTATATCCGCCTCAAACGGTTCTGCAACTGATAGCAAATTTGTAACCATTTTGGTCAGCAAAAGTCAAAAAACAGGTTTTGTTCAAGTCGTATTTATCAATCCTCCAGATGGTGAGATTGTTGAGGATGTCGAGTTTAATTTTAATGTTACTCTTGACAATTTTGATTCACCGCTGCAATCTGATTTTGGAACGAAGGGGTTCACCATCCTAGAGGGAGTGGAGTTTGATTCTGGGTCGAAAGATCTCAGGGAAAACAGCCTATCCCATTTGGAAGGTCTGGCAGATTATCTTAAAGCGAATCCTGATAAAAAGTTTTTATTGGTAGGGCATACAGACATGGAGGGTGTGTTGGAACGAAACATAGAACTTTCAGCTGAACGTGCACATTCTGTACGGAATACGCTAATAAATGTGCTTGGCATAGATCCTGATCAGATTACAGCCCATGGCGTCGGCTATCTATCCCCACAAGAAACAAATTTAACACCAGAAGGCCGGCAGTCAAATCGTCGGGTTGAGGTTTTGCTGCTGCAAGACTTTGAATAAACTTCTTTTTATTTTTATTCAATCTGTTAATTTTTTAAAACCATCAAGAGAAATCAAAAGAAGTGTCGAGGACGAGATGTTGATGATTCAACGATTTGCCAGGATTCAAAAACTGAGAAAGTTACTTATCCTCACCATAATACTACTAGCCCTCTCTACTTCCATCGGTTTTTCAAAAACACCAGCATTGGCTACAGAGGTAGTTGAAGAGGCAATCCAGACGGTCAATTACATGCTGAATAATGATTTTCCCAAGGCAAAAATCCATGCTGGTATCGAAGAGATGTTCATTAACTTCTCTGATACCAATTATATCGGCCGGGTTGCCCTTGGAAGACCATGGCAGACACTATCCGAAAAGCAAAAAAGGCTCTTTTTAAAGATTTTCCAAAGGTATCTTGCAGAAAAATACGCAAGCCATTTTCCCAAATTCATTGGTGGTAAATACGAGGTTATACAGGCCAGAACAACAAGAAATGACCAAACTTACGAAATCGTAACCACAATGTATTTGACGCATGAACCACCATTTCCAATTTATTGGCATCTTGTAAATATCAATGAGCAGCCGAGAATTAGAAATATTATCGTTGATGATTTAAACCTGCTTGTCCTGGAAAAGAAGATCCTCAATTCACTCCTTGAGCAAAGTGGGGGCAATGTGAACGTGCTGATGAAAAAATTAAAATTCAGGTACAGGTAGGCAATTTGTGAATTGTTGAATTAGACGCCATAGCGATCTTTCATCTCCACGAACGATGCTCTGACAAGTTCTTCCAAAACCTCCAAATCTATATCCACCAACTTGTTTATATAAAGACATCCTACCGAGTGGCGGTGCTTGCCCAATTTGGCAAGGAGTCCAGAATAATTTGAAAAACCTGGCATGATGTACATTGACAAGGATTGCTTGCGAGGCGAAAATCCGGTTAGCATCCAAGTATGTTTTGATCTGTCAGCTCGTTGATAGGTGTATTGTCCAAAACCTATGATGGTGGCACCCCACATTCGAGGTGTCTCTCCGGTTACCTGCTTCATCATGGCCAGGATTGTTTTGGCATCTTCCTGTCTTTGAACATTTGGAACTGAATTGAGAAACTCCTCAACATCACTATCATTGGGTTTCGTCTTCATATCGCTCATAAATGCACACAAACCATAAAACAAAAATGATAATTAGTAAATCAGGATCTACCCGAAAAATTATTAGACAATACAGATTGTTTGGCTAAATTGTGGGTATCGAATGGGTATTATCATCAGAATTATTATAGTGCACTTGTAAATTTCTTTGAGGATATTAGAATATAGTCATCAGCGGTGGTTCTGGAAACAGGATCACTAACTTTGACGACGAGACAGGCCGCTGGCCTGTTTTTTTGTTTGGTAATACATTTATGCGTGACTTGGTAGCATTATCCTTTAAAGAAAAACAGCTTCGGAAACTTCTTGAACCAGAAATAGCCTCGCTGGGATTTGAGTTGATTAGGTTACGTTTCAGTGGAAATACTAGGAAAGCACTTCAGATTATGGCGGAACAATCAGATGGAACAATGACTGTAGGGGACTGCACTGATTTATCGCATGCCTTGTCACCGCTTCTGGATGTAGAGGATAGTATTAATGATCAATATTCTCTGGAAATATCTTCACCTGGAATTGATCGGCCGCTCACAAAACTTGAGCATTTTGAGCAGTGGATGGGATACAAGGCCAAAGTGGAGTTGAACCAGCCCATACATGGCCAACGACGGTTCAGGGGTGTCATTGGAGCAACCAAAGGTTCTATCGTTGTTTTGGATATATTCCCAGAAACAGTTCATATACAATTCTCCCAAATTTCCAAAGCACGTCTTGTCATGTCAGAAAAATTGTTGAACCGCAACCAGGAGGAGCGGATTATATCGGATTGATATCCCAATATCTGTTGAAACCATGTCAAATTTATGTGGAGAAAAAATATGAACCTTACAAGCGCAAATAGGTTTGAATTGCTTCAAATGGCCGAATCAGTGGCCCAAGAAAAAAACATTGATCAGGAAATCGTTCTTGAAGCTATGGAAGAATCAATGGCTAAGGCAGCACGAATGCGATATGGTTCCGAACTGGACATTCGGGCAAAATATAACAAGGATACCGGAGATTTAACCCTCCAACGGGTACGGACCGTCGTCGAAGAAGTAGAAAACATGTCAACAGAACTCACCCTTGAGGAAGCTCGGGAAATTGATCCCACACTCCAGTTGGGAAGTGAAATTATCGAAGAGTTACCACCAGTCGGGATTGATCAGTTGGATCGCATCAATATTCAGGTCGCCAAACAGGTCATCACTCGCAAGGTTCGTGATGCCGAGATGGAGAAGCAGTATGAGGAATACAAGGATCAGATAGGACAAATTATTGTTGGAACTGTCAAGGGGGTTGAACAGGGCAACATAATCGTTGAATTGAGTATTGGTGAGACGATGATTCATCGGACTCAGAAAATCAGCCATGAGAATCCAGAAAAGGGCACACGAATTCGTGCCTATGTAAAGGATGTTATCAGAGACAACCGAGGTTCCCAGGTAAGATTGTCCAGAACGGCGAACGAGTTTATGAGAGAACTCTTTCGAAGTGAAGTACCTGAGTTTTACGAAGGGACCATAGATATCAAGTGTATTGCCAGAGATCCCGGGTCCAGAGCCAAGATAGCGGTTTTGTCCTATGATACCAGCATAGACCCGGTGGGTGCCTGTGTTGGAATGAGAGGATCAAGAGTCCAAGCAGTTGTTAATGAATTACAGGGAGAAAGAGTTGATGTCATTCCCTGGACAGATAACCCCTTTGATTTTGTCCATTTGGCCCTTCAACCTGCTAAGGTCTCGAAAGGTATTCTGGATGCACAGGGCAATCCAACAACCATTGTTGTACCTGACGACCAACTTTCTCTTGCGATCGGCCGCAAAGGACAAAATGTACGCTTGGCCCGAAGTCTAACTGGCCTGGATATTGAAATTATAACTGAATCCTACGAGCGTGAACAAAGGCAGGAAGCCATCACCCAAAGACAAAATCTGTTTATGGAGGCGATAGATGTGGATGAAACCTTTGCCCACCTGCTGGTCACGGAAGGGTTTGACTCGATTGATTACTTGGCCACATGCCCACTGGAAGAACTTCTGACACTCAATGGAATTGACGAATCCATAGCGGAAGAACTGCAAAGTAGGGCTCAAAAGTATATTGCCAAGGAAAATGAAGAGATTCTTGCCGAAGCTAGAAGATATGGTTTGCAAGAGAATTTGGCTAATTTCGAAGGCATCACTCCAAAAATGCTCCTTGAACTCGCGAAAAACGAAATAACCACCCTTGAGGAGTTTGCAACGCTTGCAGATTGGGAGTTATCAGGGGGTCATGTCGAAGTCGACGGTAGACAAGTATGGGATAAAGGCCTGTTGGAAGGTCATGACCTTAATGCTGAAGAAGCCCAAAGTTTGATTGTTACCGCAAGGTTAAAAGTCGGATTGATGAAACCCGAGGACATTGAGGCTTTATATGAACAAAATGAGAATATGGAGACAGAAAGTGACCAGGGGGAAGTCGAAGAAACATGATATTGGTATTAGAAAGTGTGTCGTAACTGGAGAAAAATATAACCAGGAAGAGTTGTTGAAATTCACCCTGAATCCTAAAGGAGTTGTTGTTCTGGACATTAATCGTAAATTACCCGGACGGGGGATGTGGGTTTTTCCCACCAGAAACAATCTGGAAAAAGTTGCTTCAGGCAATTATTTCTCTAGGTCTGCCCATGGAAATGTTGAAATTACATCTGATTTTTTATATACGGTAGAAACGAAAATTATTGATTATCTAACAGGAATTCTTTCGCTGGGGCGCAAGTTTGGTGTCGTTGTAACCGGATTTGAAAAGGTTCGGCAAGGAATTGGTGACGAAACTGTTTCAGTTTTGGTTCAGGCGATAGACGGTTCAGATCGACAGGGCCAAAAAATTTTACCAGATGGTGTTGCTTGTAAACGCCATAGATGTTTATCTTCAGCAGAACTTGGCAAAGTCTTCAGAAGGGAATCGATAATATATATGGGAGTCAAAAAAGGGCCTTGGGCCAAAAAGGTTTCTTCAGCGGCGCAAAAACTTGAACGCATCCGAGATCTAGAAGGTACACAGTCATAACGGCATTGATTACATAAACTTGAAATTATAGAGATTTAATGGGTACAAATACACTTAGGTTAAAATCAACCCCTCGTTCAGGAGGAACGACAAAAAAACCACTTGTTCCCTCACGTGGAAACAAGCAAAATGAAGTTGTTGTCGTCCCTGCTCCCGGGAGCGTTCGAAAAACCCCGCCTATGAAAGCGCCTTTTCCCCGTAGGGGACCGCCTCCCAAACCCAAGGAAAGCAAAGAACCTGAACTCATTACACCAGCAAAAGTACCAGACCAAGAGGAATTGTTACGCCGTGCAAAAGCAATCAGGGAAGCCAAGGTCAAAGAGGAAACTGAAAGCGCGATAAGGGCCGAAGAACTCAGGCTTCGCGAAGAAGAAAGGGAACGAAAAGCGCAGGCCCACAGAGATTATCTTCAAAGGGAAAAGGAACGTAGGGAAGAACAGGAAACTGAACGCAAAAAGGAAGAAGAAAGACTTTTTACAGAAAAAAAGAAGGCTGAACAAGAGGTGGCTGGGGAAGAATCCAAACCTAAGGCTTCCCCAACACCTGAAGTAAGAAAGAAAAGAAGGGTTAAAGATAAGAGTCCCGTGGACGACAGAGGTCGCATAACCGAGAAAAGGCGGGAAAGTAAGGTGAATGTTAACACGGTTCTGCTACGTGACGAGGAGGATGAACTGGAACATCAGCCTTCACATGCCGCTTTTCGACGAAGGGAAGAAAGACGTAAGCGTAAGGCACAAGCCCCTGAACCCATCCGAGAAAAAATTGTCAGAGAAGTCCAATTGCCCGAGACGATCATGGTTCAGGAATTGGCGAACCGAATGACACAAAGAGTATCAGATGTCATCCTGTCTCTGATGAACCTTGGTGTCATGGCAACACAGAACCAGACTATTGATGCCGATACCGCCGAGATTATCATTGAGGAATTTGGACACAAGGCATTAAGAGTCTCGGATGCCGATGTGGAAGATGTAATTGATGCCATAGATGATAATCCAGAGGATCTCAAATCCAGATACCCGGTAGTTGCCGTCATGGGGCATGTTGACCATGGCAAGACCACCCTACTTGATACCATTAGAAAAGCCAACGTCGCTACCGGTGAAGATGGCGGAATTACCCAGCATATAGGTGCCTATCAAGTTATAACCGAAGAAGGAGAAACTCTAACTTTTCTGGATACACCCGGACATGCTGCGTTCACTTCCATGCGAGAAAGAGGTGCAAATGTTACGGATATAGTTGTCCTGGTTGTGGCCGCTGATGATTCAGTCATGCCTCAGACGATTGAAGCTATTAACCACGCTAAAGCCGCTGAAGTACCATTAATTGTGGCTATCAACAAGTGCGACCTGTCCAATGCCAACCCTGATAAGGTACGTAATGAGCTCTTGCAACATGGTGTTGTGGTGGAGAAACATTCCGGTGAGGTTCTTGATGTGGAAATATCTGCCGTCAAACATGAAGGTATTAGCGACCTTCTCAAGACCATATTGCTCCAAGCGGAATTACTGGAACTTAAAGCAAATCCCAATCGACCTGCCGCTGGAACAGTGATTGAAGCCAAGCTTGATATTGGTAGAGGACCGGTGGCCACCGTTCTAATCCAGAAGGGAACATTGCAACGGGGTGATATATTTGTCGTCGGTGAGCAGTGGGGGAAAGTCAGGGCACTTATTAACGATCAGGATAAGAGAATCAATTCAGCTGGCCCTTCAATGCCTGTTGAAGTGTTAGGGCTTAACGGTACACCTCATGCCGGCGATACCTTTAATGTGGTTGCAAGTGAGTCACAAGCGAGGGAGATTTCAGAATATCGAAGAAGTACCAGCAAGAATGTAAGTTCTGCTGCTGGTGCGGTACTGAGTTTGGAAAATCTGTTGAGTTTGGGTGAAAAGAAACACACCAAGGATTTACAACTTGTCGTGAAGGCGGATGTCCAGGGATCAGCTGAAGCCATTAACCAGGCATTGGCAAAAATTGGCAACGAAGAAGTACAAGTTCGTGTTCTTCATTTTGGTGTTGGTGCCATAACAGAAACTGATGTTTCATTGGCTGGTTCCTCCGGTGCTCATATCATTGGATTTAATGTCCGCGCCACCCCTTCCGCACGCAGTATCGCTACACAGAAGGGCATGGAGTTCAGGTATTATTCGATCATATACCGACTTGTTGATGATATCAAAGCTCTGGCTTCCGGTTTACTTGATGTACGAATCAAGGAGCACTACCTTGGGAATGCCGAAATCCTTGAAACCTTTAAAATTACTGGTGTTGGTTTGGTTGCAGGATGCAAGGTTACGGAAGGTATCGTCCGACGCTCGTCTGGAGTTCGTTTGCTCAGGGATAATGTAGTCATCCATGAAGGTAAACTCAAAACTCTGAAGCGGTTTCAGAATGAGGTTGATGAGGTGCAAACCGGCTTGGAGTGCGGTATGGCCTTCGAGAACTATGCAAACCTCAAACAGGGCGATTACATTGAAGTTTTTGAAGAAGAGGAAATTCAGCAAACACTCTGAACCAAAAGGTTTCGATAACCAACAAGTAAAGCCTCAAGCCTTCAAAAGCCCTTACGGCGGGAGCAAGTTTTAATGCCCAAAATTGAGTTCAAATCAGATTGGATGCCCCTGGCAACCGGTTTGGATACCGATACTGAAGTATTTTCTGTGGGTGATGTCCACGGGTTTTCATCACACTTGGAAATCATGCTGGAGGAATTTTCCAGAGACAAAAATACAGACAAAAAGGCAATATTAATCTCGCTGGGAGATTTGATTGATCGTGGACCACATTCAATCGCTTGCATAGACCTCATGCAAAGATCCAGTGAGTTTGGTTTTGCAGAAACGTACACTCTTATGGGTAATCACGAACAAATGATGAAACTTTGCCTCACCGGTAAGCGTATGACAGAGTTTTCAAGATACATACCCCAAAACGCCTATGTTGAAGCTTACGAAATCTGGTCCTGGAACGGTTCCAAAAAGACACTCGCTGAATTAAATCTGGATCTGGATGATTTACAAGCGCTTGACATAAAAAAGTTTGCCCGCATCCTTGCGGAAGCGCTTGGACCACAACGGATGACCTTTCTCGATAATTTATTGAGTCATAAGCAGATCGGTTCACTTCTGTTTGTACACGCTGGAATAAACCCCGATGTAAGTATTTCAGAGGCACTGGCCGAGCCTTGGGACTGTCTGTATGAAGAGCATTGGAGTTGGATCAGGGGTAAGTTTTTGTACGAACCCTTCAACCATCCTTACCTTATTCCCGTACATGGACACACATATCCAGGAGCCTTGCGTCCAGGATTTGATCCTTCCCTAATGAATTATCGGGAGGGTAAAATCAATCTTGATGCAGGGAGTTATCGAACCGGTAAGGTTGCAGGCACGCAATTTGCCAAGGATAAATACAGAATATACATAGTTTCAGACTAAATGCAGAGCCATTTGTCATAGCGGTAGTGTGGCAGGGGTGATTACAGGGCCTTGTTCCGTTTAAGGTAGATATAATAGGCCCCGCTCCCACCATGGGTTCCGTGTGCATTTTGAAAATGGAGTATATATTGGGAAATTGGTGGCGCGGATAGCAAGGGTGCAATCAATTGATTCAATGGACCAAACCCCCTTCTTCCCTCTGCATCTTTACCTTTGCCAGGAATAACCAAAATGAGTCTCTTCCCGTCGATGTATGATTCCAAGACGAACTTCTTTACCGTTTTGCGGGCTTCGTCCTTCAACATTCCATGAAGGTCAAGGGTACGCTCGGGATGTAAGTTACCGGAATTTAAACACTTGAGTATTTTGGGATCAATTTGACTTGGGCCAGGGGTTTTAACGTTTTGAGCCTTTTGTTTCGTTCGGACCTGATCCTGGATATTTTTTCTGATCCTGCGGGGTTTGTCTGTGTTTTCATGGTTTTTCATGTCACGCGGTAAAGAATTAAACTCCAAATCATCGGAATTGCAAAAACATTCCCAATCTTCAAGATCACTCGCACTAAGTCCTGCCTCAATGGTGGTTGGGGTATATGCTCTGACTGCTCGACTCCTATGTTTCGGTTTATCCGTTTTGGTAAGTTTGTTTTCCTGGCAGAATTGCTCCCACACAGCCAAATCTGTCTTGGTAAGGCCCTTGAAATTCAATCTTTTGGGCATCAGAGAACATCACTGTGGATTTAGGTTTGCACGATGTATTAGCCGGTTGCAACCAGGATCCAGTTGGGATCATTTTTACCCATGAGCCTAGAGAAGGTCCACTCATCATTCTGCTGAACGGAATTTGATTTGTCGCCTTCAATCACATTCCCTTCTGAATCCTCAACATATGAAATCAGTTCGCTCATAAATTCAATTGTTATTTCGCCATGACCAGACTGATGTTCAAACTTTACATCGCTGATTTTTTTACCACTCGTTCTGACAAATTGTACTTTCACGAGGTTGTCAGGATTCCGTTGGTCAATTTCTTCCTTGAAGGAAGTAAAGACTTCCTCTGAAAGGAAAGGTTGCAGATCGTCTATTTTCCCTTCACTAAAGGAGGTCAGGATCCATTCGTAAGCTTTACCGGCGCCATCCAGGAATTCCTGTACACTAAACTTTCGCTCGTAGTTTTTTATTTCCATCAAGGTTTTTGCGCTATCCGAGTTCGGGGGCACCAATTTGGCGATTTCCTCGTCTACCCCCACCTCATCATCAGGGACAACCTTTGATGATTGGTCAATAGTAACGGATGGATTGACCGGTGGTCGTTGTTCGTAACCGGTTCGTGTACCCAGAATTCCTCGTAACTTGAATACTAAAAAAAGTGCAATTCCAGCCAGAATTAGAAGCTGCAACATTGGTGACATTTTATTTTCGACCTTTTAATTAAATTCAGACAATACATTTGTAGTCCGTGTACATTTAGGTTCGCTACAGGCTTATGTCCATATATTAAGCAGTATATCATTAGTTGAGAGTAAATTCGATGAAATTATTTTTACTTTTTTTACTGGTTCCAATAGTTGAAATCGCACTTTTTATTCAGTTGGGCGGGCTCATTGGTCTTTTCCCAACCCTCGGAGTTATAATAATTACGGCGATTGTTGGGGCATATTTGGCACGAACACAGTTTCCACTGGTCATTGATCAGTTCAGGGATGCAGCAAGTCATCTCAAAGATCCAATGAATCCCATATTGCAAGCGATTGCCATATTCGCAGGTGGATTGTTGCTTCTGACACCGGGGTTTTTCACTGATATGATAGGTTTTTTACTGCTTATTCCGTACACCCGCGAGTTTCTGGTTAATTTCTTTATGGTCAATTTTGCCGGTACCATCCTTGCCCGTTCAAAATTCACTTCCTCCCCTGCCCATGGTGATGGCATTATTGATGGAAATGCAATTGAGATTGACCCTGAAAACAAATAATTTAAGCCGGAAGTCAATTTTTGTTGAAGATCATTTACTTTTCAGGAGACCTGAAGCCCTGTAATGGCTATCAGCGATAGAATATCTTCTATTTTACTACCACGGGAAAGATCATTTGCCGGCTTGGCCAAGCCTTGAAGAACAGGCCCGACGGCTCTCATCCCACCTATCCTTTCGGCTATTTTATATCCGATGTTACCAGCATCCAGATTGGGGAATATGAACACATTGGGTGTGGTGTCCAAAACCAGATCAGGTGCCTTTCTTTTTCGTAAAAGCGGGTCAATGGCAGCATCAAACTGGAGTTCCTGTTCAATAATCCAATCAGGATATTTGTTCCTGGTTATTTGAATTGCCTCCTTTATTCTCAAAACTCTTTCGTCGGAACCACTTCCTGCCGTAGAAAAGGAAAGGAAAGCAACTTTGGGCAGAATACCAAGTATAATTGAGGCCGAAAGGGCAGCATTTTCACCTATTTGAGCCAACTGTCTTGCTGTGGGTTCAATAACCATGGCACAATCAGCAAAAATGACAGGTCCCTTAAAAGGGGATTGGTTTTTTTCAGCAAGCATGATAAAAAATGAGGATACGGTATCCACTTTTGATGACTTACCAATAATCTGTAGAGCGGCACGCAAGGTATCTGCAGTGGTGTGTACGGCACCGCCGATGGTTCCGTCGGCATGGCCAAGTCTGACCATCATGGCTGCAAACCCGAGTGGTTGTGATACAATTTTCCTCGCCTCTTCCCAGCTTATGCCTTTATGCTTTCGGAGTTGAAACAATTCTTCGGTATATTCGTCCAACCTTGGGCTTACCCGAGGATCTATAACAGCGAGATACTGTGAAGAGTGTTTCGAATCTTGCAACATGGAGTGGATATTTGCACGAGACCCAAGAAGGGTTATTTTGGCAATACCCCTGTTGGCTGCCAAAATTGCGGCTTCGACTATGCGATCATCTTCTCCTTCGGGAAAAACTATCCGACGTGGGTTGGCACTGGCCTTGGTAAATACCTTCTCAAGAAAGGAAGAGTCAGAAGTCACCCGGTTGCTCCACTCGGCTTAGCAATTTATGCGGGTTGTTGGGGTTGCATGTCTTCCAAGGATATTCCTGCCACTTTGGTGGGTTTCTTCATGGCATCACGACGGAACGGCTCCCCAAGTTCCTGGTTGAGAATAACTTCCAGAAAGGTTGTAACCTTATCTTCCATTTGCGCCTTCACCGCCTTGTCAAGTTCATTAGACAAGGCATCCATGGTTTTTACCTGAATACCCTTCAAGCCACAACCTTCGGCGATTTTTGCATAACTGACTTCGAGATCAAGTTCTGTTCCAACAAAATTATCATCAAACCATAGAGTTGTGTTACGCTTTTCGGCGCCCCACTGGTAGTTCCTGAAAATTACCATGGTTATCGGTGGCCAATCACCGCGGCCACAGGAGGTCATTTCGTTCATTGAGATACCAAAGGCACCATCGCCGGCAAAGCCAACAACCGGAGTGTCGGGGCACCCGATTTTGGCACCAATAATTGCCGGAAAGCCATAACCACATGGTCCAAACAAGCCAGGAGCCAAATATTTACGCCCTTTCTCAAAGGTTGGATAGGCATTACCAATGGCACAATTATTACCAATATCGGAGGAGATAATAGCTTCTGTTGGTAACACCTTCTGAATAGCTCGCCAAGCCATCCTGGGACTCATCAATTCGGGTTGCCTGGTCCGTGCTCTTTCATTCCAAGTTGTTCCCTCATCATCGTCCTCATGATCCATTGAGGTAAGTTCCTGAAGCCATTTGGATTTGGTTTGAGAAATTTTTTGCTTTCTGGTCTCGCGTTCACCTTGTCCGGCAAATTCAGATAATTTGTCCAATAATTGTTCAGCCACTTGTTTGGCATCTCCCTGAATGCCCACTGAAACCTTTTTGGTTAGACCAATACGGTCAGAATTTATATCTACCTGTATAATTTTTGCATTCTCTGGCCAATAATTAAGCCCATAGCCTGGAAGAGTTGAAAATGGATTCAATCTTGTGCCCAAGGCCAAGACAACATCAGCTTGAGATATTAATTCCATGGCTGCTTTCGAACCATTATAACCCAAGGGACCGACGAATAATGGATGATCGCCAGGAAAGGCGTCGTTATGTTGATATCCACAACACACTGGCGCCATCAATTTATCTGCCAACCTGGCCGAAGCTCCGATGGCGTCACCAATCACAACCCCTGCTCCATTCAGGATAACTGGGAATTTTGCGTTGGAGAGTAATCTGGCGGCTTCCTCAATAGCCTGTTTGCCCCCTCGGGGCTTTTCCAGCCTAACCGTTTGGGGTAAATCGACATTGATAACCTGAGTCCAAAAGTCTCTTGGGACATTGATTTGAGCTGGTGCGCATCCTCTCCAGGCCTTTTCAATGACACGGTTGAGGACTTCTGCCATACGGCTTGGGTCTCTCACCTCTTCCTGATAGCAAACCATGTCCTCGAAAAGTTTCATCTGCTCAATTTCCTGGAAACCACCTTGGCCCATTGTTTTATTGGCAGCTTGCGGAGTTACAAGCAAAATGGGGGAATGATTCCAATAAGCCGTTTTCACAGGAGTTACAAAATTGGTTATGCCTGGTCCATTTTGAGCAATCATCATCGACATTTTGCCCGTTGCTCGGGTGTATCCATCGGCTGACATACCGGCGTTACATTCGTGTGCGGCATCCCAAAAGGTGATCCCGGCTGCCGGAAAGAGGTCTGATACAGGCATCATGGCCGAGCCAATAATGCCAAATGCATGTTCAATACCATGCATCTGAAGTACTTTGATAAAGGCTTCTTCAGTTGTCATTTTCATGGGATTATCCTTTCATCAACCATGCTGGTTATTTTTGTTACATTACCTTTAGTGATATAATACTTCTGTAATCACTTTTAACCAATACCATCGCATCCCAGCGAAAATGGATCAAAATTTTTTTCCATTCCTTGACATCTGTGTTAATTAAAAGCGAACTGTTTTTCTTTCTTGGAGATTGTTAATCCTCATGTCCTCGTCCAATGGCAAAAATCCGCCTTCAATACATACGTATTCAAATTACAAGTTGGAAGTAATTACCCAAATGATAAAGGACATTTCCTTTGAGAATATAGCCCTTCAGGAAGGACGATTGTCTCATATTCCTCAGGCAGAAATAGAGGTTAAGGTAGAAGTTGATGCCAAAAAAGGCCAAAAGCAGGGGTATGAAGTCGCAATCAGACTTAAGGTTACTTCAACGGATAAAGAAGATAATCTCATTCTCTTTATACTTGAAATGGACTATCTGGGATTGTTCAACATATCCAATACCGATGATGAAACATTGAGAATGGTATTATTGGTAGAATGCCCACGATTATTGTTCCCCTTTGTTAGGAGGATTGTAGCAAATTTGACTTCGGATGCAGGTTTTCCGACGTTAAATCTGGATCCGATTGATTTTCAGGTTATGTATCAAGGGTCATTGCCCAAAGGCATGAAGTTACACTCATAAAAAGCCATTGTCACCTCTACGAAATTCTTGCAAACTTACCCTCCAAGTCGTGTCATCTACGCTTATATAAGCGCCCTAATTTTTGGGAATTATCAGGGTTATCGCTTTTAAAACTTTTTATTTCTTCTTTCGATTATTTAACCCCATACGAGACTATGAAAGTATTCTAGTGCCTAAGGCAGGAGGTCACTTTTAACTGTTATGTGCCGAGCTAAGGTGTCCTTCCGAGACATTTAGGTGTTGTTTTTGGGACTTTCGTTTGCAAAAAACCACCCAAAGGTGCATTTTCTTGGTATGGAAATGATCTTTTAAAAATTCGTTTGAATATTTTCACAGTCTCCAGTGCTACCAAGGTCGAGTGCACGGACAAGCAGTCGCTACATGACTTTGTGAACAGCCATGTCGAGCCTGACGGTATAATGTACACGGACGGTCACAAGGGCTATCAGGTATTCCAGCACCAGACTGTAAAACACAGCGACAGCGAGTTTGTCATGGCTCATAGCAACATCATCGAGTCATTTTGGGCACTCTTAAAGCGTGAGAATCGAAGTACCTTTCACCACATGAGAAGCATGTGAACCGATATGCCTGGGAATTTGCTAGGACGCTACAATGCGCGTGAAAATGACACCCAGATGCAGGTCATTGCAGATACGGGACGGTTGACAAAGTAGTTGATGTACCACGATTTGACCAACGTGCAGACTTCCGATTCTTGTTCGCGTCTATGGCCCACTGGTGCTAATCCTGACTGCACTTGATGTCAATCAGGTACTTGTAATGACATCCAGTTTCTGACCTACACCATCTAGCCCTTCAATGACTGGTTCTGCAACTTTTCCGCAGCCTCCCGAAACACACTGAGCATGGCTTGCGCCAGCAAGAAGAGAGGTGGTGCCTGTTTGTCAGCTCATCAATATGCGTGATAAGTGCCATAGACTTGGGGTGTAATTACATGCCCGGCGACATTTTGTAGTGATTTCAGTGCGTTGTATTCGCCGAAGAAAGCGCCATTAAAT
Organism: Paracoccaceae bacterium; assembly: GCA_022822495.1. GTDB lineage: Bacteria > Pseudomonadota > Alphaproteobacteria > Rhodobacterales > Rhodobacteraceae > MPNP01. Next base: position 854 of record JAJEBQ010000014.1, on the reverse strand, counting down.
CCGTTCGGATCATCGCCGCGGAACGAGCTGAACGTTCCGTCATTCAGCAGCTCGGCAGAGAAATTACTATATCGGGCGTCAGCGCCATTGACATAAAAGGTTATATCCGCTGTGATCGAATTTTTGTCGCTCGAAACCTCCAAGAAGATTTTCGGGTCTGACAAGTGGGAGAAATCGGGATTGATCTCGCCCTCAATATCGCCATAGTAAGTATAACTTTGGTCAGGCTTCCTTCCCATCACTTGCCATTGTCTCTGAGTAGAATCGTATCCTTGAATTTGACTGATCACGGAGGTCGGCGAGGTCGACGTAACATAGTTCATCCTGTCGGAGCACCACTTTCCGCACTCTTCTGGGGTTAAAGGCGGATTATCAGCTACAGGCGGATTATCAGTTGGCTCATCACCTCCAGGATTATCAGCTACAGGCGGATTATCAGCTACTGATGTGCCCCCCCCCCTCCACAAGCGGCAAGGGCAAATGTAGCCAATAGTACGAATAAAAGTCTTATAGTCATTTATAACTCCTACATCGCGAGTTACCCTCAGTACAAAGTACGGGGACATCGCTTTTAAAACACTCATCCCCTAATTAGGGGATTTAATTAGGCCCTCAAAAAACACAACAATCTCGTACTTTCGAGAGGATTTTCTTCATGGGTTTCATGATGGTCTTATCTCTGCGTCAACCCAAATATATAATCCGTAATTCCCTATACTACCAGCAACAACACAATCCGGCTGAGACTGCTTCCAATTGTTCCTCTGAAATATTTGGATCAGGGGGTAGTGCAATATGAATACTCTGCATGTCACTCTCATGGACATGGATGGACATGGATTCAGGCATGGTTA
>JAJEBQ010000009.1 GCA_022822495.1 Paracoccaceae bacterium | reverse complement strand
ATTCTAATACTCATGAATCTTTTTCTTTTTCCTCCTAATTGCTCCAATTGATTCCCAGGTGGTTTCTTTAGATCTTCCATTGTCATTGCAGCATCAAGTTGACGAAGTTTGCGAAGTGCCCTTAGCTGAATCTCTGGAGGGTACTTGCGGGATAATTCTCCCAACCATATTTTTTTGGACTCTTTATTCTTAAAGGTTACAATCATATTTACTCAATTCAAAATAGCATGGTACATGATACGTATCAAGTATCCAAACATAAATTTGTTCTACTTTCTTCCAATTCAAAAAGATGAGGACAAATCTATTGTTGTCTACTGGTGAAAGAACAAACTGGAAAAAGTCTTAAGAAGGTAATTGTGAAAAAATTAATGGTCAATTAATAAAATAAACTTGCACTTAAGTACTACCATCAAAGCCTATCAATGATTTGACCATGAACAAACTTACCAATCCCCTTTGCTTTGTGAAGGAGGGCACGTCTCTCAAGCCAGTTTGCCTTTCGCTAGATCTGGAAGTGAACAAAGAGAATGTTATAAAAGCCATTGGTGGTGTATGTTCTGACCTTGATAAGGGATTTGCATATTCTGGAAAAGACATTGTTCGTGGTCTCAACCTGCTTGATGAGTATGCTAAAGGTGTATCATTTGTACTGGGGCACAATTTTCTCTCATTTGATCAGCCCTTCCTCGAAGCAACAAAACCAGATCTGAGATTGCTCAATCTTCCGGTTGTAGATACATTGAGACTCAGCCCATTGGCGTTTCCCAGAAATCCCTACCACAGTTTGGTCAAACACTATAAAGATGGCGGAATCAAGCAGGGACAACTCAACGACCCTGAATTGGATTCCCGCCTTGCACTCACGGTTTTTTATGACCAGTTGGAGGAATTTCATAAGGCATCACCTGATCTGCTTGCAGCTTGGCATTGGCTTTGTACCCCTCAACCGGAAGGACCAGATTATGCCCTTGATGAGATGTTTTGCCTTATTAGACAAGCCCAACGACCTACTCAAGCAGAAGCCACAATTGCCATAGAAAGGTTGTTGGAAAACATAACATGCAAATCCTACGGCTATGAAGCTTTTACATCCGCAAAACAATATCGCTGGGAAATGGCTTACACTTTAGCTTGGCTGTCTGTTGCTGATGGCAATTCGGTCATGCCACCCTGGGTTAGAATGCAATTCCCCAAAACGGCGGAACTGGTCAATCGACTTCGAAATCAATCCTGTGGGGATGTTACCTGTGTTTGGTGTAGCGACCACCATGACGTAAATAAAGAGTTAAAACGCTGGTTTGGGTTTCAAGGTTTCAGGCCTGAACCAGATGACGGTAAGGGCAAACCACTGCAACAAGCCATTGTCGAAACGGCCATGGCAGGGAAAAGCGTGCTTGGCATTCTTCCAACAGGCACCGGAAAATCCCTCTGCTACCAATTACCGGCTTTGTCACAATATGACAAGACAGGAGCCTTGACAGTTGTTATTTCCCCTTTGGTTGCACTCATGAAAGACCAAGTAGATGGAATGGAGAAATTGGGAATCAACTCCGGTGCCACAATCAATGGTATGCTGTCAATGCCCGAAAGGGCAGAGGCATTGAACCGTCTCCGTATGGGAGAAATAAGCATCCTTCTTATTTCCCCAGAGCAGTTGCGTTCCAATTCCATTAGGCAAGCTCTTGAAATAAGGGAAATAGGTACTTGGGTCATTGACGAGGCCCATTGCCTATCTCGCTGGGGGCATGATTTCAGACCTGATTATCGATATGTTGGCAGATTCATTCGTGAAAGGTCGGAGGGAACACCCTTGCCTTCGGTAATGTGTCTTACCGCCACTGCCAAGCCGGATGTGGTTAGAGAAATAACCAATTACTTCCATGAAGAACTTGGAATTGAACTTGCTGTTTTCAATGGTGGATCTGAACGAACCAATCTAAGCTTTGAAGTCATTCCAACCAATGGTGATAAAAAGTTTGAGGATATCTACTTGGTATTGGAACAATATCTTCCAGAAAAGGGTGGTGCCATTGTCTATTGTGCCACTCGAAAGCAAACCGAAATTATAGCTGAATATCTGGAGTTAAAGAATCTTTCTGCCAATTTTTTTCATGCAGGTTTATCGCCAGAAGCCAAGAAAGAAATACAACAACAATTTCTTCAGGGCGAGTTGAGGGTGATTATTGCCACCAATGCCTTTGGAATGGGTATTGACAAGCCTGACGTAAGACTTGTCATACATGCCGATATTCCTAACTCACTAGAAAACTACCTTCAAGAAGCCGGTAGGGCTGGACGAGACAGGGAAGATGCCCATTGTGTATTGCTTTACGAACCTAAAGATGTAGAGCGACAATTCAGCCTATCATCTTTCTCCCGACTTACCTTGAAGGATATACAAGCGGTTTTGAAAGCACTTCGCAAACTCGAACGAAGGAAGCATTCCCAAAATGAGTTGATTGCTACTGCAGGAGAAATCCTCACTGAAGATAAAGAAGGTTCTTTTGATCGGGATTTCGCTACTGACGACAGCCGTGTCCGTACGGCATTATCCTGGCTTGAGGAAGCAGAATTATTAACAAGGGAAGAGAATGCTGTCAGGATTTTTCCCTCTTCACTCCGGATTTCAACGATTAGGGAAGCCAAAAAAATAATCTTCCGCCAACCAATTTGGGATGATTACAAAAAACAGTTGGGAAAAATTGCAGAGGTACTGATAGAGGCGGATGCATCCCAAGGGATTACCACTGATGAATTGATGGTTGTTTCTGGTCTAAATTCAGAGAAAGTACGAAAAGCGTTGTATGATTTGGAAAGTTTTGGGATTGCCAGCAACGATACGGTAATTACAGCATTCGTACATGTAGGTATCAAAGGACGGTCAGAAGATCGTCTTGATGAAGTCCTGCAACTTGAAAAAGCATTAATATCGCAAATGCGTGAAGCAGCACCGGATATCGGTCGAGGAGATAAAACGATACTCCATTTGCGACATGCATCTTCAACCCTTCGAAAACAAAACCTGCAAAATCCACTCCCTGAACGCTTATTGCGAATTATCAGGAGAATACGCGATGATGTCCCTTCCCATAGTGATGAAACTGTTCGTAGCCTGACTACAAGAAAATTAAATTCGGAAATGGTAAGCATCAAACTGGAATGCAGTTGGGAACAGCTGGAAAAAAATGCTCGGTATCGTCATGACGCTGCCAAGATTTTATTGAAGCACCTTATTGATCTTCTACCAAAAGGTTCACGAGGGAAAGATGTGTTGACCGAAACAACGATCGGAAACCTGTTGAGGGCAATCAAATCAGACCTAGTTCTAACGGCACATGTCAAAGATCTTAGCAAACTTTTAGATAGTTCTCTATTGTGGTTACACGAAATGGAAGTGATCCGCCTCAACAAAGGGTTGGCAATATTTCGACCTGCAATGACAATACGGATGAAAAAAGACGAACGTAGACACTTCGTCAAGGCTGATTTTACAGCTTTGGACCTTCACTACAAGGGCCAGGTTTTACAAATCCATGTCATCAAGGAATTTGCAACCAAGGGCTTGGAGGATATGAGGGAAGCATTGCTGTTGGCAAAGGATTATTTTTCGATGGGGGAGAAAATGTTCCTGTCTTGTTGGCTTCCTGGCCGGAACAAGGAGATTTATCGGCAAACCACACCCGAATCTTGGAAAGCAATCGTTGAAGATCTAAAGAACCCCATTCAACAACAAATTGTTGCAGATGACCGTGAAGATACCAATGTACTCGTACTTGCTGGTCCCGGTTCAGGGAAAACCCGGGTTTTGGTCCATCGAATTGCCTATCTCATTCGTGTTAGAAGGGAAAATCCAAGAGGAATTATTGCCCTGACTTACAATCGGCATGCATCTATTGAGATTCGTCAAAGACTCAAGGAATTGATTGGGGAAGATGCCCAAGGAGTTACTGTTTTAACTTGTCATTCCCTTGCGATGCGTTTGGCTGGAATCAGTTTTGCCGATCAGGATGAAACGGATAACATAAATTTATTCAAGGATTCACTACGTCTTGCAACTGACTTGCTCAACGGAAAAGAGTTGGATGCTGATGAGGCTGATGATCAAAGAGAAAGGTTGTTGAGGGGTTTTCGCTGGATACTAGTTGATGAATATCAGGATATTGACAAGGAGCAGTATGAATTGATTTCTGCCCTTGCCGGGAGATCACTTCAAGACCATGAAAGCAAACTCACCTTGTTTGCAGTAGGAGACGATGACCAGAACATCTACTCCTTCCAGGGCGCATCCGTTGAATTCATAAGAAAATTTGAAACCGACTACAATGCAAAACTCAGGTACCTGACCGAAAATTATCGGTCTACTCATAATATTGTGAATGCGTCAAACATTATAATTCAAAGTGCTCGCGAGCGCATGAAGGTTAACCATCCAATTCAAGTGAACAAATCACGTATAAAAGATGCACCTGGGGGAGTTTGGACTGATTTGGATGTTGTTTCTAAGGGACGGGTACAAATCTTGCAATTGGAGCAGAATGATAGGGTTTTCCAAGCCAGGGTGGTTATGGAAGAACTCCTTCGAATGTCCAGGCTTGATCCCAATTGGGACTGGTCTCGTTGCGCTGTTATTGCCCGGAAATGGGAATCTCTTGCTCCAATACAGTCATTTTGTGAAGCTCAAAACATTCCTGTGGAAATGGCCCGAGATGAAATTCCTAACTTTTGGCAGCTAAGGCAAACACGATCTTTCGTTGCTTGGCTTCGAAAGAGGGAATCAAGACTGGTTAAAGACGAAGAAATGAAAATATGGCTGGAAACCCAGGCGCCTGATTATTGGCAAGAACTTCTGGTCCAAGCAATTGATGAACACGCCCTTGAAGTTGGAGGTGGGGAGTATCCTGTTGATCAAGTTATCGAATGGTTGGTCGAGTGGGGTAGGGAAATTCGACGTCGTCAAAAAAATCTACTATTGCTCACGGCCCATCGGGCAAAGGGGCTTGAGTTTGATCATGTGGCTATCTTGGACGGCGATTGGAACCATGGTAAAAATGAAGATTCCGATGCACACCTTCGGCTGTACTATGTTGCCATGACGCGGGCACAAAAAACACTTACACTTGCAAGATTCAAACGATTTAAATCATTGCAACATGTTGATTCAATTACATACCGCTCCCCAACTGAATTCTCACCTTGCTCTAAACAGTTTTATTTCAAGTATGACCGCTCATCACTCAAAAATGTCAATATCAGTTTTGCCGGATATAAGAGCCCCAATCATAGGATACATAAGTCAATTGCTGATTTGGCTATCGGCGATTCTCTCAAAATTAAACTCGGGAAATATAACAAATGGGTTGTTATGGATGCTAATAATCAACTTGTCGGTAAGATGGCAGAGTCTTTTCAACCGAGAAATGGCATGGAAATTAAATCAGCTCGTGTTTTCGCAATAGTGGGCTGGAGCAAGGAATTTTCCAAACCTGAATTTCAAAGCAAACTCCGGTCAGAAAATTGGGAAGTGGTTTTGCCTGAAATAATTTATGAACCAGTAAATTTTCCCCAAAAGTATCCCCATTAGATTACCAACCCTTGGGTAAAAAATTCCCAGTTAAACTGGCCTTGGACCAGGATTGCCAGAATTTCAAGGTCAGAATGATATACACGGCCAATAACTCCAACATCCCCGCGGCCATTGTAATGGTAAGTATCAACTTGGCAACATCCCCGAAGCTTTGATAATTTCCAGTAGGGCCAATTATATCACCCAACCCCGGACCGATATTTGCCAGAGCTGCGGCACTACCTGAAATTTAGGATGCATGGACTTTATTCAAGATCAAATGGTATGACCCAATAGGATCCTGGCAGCAGATTTTGCTTCCTCTGTAATCTTTTCCGCAGCTAACATGCGTGCGATTTCATCAACTCTTTTCTCTTCATTCAGAACTTCAACACTTATTATGGTTTCTTTATCTCTTACTCGCTTTTCAATTCTGAAATGATGCGACCCCAAGGCGGCGACCTGAGGTGAATGTGTAATCGTAATTACCTGTGAGTTTTCGGCAATATCCATTAGTTTTTTTCCGACTGCATCAGCTGTTGCGCCCCCAATCCCACTGTCAATTTCATCAAATACCAGGCAGATATCGTTGTCATAATTGGTTAAACATACTTTCAGGGCCAAGAGAAATCGAGACAACTCACCTCCTGATGCAATCTTGTTGATCGGTCCAATGGGAACGCCGGGGTTGGTAGAAGCCAAGAACTGAATTGAATCCTTGCCCGTTGGACCTTCTGGTCCCACCTCTATTGAAGTCTGAAATACGGCATTCTCCAGTTTCAGGGGAGGAAGTTCATTGCCGATGAGATTATCCAGTTTCCTGGCAGCACCTTGCCTTGCCTTGGTAAGTATTGACGTCTTTTGCTGGTAAATTTCGTAACTGGTATCCTTGGAATGTTCTAACTCAATTAGCCTTTGTTTCTCTTCCGTGAGTTCGGTGCTGTTAATCTCCATACTTTGCCAAAAATCGTACAGCTCATCTGGTTGGACATTATGCTTCCTGGCAAGTGCTCGAATGGCAAACAGCCTGTTTTCCAAATCTTCCAATTCATAGGGATCAAAGTCCATGATGCTTTTGTATTCTTCAATAGTTCTTTCTGCCTCTTCAACTTCTACCAGAGCTCTTTCCAAAGCGTCTTGTACATTTTTCACTGCTTGCTTCGAACCACCCTTGATTTTTCCCAATGCATTAATGGCATCAATCGCCATTTTGGTTATACCTTCGCTACCAATTTTCTGTTCAACAATCTCAATTGCTTCTCGATTTCTTGAAGCAAATTTCATGCCTGTTCGCTTTTCTTCGAGACTTTGGTGTTCGTTCTTTTTGGGATCAAAGTCACGAAATTCGTTCAGCGAATGTTCAATGAATTCATTATCCTTGCTTAGAACATGAATACGATTTTCCAATTCCTGGCAGGCTTTTAAGTCCGATTGGTAATTGGTCCAACTTTCCTGTACTTCCTGAAGAAGTTCATCATACCTCCCAAATTTGTCAAGAAGTTCTTTGTGAAACTTTTTGTTCAAAAGTTGGCTTGTATCATGCTGACCATGAATGTTGATCATGAAAAAGGCGATCTCCCTTAGAAAATCGCTGTTACAACGGCTGTTATTGACAAAGGATAATGATCTGCCACTCGGCGACAAGGTTCTTTTGATAAACAATTCAGAACCCGATTGATAACCTCTTTCATCAAGAAATAATCTTACCGGGTTCTTTTCCTCAACCTCAAAACAAACAATAACCTCACTGCCAGTTTTGCCATTTCCCGGAAAATTTTTCGGCGATTCAAAGCCCATGGCAAAGCCCAAAGAATCCAGTAAAAATGACTTGCCAGCGCCAGTTTCACCTGAAAGGATGTTGAGCTGTGGCGAGAATTCCAAATCCAATTCATCAACAAATAGGATATTTCGTAATGAAATACCCCTTAGCATAAGATTAACTGAAGGATTTGAACTACAACCATTCTCCCTTTATGGTCAAGCGGTTGAACTTCCGAAAGAAACCATCTCTTGGCCTTTCGGGTGGAACATTTGCACCTACATTTTGTAACAAATTATAAGCGTCATTGTACCAAACAGAATCATTGAAATTATAAGCAAGTATTGCGGCAGATTCTTCAGCTTCGGAGATTAATCCTATTGAAACATAGGCTTCCACCAAACGATGCAAGGCTTCTGGTACATGACTGGTAGATTTGGTGTATAATTCACTAAACTTGGGCTCTGGTTCGGCAACTAAACTAATATCCTCTTCTTCGTCCAAAATCTGAAAGTCATCAAGAAAAGTGTTATCCACAACCTTGCTGAATCTCTTGATAGCTGCACCATAATGTTGTTTACTCAAATAATATCTGCCAACTTCCATCTCTTTGATCGCCAACCTGTCAACAACAATATCAATTTGAAAATTTGCCGATTGGGCGTATTGACTATCGCCATAATCCTGAACAACCTGAAACAAGGCATCAAGTGTACTCTTGGCAATGGCTCGGTCCCTTCCCTTGAGGTCCAATTGGTGATAATAACTCATGGCAATCAGGTATTGGGCATAACCAGCATCTTGGTCTCCTGGATAGAAAGATAAAAATCTATCAGCTGCATCCCTGCTTAAATCATACTCTCGTGCTAGGTTATACGCGTAGGCCGCCTGCAGTGTTCCCTGACGAGCGTAATCTGAATATGGGTACAGTCTTTCAATTTCCTCAAATTTTCGAGCCGCCAGTCTGAATCTGTTGTCTCCAAGGTTTCTTGAAGCAGACTCAAATATCTGTTGTGCACTAAAATCTTCAATTTCAGGATCATTTTCCTTTCTACCGCAACCAAATAGCAGGCTGAAACTGATAATTACCAGAATTAGTAGTCGAAATCTTGGTATCATTAAACTTCCTTTACCCAACACTTCCCATTCTCTTCGGATTCTACCAAACTACGCTTGGCAGAAATCCTACCAATTTTGACCGGATTGTCATCATAGAATTTATTTCATTACCATTATTTAAGGATTTTTTTTGAAGCTACTAGATTAACACCTCACCATGGAGTTAAGTTACCCCGTTTTTACCTCCACTTTCGGCGAGAGCAGGTCTTAAATTTGTGGTAAATCGGAGAGCTTGGCTTTCATACCTGGGAGTTGTGAGGAAATAGCTTCTGAAGCTTCAACTATTTCATAATTCTCTGGATCAGAAAATAATTCTCGCAATACTTCTATATTGGCATGATGACCTGTTTTGTATCCGACGAATCGGCTCAGAATGGGATAACCCGAGAGCGACAAATCTCCTACAGCATCAAGCATCTTGTGACTTACTGGTTCATCTGGTTGGCGAAGAGGAAACAAGTATTTGTTGCTTACTTCATCAAGTACAGCCACATTATTGTAATTGCCTCCCAAACCAAGCCCCTTGGACCATAGGTATTCAATTTCGCTATTTAAACAAAATGTCCGGGAAGAACTCAGGGAGGTTACAACCGAACCATTAACAAGGCTGGTTTTCTTGCTTTGTGTCCCGATAGGTAGGGGATACTCAATGGTAAATTCCATTTCAAATGAATCTGAGGGATACAGTGAAACAAAAGCATCACTCTTGGTATCCGCCCATGTTACCCGCTTAAGAACCCTGATTATTTTTTGGGGAGCCTCCTGGTCTGTTAAACCAGTTTGCAGAAATTTTTTGACAAAAGTTCTGGCACTGCCATCAAGGGCTGGGACCTCTTCGCCAGAAATCTCAATTTTGGCATTTCTAATTCCACATGCTACCAAGGCTGCAAGCAAATGTTCGGTGGTTTTTACTCTTACACCATCGGAGTTTCCTAAAGTCGTACACCGGAGGGTATCAACTACATTTCTGAAATGTGCGGGTACGCAATTATCCCGGAAATCACCATCCATTCGAAAAAACTGGATGCCAGTATCAGGGGAGGCCGAATGAACGGTGACATGCGAAAGTTTCCCGGAGTGAAGGCCTTCTCCTTCAAAAGAAACCTCGTTATTCAACGATGTCTGAGTCATTAGTCCCTTCCTAAAATAGTTCACATTGTATTAGGAACTTTAGGGGAAAATGACAACTAAACGATTGTTTCAATATATAACAAGAAATGGATGGTTAAGGTAATCCTTTTGGGAATTATATTCCAAAGTCACATTAGGTTCTTGCAAGTTACTTTTTTCTCACTTATTGAAGGGTTGCATCTGCATCCGATCCGTAATGCCCTCCGGGATTGGGGTTTCTGCACGGCAAGGGGCGTTTGAATTTTTGGCTCTTCGTCCTATTTAGTGGGCAATTCATCTTTTGACACCCTCGGGATAGAGGTCCAGACCGCCCAAATGGAAATAGATGTCGGTCATGAACCGCTCCTTGTTCCGATACCCCCTGCTTTTCACTTTGAGCATCTTAATCCGGCTGTTGAGACTTTCCGCCGGACCATTGCTGACCTTCAAGACAACGGCATTGATGATCCCCCACAGATGCGTCTTGACCATGCGGGCAACCTCCTTCATCGGTTCCAGGCGACACCGCATCGCCCAGCTCAGCCACCGGTTCCACGCTTTCAGGGCCCAGCCACGG
>JAJEBQ010000051.1 GCA_022822495.1 Paracoccaceae bacterium | reverse complement strand
GAAGAGCTTGAAAAGTTTGTCCAAGGGTATGAAGAACGGTCTGAAAACAAATAGTTATAACTAACAAGCAGAACTTGTTTATTAGCTGCGATATTTCTGACAAGTTCGTTCTTGTGATTAATGATCCTTTGATCTAGGCGTACCCCAGCCCCCTCCCTTGGCCGTTTCTATTACGATTTCATCACCTTCATCAACTTCCAGATCACTCACAAAGGAGTATTGGGTAGGATCCCTACCCAACTTGTAATGATTGAACCGGTTTGTCCCTCCGGGGTAACCACCGTTCAACCCCCAGACCGGGATTTTACTTCGACTGTATCCAGCCGAGACGATCGCCTTAGCTCTCATCCGATAGGAGGTTGACAAACCCTTACCTCCTTCAAACTGCCCCAAGCCAGTGTGATCATTAAGAATTTTCTTCCAACCAACTTCAAAGCCATATCTGGCCTCACATATCTCCACTGGGCAAACATAAGTTTCGCCATGGCTTAGTGAGTACATGCAGTTCAAACCATTTCTGGTGGAGGTGGCACCCCAACCACCCATCTGGGGTTCTACCATGGTAAACTTTCGGCCAGTGTCCGGATGAACACCGGCAATGACCGTTCCACAGATGGAACCAAAATGGCCAGCAGGAAGTTTATCCGGCATAGCCTTGGCCATACATTGCCACAACAGATCATATAGCCTTATCCGGGTTTCAAAATAATACCCATGAGGAGCTGGCCCAATCGCTTCAAAGATACTCCCCGGAGATGTTATGACCTTGAGGGGTTTAAAGGACCCTTCATTGCAAAACAGGTGAGGATCGGTCAAGGCCTTAAAAATCATTTGTGAGGAAATAACAGCGCCATCACGGCTGGTATTATAGGGGCCCGCTTTTTGGGGAGGATTGTCGGATAGATCAACAATAAATTCCTTATCTGAAATCGTAACTACAACTGTCCAGAGATCATTGTTTTCCTGTCTTTCCGAAGCCTCAAACCTACCCTTGGGTAGATTCAAAAGACCTCTTTTGGCACGTGCTTCCCCCTCCTTAAATAAATCTCCCAAGGCAAGTTCGTAATAATCAACCCCATAGGTTCTGATCAGTTCGACAATTCGTTTACCTGCTCTGCGACTAGCCGAAATTTGAGACCAGAGATCACCTCTGGTAATTTCCGGTAGTCGGGAGTTGCAGGTAATGATGTCCATAAGGGAGGTTACCAACACCCCACGTTCAAACAATTTTACAGCCGGCAATCGTAATCCTTCCTGTATGATTTCAACAACCCTCGTGGACATTGACCCAGGTGTTGAACCTCCCACATCCGACCAATGTCCTATGGAAGAGGCCCAGGCGATGCATGCACCCTTGTGAAAAACAGGTAACGAGACCACGACATCGTTCAGGTGGGTAACACCCCCATAATAGGGATCATTGGTTATAAACAAGTCACCCTCATTGACATTGTCCAAACCATGGATGTCGATAATTTTCTTTACGGCCTTATCAAGTATACCAACAAAAGTTGGTATGCCTGCCCCCGACCCTATCAGGTTGCCGTGCTTGTCTGTAATCCCTGTGCCCACATCCAATACCTCATAGATGATGGGGCTCATGGAGGTTTTCCTAAGCGTTTCAAACATCTCATCAGCAGCGGCAACCAGACCAGCTTGAATAACAGATATGGTGATGGGGTCTTTGGACATGATCAAAGGCTGAAGATGTCCCTGGGCAATGAGGATAGTATTTCTGGTCCGTCTTCCCTGAGAATGACAATCTCTTCCAACCTGACGCCAAATCTGCCGGGAAGATATATGCCCGGCTCAATCGAGAAAACCATACCGGTTTCCAGAATGGTTTCAGACGAGGCCGAAATATACGGCGGTTCATGAACTTCAATTCCCAAACCATGACCTGTCCTGTGAACAAAAAAGTCGCCATAACCTGCTTTGGCAATGATACTGCGAGCAGCGTTGTCAACTTCCATTGCCTTTATGCCCGGTCTGGCAGTTGCAAGTGCATTCCTGACAGCCCGGTCAACAATATCGTGAACTTTACGGATCTCGTCGGAAGGATTCCCCAAAACGGCAAGGCGGGTTATGTCGCTGAAATATTCCCCTTTCTGCCCTCCTATATCCATCACGATAGGCTCTCCTTCAGTAAGTTTCCTGTTACCGGTCTTATGGTGAGGCAAGGCACCATTTGGTCCACTGGCAACTATGGCAAACTTCATCTCAGCCTTTTGAGCCTTGAATTGACTTTGAATGACTGCTGCAATATCCAACTCAGACCTGCCCTCTTTTAAGGCATCAAACCCTCTTTGCATAGCCTGATCGGCAATGGCGGCATTTTCCTTCAGGCTTCGATATTCTTCAACATCCTTGCGCATTCTGAGTGCACCAACTGTCTTTTCCGTGAAACTTCTCCTGGTCAAAGTGAGGTGATCAACCAATAACATGGCAAAGTCAGCCCGCATGGTTTCATCCAAAACCATGCTTTTGACGTCTCTAGCCCCCACATCATCAAGGGCAGAAATCAAGGCCTTCACAGGTCCCTCATCATCGGACCAGGGATGGCAGACGATAGTGCTTCTTTGTCTTGTGTCCTCCGCGTTCAGGGAGGGCATCAGAAACGCTTCTCTTTCGTCACCGATCAACAGAAGACAAGGCCTTTCGTCAGGATGGGGATGAAACCCCAGAATCCATTGCATGTGGGCACCCGGTCCCAAAGCGACCAATTGTGTCCCGGTAGCTTGCATACTGGCTCTAACCTTAGCCAATCTCCTGGTGGTTCTGTCTTTCATATTCTAATTTCCTCCATAGCCATTCATACTCAAGATGCCTCAATCACAATTCGGTTACCAAACACATCCTCGTCATTGATGATACCAAACTGTTCGATCTCCTCCTCAGCGGGCACTTCACACGACCATTTTCGGCTGGGGATCCAGCCACATTGCCGTTTCAGTTGTGCTAAATATTCAGCTCTTTTGAGAGCCGCAATCGAAGGATCAATGACCGGAACCCCCAGTTCGCTGGCAAGGCTTTGGTAAAATCCCACTTCCCTTGTACAACCCAGAATGATCGCTTCGGCAAAATCCTTTTCCACAGCACGACGACAAGCCATTAGCAGCAACTCTTCTGTGCGTTCCCTATTTTCTTGAAAGTCATTTACCCCAAGACCGACATGGTAAAAACCACTCAATTGATCGTGCCTGCCATAGGCCCTGATGGTTGCCGCCATTTGGTTAACCCATTTTCTGCGACCGACAATGACACCAAATCTGTTGGCCAGACTACAGGCAATCTCCACTGAAGCCTGACAAGGTGCCGTCACCGGGGTGGTGCCCGAGATCTCCCTTGCATCTTCCAAACCAGTATCATAAAAGCAACTTAAGGCAACGGCATCAAACCCTTCCCTGGCAGCAACCCTTGCTCCTCGGACAATCCCTCTTGTTATGACAGCTTCATAAGAGCGGTATTCGATATGGGTAAAGCCACCATCAGATGGTTTCAGAGATGTTATGTGGACCTCGCTTGCAGGTTGCTTGTAAGTCCTGACCATATCCGCAAACAAGTCATCAAAGGTCGGAGTCCCAACAGGTCTTAGATACATGACCTTGAGGGCTTGTTTTTTTGTCACAAGGATACTCCTGGCACCCTAATTTTTTCCTTCCTCTAAAGGAACAATCAACCTGTTGCCAAAGACATCCCCATCATCAATGATACCAAACCGTTTCAACTCTTCCTCTGGAGGTGGTTCACACGACCATTTTCGGCTGGGGATCCAACCGCATTGTTGTTTCAAAAGAGCTCCATATTCAGCTCTTTTGAGAGCAGCTATGGAGGGATCAATAACAGGAACACCAAGGGTTGCTGTCAGGGAACGAAAGAAACCGAGTTCCAACGTGCAACCAAGGATTATCGCTTCGGCATAATCTTCCTCAACTGCCTTACGCCCTGCTTCAGTCAGTAAGCGTTCTGTCTTTGTATGATCAACAAGAAATTCATTAACTCCCAACTCAACATGATAAAAACCACTGAGTTGTTCCTCTCTACCGTTATCTCTTACAGTTGCGGTCATCTGGTTGACCCATTTTCTTCGACCAACGATAACCCCAAACCTGTTGGCCAGACTGCACGCAATTTCCAATGATGCCATACAGGGAGCCGTTACAATCATTTCCCCCGAGACTTCTCTTGCATCATGGAGGGCCGTGTCATAAAAACAGCCGATGGCCAGAGCATCAAAGCCCTCAAGGGCTGCCGCTCTTGTGGCTCTGATGATGCCTGTGGTAACAATCGCTTCGTAGGATCGGTACTCAATATGGGTAAAGCCACCATCTGATTCCTTGAGGGATGTTATATGCACTTCTGTCCCTGGCAGTTTGTAGTCTCTGGCCATATCTGCAAAGACAGCATCATAGTCAGATATGCCCACAGGGTTTAGGTACATTATCTTTAGAGGTCTCGTTTCTGTCATAATTCTTCTCCTTTCTTATCAAATTCTGTTCATCCCTAGGCCTTGAGACCAAACACATCTCTGGCCTGGCTTGGGCTAATCAATTCATTCTTGAGATCCTGGTGAACGAGATTCCTATCCCGTTCTCTTGGGTTGCCAAGGCCACCACCATTACCTGTGTAGACCCTGATGACATCATCTTTTTGAGTGGTCAAACCCGAAATGGCTGAAAAGGTTTGTATGTCACCTTCAACCGGTCTGAATTCAATATAATTGGGTGAGCCATCATGGCCGCCATCCAGTCCCCAGGCTGGAAACTTTGATCTTGTATAACCTGCGGTCAAAAAGCCGTTATCGGCCCTGACCCTATAGTCGAGGACGATACCGCGTCCTCCCATGTGTTTACCTTCACCACCCTCACTGATATTCAAAGCCATCTGATCAACAATAAGCCCGTTACGGGCTTCGTTGATCTCGGCTGGGCAATTATAGGTTTCGCCATGGAAACCACAAAACATGCCCGAGTTCCCATCCCCCGACTGGCTTGCACCCCAGCCGCCCAATTGTGGTTCTATGACTGTGTATTGCCTGCCTGTATCCGGGTGGATACCACCAATAAAGGTCCCACAGACCGATGCAAAATGCCCTGCCGCAAGTCGTTCCGGCATGTGCTGGGCCAAACACCGCCACATGACATCATAAACACGTAATTCGATTTCGTAATAAAAGCCCAAAGGGGCGGGTTCCCTGGCATGAAACACAGTCCCTTCGCGAGTCAGGAGCTCAATTGGTCGAAACGATCCACCATTGGCAGGTGAATAAGGATCCGTCAGCGACTTAAAGATCATCTGGACGGCCACCATAACGCCATCCCTACTGGTGTTCAGAGGACCATCAAGCTGATCGGGATTGTCTCTCAGATCCACCGTAAACTTGTCTTCGGTTATGGTTATCTTGACATTGTAAAACTGGCCATTGTCCTGCTCTTCTGTCAGTTCATAGACGCCTTTGGGCAGCTTGGCCAACTCACGTCTTGAAACTCTTTCACCATAATCCATGAACGCTTCCACAGCCTTGGCGAAAGTTTGAGTACCGTACTTTTCGGCTATAGCCATTAATCGTCGTTCACCAATTCTGACCGAGGCAATGGCAGCCCAGAGGTCACCTTCAAGCACATCTGGCATTCGGGAGTTCACTTTGATGACTTCCATGACAGGCGTTATTGGTTTGCCTTTGGAGATAATCTTGACGGCAGGCAGTCTTAGTCCTTCCTGAAAGATGCTGGTTGCTTCTCCGGTTAGGGAGCCAGGTGCCATGCCACCAACATCGGAGTTATGGGCGATATTGGCACACCAGGCTATGAGCTCACCTTCGGCAAAGACCGGCATGATGACAACAATATCATTGAGATGAGTAACTCCACCGTAATAGGGATCATTGGTTGCAAACACATCACCTGGTTCAACAGCGCCGGGCTGATCGAATTTATCAATTATGACCTTAACGGATTTATCAAGAACACCAACAAAGGCAGGTATGCCTGCACCTGAACCGGCAATTTCTCCTTGTGGATCCATGATGCCTGTACCCATGTCAAGGACTTCATAGATAATCGAACTCATGGCAGTCTTGCGCATGGCGGCAAACATCTCGTCAGCTGCTGCCTGCAAGGAGTTCTGGATGATTTCGATGGTGATTGGATCAGTTTCGGTCATGACACTCTCCTTCCTTCATATCGTGATTATGTAATTGCCATAGTCATCAACTAGGGTCTCATTTCCAGGGTGCACAACTGTGGTGGTCCCCTCCTCTTCTATAATGGCGGGTCCCTTCAACATCATGCCGGGTTCAAGTTTCTTACCATCATAGATGGTTGTGTCATGGACCCCTTCCAGCGCATAATCCACTGAACGTCTGGACTTGATGGCTGTGGTCACATCCCGACCTGTTTTTGGCCGTAAGGGTAAGGATGGTTTACCAACTTCAGCCACTGCAACGAGATGGATACCGACCATTTCAACCGGGGCATCAAGGCGATAAGTGTATTCGCGTTCATAAATGTGCTTGAAATTATCAACGATGGCCGAAATCTTGTCCCCCGTGATTTTGCCCTCAAGTTCCACTTCCGTTGTGTGCTCCTGATTCTGATACCTGAATTTCGCAAGGCGAGTGAAGGAGATCTCATCATGGTGGATATTTTCAGTGGCAAACTGCTTTAAGGCATTTGTCTCTGCTGTCTGAAAGGTTTTTTCAATCTCGGCGGCTGTTTCTTCATTTAGATCGGTAAGGCAGGTTACAAAGTAATCACGTCGTAAGTCGGACATGGTCATGCCCCAGGCTGAAAACACCGAGGCATTGGCTGGTATGATAATCTTGCCGACACCCAACTCCTGGGCAAGTGCCACGGCATGCATTCCCCCACCGCCTCCAAAGGCCACAAGCGTGAAATCCCTTGGATCAAACCCGCGGTTCAAGGAGACTAGTTTCAAGGCATTGACCATGTTGTTATTGGCGATGCGTATTATCCCTCGTGCCGCTTCCTGAGCATTAACACCGAGTTTTTTGCCAATGGCCCCAACAGCTTTATTGACATTGGCCATATCGGCAATAATCTCACCACCGCAGAAATAATCCTTGTTGATACGACCCAAAAGGAGATTGGCATCGGTTGTTGTTGCTTCCGTGCCACCTTTACCGTAGCCGGCAGGACCTGGTATGGCTCCTGCTGATTGGGGTCCCACATGCAACTTGCCATAATCATCGACCCAGGCAATGGAACCACCGCCATTCCCTATCTCCACGAGATCTACA
This sequence comes from Paracoccaceae bacterium, assembly GCA_022822495.1. GTDB lineage: Bacteria > Pseudomonadota > Alphaproteobacteria > Rhodobacterales > Rhodobacteraceae > MPNP01. The sequence continues at coordinate 32,904 of JAJEBQ010000051.1, read as the reverse complement.
ACCGGAACCATCACGGGGTACCCTGATGATTTGCGGCTTTTTTCAATCCAGTAGTCCGTTACTATTTTTATGTTCCCGTTTTCAATCAGGGAGCATTTGGCTGTTGTGCCGCCGATGTCCAAAGCCAGAACATTGGGGTCCCCTATCAACTTGCCCAATTCGGCCGCTCCCCAGATCCCCGAAGATGGACCTGATTCTATCATGGTGATAGGTGTTCGGGCTATGGCCTCAAGTGTATCCACTCCACAATTGGACTGCATGACATAAGGGCTACCTTTAAAGCCATTGATCTTGAGTTTTGTGTCCAGGCGTTGCAAATAGCCTTCAGCGACAGGCTGGACATAAGCCGAGAGCACTGCCGTATTGGTTCGTTCATACTCACGCCATTCCCTGGCAATACTGTGGGAGGATACCACCCTGACTTCAGGCCAGATTTTTCTGACTTCTCTTTCCGTTGCTACTTCATGGACAGGATTGGCATAGGAGTGCAGATAACTGATGGCTATGGCTTCAACCCCTTCCGCTTTAAAGGTATCCAGGATATCTTTGAGACCTTCCAGCTGGAGGGGGCGCATTTCCTCACCCCTATAGCTCATGCGGCCAGGTAGTTCCTGGCGCAAATAACGTGGAACGAAGGGGGGTGGTTTCTCGTAATGCAAGTTAAAAAAGTCTGGCCGATTGCCCCTGGCAATTTCCAATGTATCACGAAAGCCTTCGGTTGTAATCAAACCGACCTTGACACCCTTCCTTTCGGTCAAAGCATTAATGACCACGGTTGTACCATGAGCCAGAAAATTTACTCTGGCAAGATCGACTTGAGCCTTTTCGATGACATTGATCATGCCCGTTTCGTAATCAGGAGGCGTGGTTGTCGATTTGGCTGTTTTAACCCTTGACTGGCCTGTTTCATTGTCATATTCGAAACAGACCAGATCGGTAAAAGTACCACCAACATCGGTGGCAACTCGTATTGTCGTATTTACCATAGTTTCATCCATTCTTAATAGACTCATTGAATAAAAAACATAATGCGCCGAGGATTTTGAGATCTTCGGCAAAGGGGATGATATCAGGGGGGTACGCACCTTCCGGTCCCAAGATGTTCAAGGTCCCAAGGATATCTTCCTCAATTGTGATGGGGACATTGATAATGGCCTCACAGCCAAGGGATTTGATCACCTCATGATCAGGAAAGGTTTGCTTGAGGGTTAGGTAATCGTTGGCAACAAATATCTTCTTCCGCTTGATGACTGTATCAGCCCAATCATTTTCGGGGATGGGTTTCGTACCCGACACAGGATAAACCTCAGGGGAGTTCGTATAGATACGACGAGCTTCATCTTTTTGAAAATCAATTTCCATTACCGAAAAAAGTTTGATGGGAAGCCGGGAACTGGCGATTTTTTCCAACTCCGCAAATAATTCCGCGGGATTGTTGTTTCGAACTTTTATCAATCGGTTCAATTCTTCCATCATCATTATCTTTCCCTCACCAATCCAGCTTTTAATTTTTCTCTCAGTTTGATCTCCTTTTTGGTAATAACCGGAGATGCACTTATAAGGCTCCTTGTGTAGTTGTGGTCTGGATTTTCGAAGATTTTTCCGGTGGGATTGAGTTCCAGCAGTTGACCATCTCGCATGACTGCAACCCTATCGGCCATGTTGCGAACAACAGCCAAATCATGGGTAATAAAAATATAAGTCAAATCTCTTTTGGACTGTAACTCCTGCAAGAGTATCAGTACCCTGGCCTGGACAAGGACATCAAGGGCCGAGGTTGGTTCATCAAGAACAATCAATTCCGGTTGACTTGCCAATGCACGGGCAATGGCCACTCGTTGGCATTGTCCGCCTGACAAGGTTGAAGGTGCTCTACGGGCATAGCTGGCTGGCAGTCCTACTTCCGCCAGCAGTTCCTCCACTCTCCCTGGTCGATCTTGACTTGAACCAATGCCATGTACTTTTAAGGGTAATTTGAGAGTTGCACCAATACGCCGGCTTGGATTGATGGAAGAGTATGGATTTTGTTGAACCAGCTGGAGGACTCTACGCTCGTTTTTTCTGCGCCTTGGAGAGAGTGGCTTACCCTTGAAATGGATTTCACCAGAGGTTGGCGGATGGACGCCGAGGATCATGTTGGCAATCGTGCTTTTGCCGGAGCCGGATTCACCTACAATCGCCAGACAATCCCCCTTCTTCACACTCACCGAGAAATCTCGGACAGCGTTGATTTCAAAGCCATCCTGCTTAAAGACCTTAGCGAGATTTTTGACTTCAAGCAAAGGGGTTGTCATCTGCTTCTTGCCTTAATGCACTTCTTTTGGAGCACGAAAGGCCGATGTATCATTTATGACATCGGCAATCGTATTACCACTTGTTATACCAGGAACAGCGGCAAGCAAGGCCTTGGTGTAAGGGTGTCTTGGGTCGGCAAACACATCTTCCGTTTTCCCTTCTTCAACAATCCTCCCCTGATAGATCACATACAGTCGGTCAGAGAACTCTCGGACCACACCCAGATTGTGCGAAATCAGAAAGACCGAGGTTTCTCGTTTTGCCACCATTTCCTGCATGAGATGAAGGGTTTGATCCTGAACAGTAACATCCAGGGCTGTTCCTGGTTCATCGGCAATCAACAAGGTTGGCTTGTTGATCAAACCCATGGCGATCATAACCCTTTGGTTCATCCCGCCAGAGAGTTGAAACGGAAAGGACTTCAACACGCGCTCAGGGTGAACGATGTGGACATCTTCAAGGATTTTGATGGCTTCCTTGCGAACTTGTCTTCTGGTTATCAGAGGGTACTTTCTGCGCAAGACTTCATGAAACTGGGTTTCTATGTTGTACACGGGATTAAGGGCTGAGACTGGATCCTGAAATATCATTGACATTCTGGTTCCTCTTAACTGGTCTCTTTCCTTTTCAGTTATCCAGCCAAATTCCTGACCTTCAAACCTTATTGCACCTTGTATTTTTGTTTTTGCCCGGGATTGCAGCAAACCGAGGATTAACCTTGCGGTTACCGACTTGCCGGACCCAGATTCACCGACAAGTGCCACTTTTTCCTTAGGTGCAATATTGAGGGATATCTCATGGAGAACCTGGTTGGTTTCCATGAGACCTTCAAATGTCAATGAGAGTCTAATGATTTCGAGGGTAAGATTTTTCATTGGTGGGTGCCCAGAACTTCACGCATGGCGTCCCCCAGGAGATTAAAGCCAAATACTGCCACCAGAATGGCCAGCCCAGGGAATACGGTCAACCACCAGGAATCAGGAAGATACCTTGCTCCTTCAGCCACCATGGACCCAAGATCTGGCGTGGGAGGCTGTACCCCAAGTCCCAAAAACGACAGGGATGAGGCAATCAAAATGACAAACCCAAGGTCCAGCGTCATTTTGGTAAGAATGGCGGGAAAACAATTGGGGAGAATTTCGATAAACATGATATGGAGTTTCGACGCTCCAATAACCTCGGCGGCCAAGACATATCCTTCTTCTTTTTCAGCGAGTGTCAGGTTATAGACAAGACGCGAATACCAAGGCCACCACATGACTGTTACAGCCATCATGCCATTGATCAGGGTTGGTTCCAGGACCCCCATTATCGACATAGCCAGAACCAACGGCGGAATAGACAGAAAGACTTCTGTCATACGCATCAGAACAAATCTGACTTTTCGACCCATATATCCTGCCATCAATCCCACAGTTACACCCAGGGGAACGGCAAGGAGGAGAACCACAATGCCGAGGATAAGGGATATTCTGTAGGCGTAGATGATTCTGGTAAACAAGTCCCTGCCGACAAGATCTGTTCCCATGATATTAGGCCAGCCTGGAGGTTGGTTGAAGTTGCTGAAGTCAACAACGGTTCCGCGATGTGATGGAAATGGTGTAATAAAGTCAGCGAAGAGGGCCGAGAGAATAACGAGAGCAATCAGAATGACCCCTATGATTGAAAGGGGCTTCGACAAGATTATTTTAGCTGTTCTTTGCACGTCTCTTATCTTCCATGTCTGATCCTCGGGTTAAGAATTGCTATCAACAAGTCAACGACAAGATTGGCAATCAGAAATGCTGCCGAGATGATCAGGACCGTTCCGATGATCGCATTCAAGTCTTTCCTGAGAATGACGGCCACACCATATCTTGACAGACCCGGCCAAGCAAATATGGCTTCCACGAGAAAGGCATTTCCCAGCATGGCAGCAAAATCCAGTCCAATAATGGTCAAGGATGGTATCAGGGATGGCTTGAAAGCATACTTGCGGGCTATACGCCATTTGGGGAAGCCATAGGAATCGGCCATTTCTATATAGGGCTTACGATAGGTTTCGGTCATGTTGGCTCGCGTGAGTCTCGCAGCCTGACCGATACCCGATAAGGCAAGGGCAAAAGCAGGCAAAAACAAATGCCAAAGAGCATTGGTGAAAGCCTCCAAATTACCCATCAAGAGAGTGTCAATCAAGAGAAACCCTGTTGTTCGAACTATGTCATAATCGGTATCTATCCTTCCGGCAATGGGAAAAAGCGGGAGAAAAAAGGCGAACAACAACATGAGGATAACTGCCCAGACGAAACTTGGTGCCGAAACACCAAGGAGTGCAATTACCCGTATGAGATTGTCCAGAAAGCGTCCTTCGTATTTGGCTGAAATTATACCGAGGGGCAAGCCAATCAGTACCATCAAGATACCGGCGGCAATGACCAGTTCCAATGTGGCGGGTAGAAATTGGATTATATCCTCGACAACTGGCCGGTTGGTATAGAGTGACGTTCCCAAATCACCATGAACGAGATCACGGGCGAAATAACCATACTGTTTCCAGATGGGTTCATCCAGGTGGAGTTCGCCTCTGAGTTTAAAAACCTGTTCATCCGTGGCATTGGGACCAAGTGCAATTCGAGCAGGATCTCCAGGGATAACCCTTGCGATCAGAAAGATTAAAACAGAAACACCCACCAGGACAAGAAGGGATAACCATATCCTTCTTATCAAGAGATCAAATACATGTTCCACAGGTTGTTACATCCAAATCGGGTACACCAACCCACTTGTCATGGGTTGGTGCTATGTATTGGTTTATTCGATTGCCATGAGGCGGAAAGCGAAACCCATTGTATCAAGCCCAAAGGCATAATCAGGATCAGTCAAAGCGGGTATGTTAATGTTGGGTCTTGCCACAAAGACCGATTGTCGATCGAAACCATAAATTGACGGGGCTATGGCTAAGAGCCTGTCGTTCAAGGCGGAATAGGCTTCTTCTCTCGCTTCGTCACTTGCACCTGTACGACCAAGGTCCAGGAGCCTGTCCACTTCTGCATCATTCAAATGCTCAGGCGACTGCCAGGATCCAGCCTTGGTGGAATGATACATGCCATATAGAAGAGTATCAGGATCACCTGTTACGGCTGTTACAAATATCTGGGATACATGTGGTGTGTTGACAGGATCATTCACTGAACTCGAAAAGAGAGCCCATGGTACCTTGGTGATGGTTGATTTTATACCAATTTCGGAAAGGTTGGCCTGAAACAGCAAAGCCAGTCTTTCTTCAAGCGGGACTTCGGCAATCCAGGTGATTTCGATCTCGAACTCATTGGGATCGTACGCACAATCAGCAAGATTTTGGCTGGCGGCATCCAAATCCCTTTGCTGCTCATTGCCAGCCGGATTGGAGCCAAACATGCCTACAGGTATGGCTCCGGTAGAGCCTGTACCACTTGAGACTTCATCCGTTATAGCTATGAGCTTGAGGACAGATTCATAGTCAAAGGCATTGGCCAGAGCCATGCGGCAATTAACATCATCCAAGGGTGGTTTCTGGGTGTTCAACTTGAAATAAAACGCCCCCGTTCCTCCTTCGGTCAGAAACTGGTTGCCATCTTCGACAAGGGCCCGCATAACCTCAGGCGGCAACCATTGCGACGTTATGTCGTGCTCACCTTGGGCCATCAAAGTTCTGACCGTCGCTGCTTCGAGGCCATAACGCAAGCGGACCGTGTCGGGCGCATCTTCGCCAATACCCAAGAAATAATTGGGGTTCTTCACCATGACCGTTTCTTCCTGTGGATTGTGAGAGGTGACGATATAAGCACCTGTCCCCGCACCATTGGAAGATAGGAAAGCCTGCCCCCAATCGCCCATTTCACCGTCGCCTTCCCCAAGATTTTCCATGACAAGTTTCTTATCGACGATGGGTAACCTTACCAATGAAGAGATAAAGGGGGCATAAGGTTCTGCCAAGGTAAATTTGACACTGTTCCCATCCACCACCTCAACCGAGTCGACACTGACAAAGAGAAACGACAAACCCTGGGCTATGGTCTGCATTCTTTCAAAAGAAAACACGACATCTTCCGCTCTTAAGGGGTTTCCACTTTGGAATTGGACATCGTCCCTCATTTTGAAGGTATAACTCGTACCCTCACCTTCCCAACTTGCGGCAAGGTGAGGGACTAACCCCGGTCCTCCCTGCCGAGGTATTACCAGTGTATCATACACATTAAACATAAGTATCGTATCTGCATAATCCGAAGCTTTGGCCGGATCCAGTTCGCCTACGGCAACTTCATCAAGTCTCAGGACCTTCTCGGCATAGGCAGATAACCCTGCAAAGGCGACAAGGGATGTTGTCAATAATAATTTGGTTAATCTATGCATCTTCTTTCCTCTCCTACTATCGTTGTGGGGAAATGATCAGGTCTCATTTCGCCCCTTTTCTCTCTTTGAGCCCTGCGGCTCAATTTGAGTACTGTCGGTATCACCGAAGATATCCATGGTGCAAATGACCAGGATACTTGCCGTCTCAAGGGTGTGGTTCCAGGTTGAGTGCATTTCATTCGAATTAAAGTGGATGGAATCACCTTGTGTCAAGACCGTTTTTTCACCTCCGACTTCGCATGTAATGGAGCCTTCAAGGACAAAGAAAAACTCTTCGCCCTCATGGCACATTGGAGGACTTCTATGCCCAGGTTCCTCCTTCATGATGACACCACTTAGAACATGACCTGGAAACTTGGAAGTTAACCTCTCGTATATCAGCGATCCTTGATTTAAGGTGTATGGTTCTCGTTTATTCAATCTTGTCAGGGACGAATCACCTCCTGGTACTACCAAAAAATCAGCGATTTCAGCCTTGAGCACTCTCGCAATCGTGGCCAGGGAAGACAATGATGGTGCTGTCAGATCTCTTTCAAGTTGAGATATAAAGCCAACCGACAAATTGGTTGCATCGGCAATTTCCTGAAGGGTTAGCCCCAACTCCCTTCGACGATCTCTGACTTTTATTCCGATGGGCTCCAAGTTATGTTCTTGCGCCATTTGAGCTGAAGTTGATCCCACAATCCTTATCCTTTTTTAGTATTACTAAAAATTTATAACGATACTAAAAAATAGAGTCAAGGAAAAATTTCATGGAAAAAGGGGTGCTTTCAGAAAAGGTGATTTGAGATACAAGGGGTTCCTTTCAGCAATTCATATGTCTTCAATCGCAGATTTGTCCTTCTTATTTGATATTAAAAATGAACAAAGATTACGTGATAAGTGCTCCTAAAAGCGTGCACTTTTCCCAATTGTTTTGTAGGCCAGAAAGTGTCATTAGGGCACCTCTTTTTTTTACTATTGCCTGAGATTTCCCGATTTTCAAAAGTCCCTTTTCTAAATTTTCTATCCCTGTGACATCCCGTTTTTTGTAAAATGTTTGTCACTCATGACTTTTCCTGGTCCAATTCACCCTTTGATCGCACCAGGACACACACCTCCCCCTTCCTTTGGACACTGATGACATAATGCGCCCTATACAGCTTCGGCAGCACGCTCCAGATAACACACCCTCTTGATGATATAACACCGATTGCCCAAGCCAATCCAAACCCGGGAACGGTTGAGACCCAAACAGGTCATAGAACAAGCCTTCCGGTCAGTCCTCATCGCCCCAAAAACATGCTCAACACGACACCGTACTTTCGAATAAGAATGGGTCAACGCAATCTGACGAGAACGCAAAGGCTGGCCACGCTTGGCCTTGTACGTGATCCGGGGCTTGAACCCCTTCTTCCGTAAACCAGAAAGTCTTTCCTCCGAACGATACGCACGGTCCGCATACACCTCATGACCCTTGGGAGGATGAGCATCCAACAGAACCTCAAATACCTGGCTGTCGTGCACATGTGCCGGAGACACCTCCCAATGGGTGATCAACTTGGTCGCCCGATCAACCGCAATGTGATTTTTATAGCCAAAATGAGACACACCCTTTTTCTTGAACCAGCGTGCCTCCGTGTCCTGCGGACACAACTTGTGCGGCTGCTCTTTCCAGTCCGAGGGAACCTCACCACTCTTAAGCGTCGCATTCTCCTCCCGGCTGTTACGCTGACGGGGAACCTGGACAACCGATGAATCCACCAACGTCCCCGTCTGCAAACGATAGCCATGGGCGGCCAACGGATCCTTGAACACCCCAACCAACTCGTCAATACGACCCGACTGGCTTAACATGTTGCGATACTTCCAAAGCGTCTTCTGGTCTGGAACTTGGTCCTTGCTGCGAAGACCGCAAACGGCTTGAACGAGGTCCGGTCAAGAAGCATGTAGTGCAATTGTTCATCACCCCCAACAGAAGGGAGCGAAAGATAAGGAGAGAGTCCCAGGGACGACGGCCCGGACCACGGGTGCGAGGAGAACCAAAGACCTCTTCAAGAAGCGGTCGGAACAGCTCCCAGTCCACCAGCTCCTTCATGCTTTGCAGATTGTTGAATTCCTTCAACGCTTGGCGTTGATGCTCTTCTTCCAGCACGTGACGTTTGTCCATCTGAGATCTCCTGGTTTTGCATTAAAAAAGGAATACTGTATTTCATGTTGACTTGCATTGACTCACAACACAAACAAAAAGACCAGGAGTTTACGGGTGTTTTGTAAAAAATAATGTGGTTGAATTAATAAATGGAGGTGCTCATTATTTTATTATTCGTGCACATACTATGTCTAAACGCTAAAAGCGTTATTAATAAATTCAATATAGCTGATGAATCACAAGAAACCTGAACGTGTTATAAACTTCTGAGTAGTTAAAATAAATTTCGAATTGACTTGCCGGATAAACAAATCCATGTTACTCTCTTATGACTGAAGAACCAGACAATTGAGAACTTGAACAGCGAATTGAACTTCTAAAGAAGGATTTTAAGATCGTGGAAGCCAATATTGACGGTACATTGAAGACCATGCGAGCGGATATTGACGGTACATTGAAGGATATGCGGACGGATATAGAACGGATGAATACCGAATCTATCAAGCGTGAAAAAACAATGATCATTACCATAGCCGGATTGTTTGGTCTAAGTATAGCTATTCTCGGTCTGATTCTCAGTTTGGTCTTGTCCTCTAACTGATTCATACAATCTTAAGGTCACCTCTTTTTTTACTAGTGCCCGAGATTCCCTGATTTTCAAAAGTCGCTTTTCTAAATTTTCTGTCCCTGTGACATACAGTTTTTTGTAAAATTTTGGGAATTATATACTTGAATATGCAGAGTTTGATTTTGGTTTTATGGAATAGATAATTTGTCTATCCTGCTTGGGATTTAATTCAGGTTTAACCTCAAGGAATTTGTTATAGATCAATTACGGTATGCTTTTGTATTCTTTGTTTTCATCTCAATAGCTTTGCCAGCGAAATCCGAACTTTGGGGCTGTGTAGAATTTTCGATTTTCAATGAATCGCATCCACACTCGATTGAGCTTGTCTCAACTATCAAGGATGAAACTGGTAGCATCAAAATCCAGGGACTTCCGATAATTCCTACTCAATTCGGAATTGAGGGTTTGGCAAGGGCTTGGTGTTGGTTTGACTACAATTCAAGCAAGGAGGGGTATGCTTTTGTTATAAGAGATGATTACGGAGCTTATTACGAGTTTCTTGACGACAAACCGACCGAACCCGTAGAAACTTACTCTTGTCACAAACACTGACTAGTGGATCGATTCATACAAATAGTTCCTTATTTACTCACAGAAAATGTCGATCAGAACTTGGTTCAAAGCTGTTATAATGGAATATTTTTGTATGGGACTAAACGCTAGTGTCATTTTTTGAGTCGTATATTCAAGTACATAATCCCCTAACATTTCCCTTTTTTCCTCACCCCAATTCAAGCGTGCCATGTCGCAATTTCCTGCCAATACCCCCTCCCTTTCAAAGCAACACCTCAGACCGCAACATCACACCGGATATAGCCACCAGATGCCTTCCCCTCAGAAATCAGAAACAGAACACGGTTTCACTCCAGACCAGCAACCTTGTCAATACCAATTTAAAGATACCCCCTTATGCCGAGCGAATAGAGGTCCATTCCAAAGCAAAAAAGGGCTCCTTTACTTGCTAGTGGATCGATTCATACAAATAGTTCCTTATTTATTCACAGAATAATGTCGATCAGAGCTTGGTTCAAAGCTGTTATAATGGAATATTTTTGTATGGGACTAAACACTAGGAATGGTTCGTACCCATCACCTCCTCTCGGTTTTCTCTTACGTGCTCTCTGGCTTGGCAGTGGTGGAGGAATTGGGCCACTAGTTAATTCTATACAAAGTATTTTTGAAATATTTTTCAAAAAGTGTAGTTAATGTCATCAGTTTCCCCTGAGGTTTTTGACCAAAGGGCGCGGGGTCTCCTAGGAAGACCCCGCTTTTTTTAGTTGTGTTAGAGTTTTGGAAACTTATATTTACGTTGATGGATTCAACCTGAATTATGGTGCTGTTAAAGGGACTTCATACAAGTGGTTAGATCTCTCAGCCCTATTCAATGACATCCTTGGAATTAGACACAATATCTCAAAAATTAAATATTTTACGTCACGCGTTTCAGCCCGACAAAATGATCTGTCCAAACCCTTGCGTCAAGATATTTATCTTAAGGCTCTTAAAGCATCTTGTGCAAATATTGAAATTTACTACGGAAAATTTCTTACTCATAACAAGCGGCTACCTCTTTCTGATGATAACAGTAAAATTGTAAGTGTTGTGAAGACAGAAGAAAAGGGTACAGATGTTAATCTCGCTGTACATTTACTCAATGATGCCTAGAAGAAAAGGTATGATTGCGCTATCGTAGTTTCCAACGATGGAAACCTTGGAGAGCCATTGCGGCTGGTCACAAAACAATTTGGAAAAAAGATCGTTCTGCTTACACCACATGCAAGAACTTCAAAAAATTTGGAAAAATATGCTGATTTTACCCGCGTTATCCGTAAGAAGACAATAATGAATAATCAATTGCCATCACCAATATCTGGAACGAAATTAACCAATCCATGGAGTGATAACTAGTATTTCAGAATTATTGTATTGGTGGTTTGGTTTTCATAACGCAGCCTGTTGAATAAGTACCGATAACCTTCGACACTGCCAGCACAACTAAAAACGAAATTATACTGAGCAGTGGCCCTTTTCTGTAGGGTTTTGAGGTGGTCATCAGCCATGCGTACACGTAACCGAAAACGAGACCACTTCACACTTGCCGAAGAGTAACGTGCGCATCGGCAACACCGTTGGGGCAGTGGCTAGGCGTCAACCTCTTCGTACCGTCGGGCCCACATGATGCTGTTATTGCCGATTTTGTCGGGGCTGGTAGTGCAATCGTTGAACGTGTCCGCAAGCTCTGTGTTTTTAAGCAGTAATTCCCGCTAACGTCCATTCCCCTGTATTCATGGTGATCTCCGAATTTCTATTTTCGTAGACTTTTCTCCCCGATTGGGGTATAAAAGGACAATAAAAGCCTAAGTCAGAGCCGTGAGTAGTAAATATGCCGACATCGAAAAAGCCCAGGTGGTTACGCCGCCACTTGAGTGCCCCCGGTATTGTGGCAACGATTTCCACATGTTTTGAACGCCTTGAGTATCCTGTCCCGAGCCGCAAGGTGACACTTCAGGACGGCCTGTTGTCGGCTCTGGCGATGTTCAAGTTGAAAGACGCCTCACTCCTTGCCTTTGACAGGGATGCCCGCGGACCTAAGATCACCCCGGAATGGCGCCGCAACCTTAGGAAGCTTTTCCGTATCCATTGTGTCCCGAGCGACACGGCCATGCGGGAACGCCTTGACCGTGTTGATCCGCCGTCCCTGCGGCCGGTCTTCAAGGCTCTGTTTGCCAGTTTCCAGCGTGGTGGCGGGCTGGTCAAGCTCAAGTGGCGCGACGGGGGCTCTCTTTTGGCCATTGACGGGACCGAGTATGACACGTCCAGTCGAATCAGCTGTCCCCACTGTTCGGTACGCAAGCGGCGTGGTGGCATTGAGTATCATCACCAGATGGTTGCTGCTAGCCTTGTCAACCCCGGCACCAAGGCGGTTTTCCCGCTGATGCCTAAGCTGGTCACTCGGGCCGATGGGGCCGCCAAGAATGATTGCGAGGCGAAGGCCGTCGCACGTCTTCTTCCGCATTTCAGGCGGGAGCATCCGCATCTTGCCCTGACGGTCCTGAAGGATGCCCTCCACGGCAAGGCTCCCCAAGTCCGGCTCTTGCGGGAGCTGGGTATGAACTTCATCATCGGGGCAAAGGCGACGGGCCACAAGACCGTTTCTTCCCAACTTGCCGAGGGTGGAAGGCGCTGGGTGGTCGACAAGGAGGATGTCCGGACCCTCACCTTGTGCTGGCGGAACGGTGTCCAGTTGAATGCCAGCACCCCCGACCTCAGAGGGTCAATGCTCTGGACCTGAGGGAACACATTCCGGCGCGAACGATCCGCAAGGGTGGTGGCCGGACACGGCTTGAACCGGAAACCACCAGGCGGTTTGGATGGATGACCGATCATGAGATAACCCGAGACTATCTTGAGGGGCTGATGGCGGCCGGTCGGTCACGCTGGCTCATTGCGAACACTATTTTCCTGACCCTGAAACAACAGGGCTACAACCTCACCCATTCCTATGGGCACGGCAAGAAAGGGCTGGCCTGTGTTCGGCCGGTGCTCATGATGATGGCCTTTGCGATGGACAAGATTGAGGAGGTGTGTTGCCCGGTCTTCCGGGAGGCACTGGCGGCCGCCGGCTCACGAACGACCCTGTGGCGGCGCCTGCTGTCCCGGTGCGATGTCCTTGACCTCCAGGGGTGGGACCATCTTCGGAATCACTTGGCCGGACGTAGGACAAGGGGACCGGCGGCGGTGACCTGAAACCGTGATGAAAAAAAGCGGCTCAGGACAGGTGGCGACGGGGCTTTCTCCGGCGGACGGGTGAGGTGTATCCGGTACGTTGAAAAACGGGTTGGCTAGCCTGGTTTGGGGGTGGAAATCAGGCCGTTGCACCCCGTTGGCTGGCCCGAAAATAACCGAAAAACAAAAACCTGCCCTTAAAATAATACAGACAAACACCATTTTAAGAAAAATGGTTGCTAGCGGGAATTACTGGTGGATATATTGCACACAGCCTGATCTTTAAATCTCTGGATTAAGCCTTACTTACAGGCGTAAAATAGTTTTATGCATGTATGACAAACATATCCATTTGAACGAAGATATCATGAGCAAAGTTATAGCTTATAAATCATTCAGGGATAACTTGGAGGGTGGTCTTGTACGCAATGCTTTCCTAACCTCTCTTGATAAGAATCCTCAGACTATCTTCCTCTTGATACTGCCGAATATCAGTCAATTGTTTATGCAACCGATACGATTGACACTAGCATGACAAGTTTTACAACCAAAGCAAGGTTAATCTTCTATATCTGGACTCAAAGACAGAAAATTAGTCGAGTCTCTTATAGACTGCGAAGTCCAAAACAGTTGCATTTCTATTACCTACTTGTTCCGAGAATAACGGACAAATCAAACATTACGATGAAAATATCCGAATTGAGCCAATGCCTAACAGAAACTAGGTTTTAAATAAATGTGTGAGGGACATTTCTATAATGAGCATGATTTTGCTTTGGGTCCAAAATTTCCTTCTTTCGGTTACATATACCAAAGATTATTAGATTACAATGGAGTTATGCCTCTTGACCCCGATGTTGGCACAATATACATATCGGATGTTTATCCCATAAACCAAGACAATGACATAGAAGTTCCACTACAATGGTTATGGACCACATTTAATCCCCCTTCTATACTTCCATTTAATGATTGTCGTAATAGGAGATATTTGCTTTTACCCTTTGATTTTATTGACCAACTAGAGCTGAATATAAATCCTCACCACCCTCTCCTACAAAGACCTCAGAATAATGGCACAACTCTTAGAAGAGTTATATACTCAGCAAGAGGAAATAGGATGCGGGGGTGCCGATGCTACTTCCCTAGCGATGCCATACCAGGAAGGGAGGTTTGTTTTCGGATATGTGATACACCGCAAGAAGCAGCCTATTTGGTGGCTTTGCTCAATGCGCCAGTTCTAACGAACGCCTTCAATAACTCTCGACCAACAGAAACATATTTCGGACTACATCCTTGGAGGGAGGGCGGAATACGAATTCCAAGGTATGATCCAGCCAATGATCCATACGGTTATCAACAAAAACTATCATGCCTGACCCGTTCAGCAGAATGCAGTGTCCGTAATTTTCTTGGAAACCTTAGGCACAATTTAAACGAAGGTCAAAATTTACCTGGTCAAGGAGAATTATCTAACCAGATCAGAGAACATTTGTATGAAAACGGTATCATAGCCAGGATTAACTATGCCGCAAGACAAATTCTAGATCTATAATCAGGGTAATCGCTTTTAAAATTTTGATTTCCTCTTTTGGTTATTTAATCCCCTACGGTCTCAAAAATGACACCCTTCTATTGAGGCTCAAAAGATGCCGAATGATTTCCATACTAGGGGATTACGGATCCCCGATGCCGCCCTGCCCCTGCCCCATGATCTTCATGACATGCTGATGATGGCCCTATTGACGGTCCTCTCGGGCGGTGAAACCTGTCCCGACAGGGCTCCGTTTGACCCCGACCATAAAGCCCTCTCTTGGGACTGGCCGTGAGGATGTCCTTGCCATTGATGGCAACGCTTGACGGCCTTCTGTTTCCGATGCAACCGGAACACAATGGGTTCTTGATGTTGCCATGAATGAGGATGACCTTCACAAACGGGCCGGAGGGAATGACGATGAGGCGTTGCACCGCATCCGTTTGGCTGGACTTTTACCTCAAAATGGGGCCGTTCAAAAGCGATAGCCCTGTTTTTGTCCAACTGTCTATTGACAGTCTGGTTGTATTTTTCTATAACCGACACTGGGCCGTAAGAAAAGACCGGGTTCGTGACAGATATCACAAGCATTACATCGTCACCTGACATTACCATTCTAAGAGACCTTGTTGTCAAACAGGATCAACAGATGAGACTGTTGTTGAAAGAGAATGCGCAATTAAAAGCCCGTATCATTGAGCTTGAACATCGTCTTTGCGCTTTTTGAAACCATCACTCAAAGGCGGTGTGCTACTCTTTGTAGAAGCCTTGTTGCGACGATGTTCAAGAGCCGAGGTCCGAGCATCCTTTTGTAATAGCATTTCCTGAAGAATCTTAATTCGGTTGGTCAAGTCACCAATAAGATCAAGGAGAGTTGATTTGTCAGATCACGATCCATCAACCGGAGATGTCGTCATGTATCTTTTACTTTTAACTGTTCGACTTTGTTTGCCGATAGAAATTAGCAATAAGAATGTGTTGCGAAACTGTCAACAGGTATCTAGGCAAAAAAGTTTCAAGGAATATTAGTGACTACCTGAGTAGTTACGATGTAACAATGAACGAAGATTATTTACGCAACCGCACGGGTCCGGGGCCGGAGAACTTGGCGGTTATGCGAAGGTTAGCTCTCAATCTGGCTCGTTTGGCCGTAGATAAGAGGACACCATCCATTCGGGGAAGACTTAAAAAAGGCGGATGGAATCATAATTATGCGTTGAAACGCACTAGTTTGGCTGGACTTTTACCTGAAAATGGGGCAGTTCAAAAGCGATAGCCTTGGTTAGGTACTAAACTTGACTTGATTACAAACTTAAACATAATGCCTGTTTAATAACTAAGGTCCTTCTATGGTAAATGATGGCTGGTTGTTAAAGTAAATTCCAGAGCATATAAAGATGTATGAGCAGAAAAGCAGGATGAAATTTTATCTTGACGGATAGACCCCCCTAATACCCTTGACCAAATATACATACTTTTTCATTTTAACAATCAGGGATGGGAAAAGTACAGGAGAAGCGACTTACCAGTAGGAGATTTTTTGACATGATTGACTGGGAAAATAAATCGGTACTTGAATTTGCAGCTGGAGGCGACCCTGTCGAGAAGATGGAAAACGAAGCTAGAAAAGCCGTGCTGGATGCAGTTGATAACGGATGGCAGGGTCCTCCATTTGACCCCATAGAGTTGGCTACAATCAGGGGTATCTCGGTAAGGCCAAATGCTTCATTAGCAGACGCACGCGTGTTTTGGAGCAATCACGACTATCAAATTGAGTATAACCCACACAGACCACAAGGTAGAGTAAATTTTTCAATTGCCCATGAAATTGCACATACTTTCTTTCCAGATTGTGCAGAAGAGGTAAGAAATCGAGGCCGTGAGAAATGGGAGGAACCAAACTGGCAACTAGAGATCCTCTGTAACATAGGTGCAGCGGAACTCACTATGCCTGTCGGATCGTTTCCAGAGGAAAAAAACGATTACATGTCAATTGAAAAGTTGATGCACTTCAGGAGAGATTTCAATGTATCAACTGAGGCCATTTTAATAAGATTGGTAAAGCTGGCATCCTCAAGAGTTGCCTGCTTTTCAGCAACAAGGTTTCAAAAAGCCGACCACACATTAGAGTATCGAATTAACTACCAAGTTGAGTCGTCGCTTTGGTCAAAGTGTACAAATTTTAGAACAGTAGGAAATTTCCGATCGAAAGTACTGGATGAATGTGTTGCTATTGGAGCTACATCAAAAGGTTCTGAAACCTGGGAAGCTGATGGTCTAGAATTGCACATCGAAGCCGTAGCGTTACCACCACTACCCGGAACTCACAATCTCCGTGTTGCAGGCTTTATTCGTCCAGCCACGGAAAACCCGGATATTGGGACGGTTGAATATCGTCAAGGTAATGCAGCTGATTTCACAGTTGGAGAAAATGTAGCAATAATGCATATTGTCAACGATAAGGCGAGGTTTTGGGGTCCCAAAGGATTCGCACGAGATCTACGGTCAAAATATCCAAATGCTTATAATGAATATGCAACATGGAAAATCAATTATCCAGAAAAAACCACTCTTGGCTCCATACATATGGTGGGTGTCCAGAGTGATAACAGATACATAGTAAGTTTAGTTTCACAGAAGGGTTACGGAAGGTCATCTAGTCCACGAATTCAATATTGGGCACTAGATAAAGCACTTCTGCGTGCGGGCCATAGACTTCGGGATGCTGGTGTTCAAATTGTACAAATGCCAAAAATTGGTACGGGTCAGGCAGGAGGAAACTGGAGAGTTATAGAAGGGTTGATTAGGGAACGGCTGGTTTCAACTGGAATCAAGGTAAGAGTTGTAGAGTTTCCTCCATAGTGAAAGGGTTTTGATTGAGTATTAAATTAATCGTTATTAGCGGCGGATTGGCAAGTGGAAAAAGTACTCTAGCAGACCAGCTTAGACAAGTTTTCAATTGTCGAGTGATAAAAACAAGCGATATAATTCGTAACCATCAGGCACCGTGGGCAAAGGGTAATAGGAGGTCTCTACAACGCAAAGGAAACGAGTTAGACCGTACAACTGAATTCGGTTGGATAGCCAATGAAATTGCAAATCAAATACGTCGCGGCGACGACAATTCTCTGATAGTACTTGAGGGTATCAGAAAACCCCGGCAAATCGAAAGAATTCTGACCGAGATTGGGCATCGGTATGTGAAGCATGTGCATTTATCTGTTGATAGATCAACGCAAAAGCGTCGTTTTGGAAGTTCAAATCGCTCAAAAGATACCGGGCTTTCTTTTGAAAACGCTACTAATGATGTATCGGAGCGGATGGTATCTCAACTTGCTGAAAAGGCTGACATGGTTATCGAAACAGAACGCCATACGGAAGAGGATGTTTTCCACAGAGTAAGCTCAAGACTCAATCTCTATTCGCGTACTTCAGACCGCCTCGTGGATGTCTTGGTAGGCGGCCAATACGGGAGTGAAGGAAAAGGAAACATCGCAGATTTCCTATCCCCGGATTATAATGTACTGATGAGAGTCGGCGGCCCCAACGCAGGTCACAAGGTCTTTGAGGAACCCCCTTTCACCCATATTTCTCTTCCCTGTGGGACACGTAGGGAAGAAAATGGTCAGTACCTACTGATTGGACCTGGAGCAGTTATAAATCCAAAAATCTTAATTGAGGAAATCAGAAACTGTAAGGTCGAACCGAGGAGATTGATCCTAGATGAGCAGTCCTTACTGATTTTGGAGGAGGACTTAAAATGGGAAAAGGAGTACCTTGAACAGGAAATTGGTTCTACAGCACAGGGAGTTGGTAAAGCAACGGCGCGCCGGGTTACAAATAGATTCCGAGATAGCCGAAAATGCAAACTTGCAAAGGATCTAAGCCAAGAATTCAGTGAACTCAAGCAATATGTGGGCTCAACAGCAGAACGTCTTGAAATGGCATATGCAAGGGGTGAGAGGATTCTACTGGAGGGCACACAAGGTACAGGTTTAAGCTTATTTCATGGTGATTATCCTTCGGTTACATCAAGAGACACGACGGTGTCAGGCTGTCTTTCTGAAGCAGGGATTGGACCTCGGCGTGTTAACAGGATCGTTTTGGTCTGTCGCACCTATCCAATTCGTGTTGGAGGTAATTCGGGGGGCTTTTCAAAAGAGATTACCTGGAAGGACGTGGCAGAACGATCAGGGATTCCAATCAAAGAGTTTGTTAAAAACGAAGTGGGTTCCAGGTCAGGTATTAAGCGAAGGGTCGGAGAATTTGATTGGAAACAGTTACGCCGAGCTTGCCATCTGAATACTCCAACGGATGTGGCCTTGACCTTTGTTGACTACCTAGATATAAAAAATCGGAAAGCAATCCGTTTCGATCAACTTACAACTGAAACAATAAAATTTGTGGACGAGATTGAAGTCGTAGCGGGAGTTCCCTGTTCACTAATCAGCACCAGTTTTGACTATAAATGCGTAATCGACAGGAGGAGGTGGTAATGCAACCTGAACAATTATCGAAATACTATCCAGAACTATATCACATCGCATGGGGTGGAAGTTGGCCAAGTATCAAGGAAAATGGATTGCTATCAACCAAGGATTTGCTTAGTTTGTATGGCAAGAGTGAGGATAAAATCAGAACACTTACTCAGACCAGGAGGGCGGATTGGGTAACGATTGATTGTCCGGGACGACCAAGTGCGGTGATCAGGGATCAGAAACCTCTGACAGATGAAGGGTTGAGAAGATCACTCCCAGATACCGTAGAACCTTGGCAGTGGTACGATTTAATAAATTCAATGGTATTCTTTTGGCCAACAAAAGCACGACTAAAAACAATGATTTCAGCCCGTGCATACCAAGAGGTTAGACATGATGTACTGGTTGTGGATACGAAAAAGTTGATCCAGTTGGAGAAACCCAATATACGTCTCTCACGTATGAACAGCGGGTGTACAAAACCTTTTCCACACAAAAGGGAAATGGGATTATTCAAAAGCTTTAAGGATTATCCGTTTGACTCCAGGTTAAAAAAATATGGTCAAAAGAGTGCTGTGGCTGAGGTATGTGTGTTGGACCGGGTAGATAGAATCCAAGAAGCAGTGATTGACAGAATACATGGGTTATCTGACGATATCCTTAGTAAGGTAGGAGTTTGAAAAGGGGGTTATGGCACTTTTGTATATAATTCCCAAATGAAAAGTCTAGGGGGCCTTCAAAAAGATGATTTTGCAAAACCTTGATCTAGGCCAATAATTCATTCAGGTTAGTTTCGGTGCAAAACGATAAAATTAGTCTCGCCTGAACAAGGCAGCCTTTTTGTAAAGGAAGAGTTTCCGCCTTATTTCTTCAACTTTCTTCAAGCGTTCTTTCCTAGGGATTGGAAGATCCAATAAGCCCCAAAACTCCTCCTCTGATTTTAATTTTAATGCGTGAGCATTCTGTATATACCTTACCAGAAACCCCTTAATAAAATGGGCCATCTGGAAAGCCAGTGTTTCGTGATCATCTGCTTCAATTGGTTGGCCATGAGTAATACGATTCCTTCGTAATTGCAGGTGCTTGCCTAGGTAAATATGAGATTTGGGGTCATGATAAATATTTGACACACGTTCGATTTTGTTATTTATTTTTTCGAATTCTGGACCGGCAATCATTTCAAATAGACGCCATCCTTCAAGAAATGATTCCTCTAGGTTAGGGTTCGCGAACGCCTTGTAATATTTCTTGGCAGCCAATTTGCATTCCTTGGACCATGGAGATTTTTTCATCCGATTTGCCAGGTTGCTGTATTGAATTTCCCATTTTCCAAAATCCACATTGGGCATGGAAGGGCCTTTTGACCAATTTTCCGACCAAAATCCATTATAGTCCAGCAAACCGTTTTTATTATGGATGGTAATATGTGGACCTATGAGAACACTAGAAACGGGAAATCTTCCTTCAGTGGAGTTAGTTGAACTTCTGGATACTCTATTATCCACCACTATGTTGACCAGACCAAGAATTTCATACAATGCCTCCGATGTACGTTCGAAAGCATCTTCAGGGAAACTTGACTTGACAAGGGCAAAACACAAGGAACAATTTTTCAAATCAGTTATTTTACTTTCTGTAAAATGTGTTTTGAAACCAGATTCCATTTGTTGCTGGTTTCGTTCTCGGGTGATTTTCCTGTTATGTCCTGTCTTGACTGAAGGTGAAAAGTTAAAATTAATGCTCCCTATTTTTTTTACCCCATTCAAGAAAGGTGGTTTGTTCCACAGTGGAAATACTACCCGGAATTGCTTCTTAGGTTTGTTCCGGTATTCATGACGGATTTTGTGAAAAGCATCTTTGAAATCTTTCTCTGTAATTTCATCTGGGAAGTCTTTTGTAAGTAATGTGTCTCGAATTACACGGGATTTAAGGTAATCAGACTCAATATCCCAATCTTCCTTCCAATCGACCGCCGATAACAGAATAGAGCGGATACTATTGATATGACCTGAAACTAGGGGCTCCATATTTCCAAAGTCACCATGAATTGATGAATCTGGTAATGATATTGAACCTTGGGAAATTTCAGTCTTCATCTCCTCGATTATATTCTCTTTATATTTCTTGAATTCTTCTCGCCAAAAATCGGACATTCTTCTTGCTTTCAAATTTTTCTGTTTACTGATTTGATTTGCACCCTTAAGTGCCGACTAATGCTACCAGAAATTGAAACTGAGCGGACCCAGCAAGTGATCATATTTATCTGTCAGCAACATGTTCATTTCCTTCAATACCTTTTCCAACCCTTCCACGATTTCAGAACCGACACGGTTTTTCTAGATCCATTTCCTTACAGCTTGGGTCAAAAGGTTCCAATTTGAATCATGTAATACCCCGTTTCAATTAAGGGCACCTCTTTTTTTTACTATTGCCTGAGATTCCCTGATTTTCAAAAGTCCCTTTTCTAAATTTTCTATCCCTGTGACATACAGCTTTTTGTAAAATTTTCATAAATCAGGGCCTTTTTTCGCTCCATTCACCCTTTGACCACACCAGGACACACACCTCCCCCTTCGTTTGGCCACCCATGACATAATGCGCCCTAGACCGCTTCGGCAACACGCTCCAGATAACACAACCTCTTGATGTTATAACACAGATTGCCCAAGCCAATCCAAACCCGAGAACGATTGAGACCCAAACAGGTCATAGAACGAGCCTTCCGGTCAGTCCTCATCGCCCCAAAAACATGCGCAACACGACACCGTACCTTCGAATAAGAATGGGTCAACGCCCGCTGACGAGAACGCAAAGGCTGGCCACGCTTGGCCTTGTACGTGATCCGGGGTGTGAACCCCTTCTTCCGCAAACCAGAAAGTCTTTCCTTCGAACGATACGCACGGTCCGCATACACCTCATGACCCTTGGGAGGATGAGCATCCAACAGAACCTCAAACACTTGACGGTCGTGCTCATGTGCCGCGACACCTCCCAATTGGTGATCAACTTGATCGCCCGATCAACCGCAATATGATTCTTGTCGCCAAAATGAGACACACCCTTTTTCTTGAGCCAGCGTGCCTCCGTGTCCTTTGGACACAACTTGTGCGGCTGCTCTTTCCAGTCCGAGGGAACCTCACCACTCTTAAGCGTCGTATTCTCTTCCCGGCTGTTACGCTGACGGGGAACCTGGACAACCGATGAATCCACCAACGTCCCCGTCGGTAAAAGGTAGCCATGGGCGGCCAACGGATCCTTGAACAAAGCAACCAACTCGTCACTACGACCCGACGGGCTCAACATGTTGCGATACATCCAGAGCGTCTTCTGGTCTGGAACCTGATCCTTGCTGTGAAGACCGCAAACGGCTTGAACGAGGTCCGGTCAAGAAGCATGTATTGCAATTGTTCATCACTCAAGCTGTTCATCACCCCCAACAGAAGGGAACGAAAGATAAGGAGATAATCCCAGGGACGACGGCCCGGACCACAGGTGCGAGGAGGACCAAAGACCTCTTCAAGGAGCGGTCGGAACAGCTCCCAGTCCACCAACTCCTTCATACTTTGTAGATTGTTGAATTCCTTCAACGCCTGGCGTTGATGGTCTTCTTCCAGCACGTGACGTTTGTCCATCTGAGATCTTCTGGTTTTGCATTAAAAAGGGAATACTGTATTGAGTGTTGCCTTCCATTGAATCACAACACAAACAAAAAGACCAGGATTTGAGGGGTGTTTTATAAAAAAAATGTGGTTGAATTAATAAATAGAGGCGCCCTTAATCAGAATAGATTATTGGTTTGTAAGAAGGACGAATTCTAATGTATTCTTTTGCATACTCATCAATATGGTCAGTATTGATATTATCGAGATGAAACAGGATGGCTTTCAGATAGAGCTCACTCAAATGGTCATAGGCTTTTTGAATTGTAAAGGAATCACTTGCAACCCTCCAATATTTTCCTTTGTTTTTATCCCGGCCTGACTTTGGATGAACGATTACATTCCTGATTTCATGAAACCATTTTCTGATTGTCTCGTTTTCAGACTTTACATTTGCCCATTCCAAAATTTCCTCTTTCCATTCCTGGTCAGCACGAAGCTCAATCAGCCTATCAACATTTGTATTATTTTCTCTCAGGAGATCAAGATAGGTTTCTATTTCTGCAACCAATGAAACATATTGGGGCGGCTCCACCATTTCATTTTTGCCGTAACTACTCAGGTAGTCTCTGAGGGAGATTAATTTAATTACCTTCACCGAACAAGCTTATTGATGAATAAGGGGGTTATTAATTTGTCGTCAAAGTTGGTATGAGTCTGGTAGCAGTCCCATCAGTTTAAACTTTACTAACAAATCGGAGGCATCTGTTTCCAGAGCATTCAGTACATTCAACCTTAATTGTCGGGCCGTTTCCGCAACACTTCGTAGAATCGTAAAATAATCAGCTCCGGCTTTGGTCGCCAACCAACGGAAACAACAACTGTTTGACGGGTTTCGTACCCGCTAGGGTGATGCATCTTTCTACGGCGCATTTTATTGCTATAATTTTGCTACCAATAGTTTGTATGCTGATGAATTTTGGAAAATAAAATTCTTGACAACTAGAATATTGCATTATACCGCACTATATCACCCTGATTATAGTTTATACGTTACCTCTTATATGCTGGACGACATCCTGGCAATTAGGAAGTAAGGAAAGACAATAAGGAGTTTTAACGATGTCGATTACATCCGAAGAAAAAAAACAGCTTATCAAGGAATACGGAACAAGTGAAAACGATACCGGATCACCTGAAGTTCAAATTGCGGTATTGTCTTCAAGGATAAAAACACTAACCGAACATTTTAAGATTCACAAAAAGGATAACCATTCCAGAAGAGGGCTTCTCAATATGGTTGCCCAAAGAAGAAAATTATTGGATTACGTTAAAAGTGTTGATGAAGAGCGGTATAAATCCATAATTAGTCGTTTGGGTTTAAGGCGTTAACCAAGATATGCATCCAAAGCCATTCCTAGAATAGCGTTGGAGATTTATTAATTCTACCATGAACAAAATATTCATAATTTGATTGTTCAATGGTTTGTATCAGAAAGTAGTAGATGTTTAATACGATAACTAAATCAATTGAATGGGGAGGGAAAACCCTCACCTTGGAAACAGGCAAGATTGCGAGGCAGGCTGATGGGTGTGTGATAGCAACTTTGGGCGAGACATGTGTCATGTCAGCTGTCACTTTTGACAAAAAACAAAACAGTGAACTGGATTTTTTTCCACTTACAGTTAATTACCAAGAGAAATATTATTCTTCAGGTAAAATTCCTGGCGGTTTTTTTAAACGAGAAGCCAAACCTTCAGAAGCTAGTACCTTGATATCCCGTCTTATTGATCGGCCCATAAGACCATTATTCCCTGATGGGTTTAAAAATCCGGTTGATATAGTGTGTTCAGTTCTTTCCCATGATATGGAGAATGATCCAGATATCTTAGCAATGATAGCGTCATCGGCAGCATTAGCAATATCAGGTGCCCCTTTTCAAGGTCCAATCGGTGCAGCAAGAGTTGGTTTTGCAAATGACAAATATATCCTTAACCCCTCCATTAGTGAACTGGATCATCTAGGCAAGTGGCAAAAATTAGACTTAGTGGTCGCTGGCACCTCGCAAGCGGTTATGATGGTCGAGTCTTTAGCTTACGAGCTCACTGAAGAGCAAATGCTTGAAGCCGTTGTTTTTGGTCATAATGAAATGCAACCAATTATATCTCTCATTGATGAATTGAAGAATGAAGTTGGCAAATCGGAGTTTGAATTTGTTCAACCTGAAACTGACGAGTTAAGCAAAAGAGTCTCTTCCATTGGAAGGGAACTCATTACAGATGCTTATGGTATATCGCAAAAAACCAAAAGAATTGAGGCTATTTCATCGGCAAAGGTAAAAATTACTACCGAACTTGCGGATCAATATCCCGAAGACGAGGTATTAAACCAAGTTAAAGAACTCGAGTCATCCATTATCAGAAATAACATACTTGAGAAAGGCCAAAGGATTGATGATCGGGAACTAAACCAAGTAAGGCCCATCGAATGTGAGGTGGGACTTTATTCCCGACCTCATGGCTCGGCCTTGTTTACAAGAGGAGAAACACAAGCTCTTGTAATGACTACCTTGGGTACTGGAGAGGATGAGCAGATTGTAGATGCCTTGCATGGAAATTTCAGAGAGAATTTTCTTCTCCATTATAACTTCCCACCCTATTCAGTAGGCGAAACAGGCAGAATGGGACCTCCAGGTAGAAGAGAAATTGGACACGGCAAACTTGCCTGGCGAGCCTTAAAACCGGTTCTACCTCAACCAGAACATTTCCCCTACACCATTAGAGTGGTTTCAGAAATCACTGAATCTAATGGTTCTTCTTCTATGGCAACTGTTTGTGGTGCCTCACTTTCCATGTTGGATGCTGCTGTACCCCTCAAAGAACAAGTGGCTGGAGTAGCTATGGGGCTTATACTCGGTGACGATGGCAATTTTGCAGTTCTTACTGATATTCTTGGAGGTGAAGACCATTTCGGTGATATGGATTTTAAGGTCGCTGGTACAAAAAATGGTGTCACGTCACTTCAAATGGATATCAAAGTTGCAGGAATAACACCTGAAATCATGTCTCAAGCATTAGATCAGGCCAGAGATGCACGGATGCACATTCTGAATGAAATGTCGAAAACCCTTTCGAAAGTTGGAGAATTCTCCAAATTTGCTCCACGAATTATTTCAATGAAAATACCTGTGGATAAAATTCGGGAGGTCATTGGTGCTGGTGGAAAAGTAATTAGGGAAATCACTGAACTTTCTGGTGCCAAAATAGAAATCACCGATGATGGTGTGGTCAGGATTGCTTCTCCTGATAATGATGCTTTGGAAAAAGCATCCGGCATGATCAATGAAATCGTTGCTGTTCCAGAAATTGGCAAAATTTACACTGGTAAGGTCGTCAAAATAATGGATTTTGGTGCGTTCGTTAACTTTATTGGTAAAAAGGATGGCTTGGTTCACGTTAGTCAAATTACGAACCGGAGGTTAGGACATCCCTCTGAAGTCTTGCAAGAAGGCCAAGAAGTTAAAGTGAAGCTCATAAAGATTGATGACAGGGGTAAGTTTCAATTGTCCATGAACAAAGCAAACTAATTTGGATGTAACATTTTTTTAACACAAGTCGGGGTTGATTTACAATCGGTTTTTGGACCGTAAGGTAAAGTTAATGCGTTCGTTTATACGGCCGTATGACGACTCTGCAAGACTTTGTCGAATACTCGTTGATACAAAATTGAAAGCACGATTTTGGCAAAATTGGCACAAAATTCTAATACGTTATTGCTTTCCGGATATCTTTTTGCCGCAGCATTGGGACCTCTATTAGGCCGTTTAATTGCTAATCGACGAATGAAGATTGGCAAGGAGGATCCAAACAGGATTGCTGAACGGTTTGGAGTTCCTTCTATAAGTCGTCCTCAAGGAAAAATCATTTGGTTTCACGCTGCCAGCGTCGGAGAAGCCTTGTCAGTATTACCATTAGTCCGGTTATTAAAACAAAAGTATCCTGACACTTCCATACTTCTTACTACAGGAACACTAACTTCTGCTAAAATTGTTAAAATGTATGCAGGTGAGGAGGTGCTCCATCAGTTTATTCCATATGATATAAAACCATGGATTGGTAAATTTCTTTCTTACTGGAAACCCTCTCTTGCTATACTCGTTGAAAGTGAATTATGGCCGACAATTATAATTGAAGTAAAAAAGGCTAAAATCCCTCTCATACTAATCAATGGTAGAATGTCAGAAAAATCTTTGTACCAATGGCAAAAACATCCAAAAACAGCGTCAGTATTAATGAACAAAATTGATCATGTTACTGTACAAACCCAGGATGTTAAATCTCTATTTCATAAAATCGGTTATCCAAAGGAAAAAATTGAAGTCGTTGAATCGCTCAAAATTACGGCAGATCCACTCCCACATTGTCAAAATGATTTGGACGATTTTAAAAGTACGATAGATGGAAAAATTGTATGGGTAGCAGCTTCTACTCACCAAGGAGAAGAAGAAGCAATTTTGAAAGTGTTTAAATTACTATCCCATAAACTTGAGAACTTATTCTTAATTATTGTTCCTCGACATCCAGGAAGAGGTATGGAAATAAAGACTATAGCAGAAAAAATTGGTATTGATACAAAATTGAGAACAGAAAATAATTTGCCTGGCCCAGATGATAAAGTTTACATAGCTGATACACTTGGTGAAATGGGTCTTTGGTATCGGATTGGTAATTTTGCTTTTATCGGAGGGTCTTTGGTTTCTGTTGGGGGGCACAATCCCTACGAACCTGCAATTCTGGAATGCCCTATAATTCATGGACCACATGTTTTCAATTTCTCTGAAGCCTACCAAAAGCTATCCGATTGCAAAGGATCAATCACAATTACTTCTCCCAAGGAATTGTCAGGAGTCATAAGCAAAATTGTTAGTACAAAGATTCAAAAGCATTTAACTGAAAATGCCAAACGAATTTTACACACAGATAATAACACTCAATATACTGCAGATGTAATAACAAGACATCTATTACCTACAAATGATCAATAGTTGAACTCCTTACATAAACCGCAAAAAGATGTCACTTCCAACTATAAATACAATCTGGATAGGGCTAGAACTCGGACCAATACACGTGGAATGCCTCAAGTCTTTCTTAAAGCATGGGCATCGAGTAGTACTCCATGTTTATGAAGAACCGGTTGATTTACCGTTTGGAATTGAATTGTCCGATGCAAATGAATTACTTCCTAGGGAATTGATTTTCACGAATCGGAAGACAGGCAGTTATGCGCCTTTTTCTGATTTATTGCGGTATGAACTGTTGTATAAAGGTCTAGGTCTATATGTGGATTGTGATATATACTGTCTAGGCCCATTTCCTGATGACCCTTATGTGTTCTGCGAGAGCAAAGGGGGGTTGATAGCCAATGCGCTTTTGAGGCTACCACCTGATGATCCAGTCACCTTCGATCTTGCTAATATGATAAATTATCCAAAACTTGTACCCCCTCCCCCGCCCTATACTAAATGGCGGCTTATCAAATGGCGGCTTATCAAATGGCGTCTGTTGCAATTGACTCAGCGATACAAATTTGATAGATTGAATGCGTCTGCTCTAGGACCCCCCGCTCTAACATACTACTTGTACAAACATGGACTGATTGACAAGGCGATGCCAAGAGAGACCTACTTACCCAAGATAACCAGTACTTCTATGTTAAGGGACCCCTCTGTTAAACTCACCGACATAATCACCAATAAATCAATTGGAATCCACCTTGGAAATAGTACGATTGGAGAAATAAATAATCTGCCTCAAGGATGTATCTTGAAGGATATTATTGATGGTATAATTTAGGTACTAGAGATATGCGTCAAAGACGATAAGTGCCGCTAGATATTATGGGCATTTCTATCACCTTCAGAAAAAATGTCTTACCCATCAAAACTACCCACCTAGTTGAATCCCAATTATTAAACGGATTGATACCCCGCATGCTTACTTGAAACCGGATTATTTGTTATGTTAAAATGTCTTGTAATAAACCTTGACCACCAAGTTGATCGTATGAACTTTATGAGGACTCAATTAAATAACTTAGGTCTGGAATTTCACCGCTTGCCTGGGATTAAACCAGAAGCAGCCAATTTATTAAGGAATGAGGCTTATTGGGGCACATGGGAGCGCCCACTTAAAAAAACTGAACGGGCATGTCTTCTGAGTCATGTCACAGCTTGGAAAAAAGTATCGGATGAAGATATTCCTTGGCTTATACTTGAAGACGATGCCATGCTTTCAAAACACACCCCTCAGATTTTGACATCATTACAAAAAATTAGACAATTTGATCACCTGACGGTTGAGGTAAGAAATCGGCAAAAATTGGTATCTAAAGATCCAAGCCTCACTTTGATCAACCACAAAGTTTTTCGACTGTATCAAGATCGATCAGGAGCTGCTGCATACATCCTCTGGCCTACTGGCGCCAGAAAGTTGCTTAAAAACGTATATAACCAAGCAGGTCTAGCTGATGCTATAATTTGTCGTTCCTATCATCTCAATAGCTACCAAATAGAACCGGCCTGCGCAGTTCAACTCGATTCTGTAGAAAAGTATGGGTTGAAGGCTCCTTTAAAAACCAGATCTTCAATTTTGAATTCAATTGAAACAACTGCTTCTCACCAGACGAAAAGCCAATTATATGTACGATTTAAATCGCAGGTCAGAATGGGATTAAGAATGCTTTCAAAGCCACAGGCATGTCGAAGAAATATTACTCTAGTTCCAGATGACTTCAACTTTATCTAAAAATACTACTCATCGTCCTACCATTGGGTGCTTTTGCGTTTATGCATCATCCTCATTCTAGAAAATACAGTATTATGTTTTTGGCAACGGTCCCAGACAGTCTTCAGTATTTCTCCAGTTGGAACTACACCAAAATATATTTCCAACCGCCATTTTAGGTTTCTCAAAGTATCATCAGTGCCAACTGTGAAACATGACATTCCTTCAAAAATTGGTACGAGTTCATTTTTCAGATGTTGAATGCGTTTAAGTTCAGGCTTAGCTTCCGCTGTATTACAAATATATCGTTCACTTTCCTGTAACTTAATGCAATTGACAAAAAGTGTGACCATCATCGCAGCAGCCCTGACATCTGCATTATGGTCATGATCGAGGAATGTTTCTGCTGCTGAAACAAGCCACCTTATATTAAGGTTTTCACATAGAAATTCACTTTCCTCACTCCAAAGTTGTGTGAAGTGTTTGTAAACTTCTTTAACCTTAAACTCCCTACGAATTAAGACGATTAGACTTGCATGGTGCCATAGTAATTCAGGTTGACCAGAAAACTCTTTCCGTAAATTTCTAATATGTTGATCAATTTGTCTAGTACTACCTCGTGTTTGAATCGGTTTGCCCTCATTCACAATGCTGGCTTTCATATCCTTATAGTTGCTTGTGTGGACGAGGTGTTTTGATGCTCCCCACCTTTTTCTGTGTTGATTAAAAGAAAGCAACCGCTCGATCCTAGTTTTTTTCTAGATTTCACCAGAAAATCCCAAGTTAGAAAAATATACTTTTTACGTCAGCTTTCAGAGTGAAATCATAATTTTTCAAAGCTGTCTTAAAATTAGAGTTAATATCAAATGAACTATATTCATTTGGACCTTTATTTACTTTTGTTTTTCTTGAAGCCTGTTTTTGGCTAATGAATGGTCTAATCTTTCTGTTAAAGGGATAGTAAAACATTTTGTCTCGTAGATCCCGTAATCTTGACCTCGGAAATCGAAATATACCATCATTCAGCCACAGGCTTGAGATGGAATTATTTTGAGCAGTTTGATACCACGCAAGTGTCAACAATACCTGATCCCAAACATTGTGATTATTGTGGCATAAATCCACCCACTTATTTAATAGTGTGGAAATCACATCACTTTTTGACAAGTATATAAAACCAGAGAGGTCAAGGTATCCGTTTCTTCGTACAATTGCAATATCAAATGGACTGTCGTATACAAAATAAGGTACACGTATTATTTCTGCATCAGCATCCACCCAACAAATTGCAGTGTTACTTTCCTTCCAGGCTTTCAATATTATTTCTGATTTGAGACACGTATTTGCAACCCAACTTCCACGTGATTTTACAGAAAATATACTTTTAGGGAGTGAAAAGCGACTAAGGGAATTGCTTAAATCATCTGCTAATTTCTCATAAATTGTGTTTTCAGTAAAATAAGATACAAACATTGGAGGGTTTATATGACGATTTTCTAAGAAATCTATTTCTTCATCCAGTGTTCCTAAAGCGAAGCTATCCTGTGATGATAGATCGCGTATATGGGCAACAATCCGTCTTTTGCCCTCCCTCTCCTCACTGCCTTTAAGCATAGATTTCGTAGTCCATATAAAATTTGACGATGAGAGGTAGGACTTAATTGAGTCTATTTTTTGCACTTATATTACCATTGGGGATTAATTCTGTGGCCTGGACTTAGCCTGTTCTTTTAAAATAAGAAAAACGATATTGCAAAGATTCTCTAATTTTTTCCTAGTGGTATGT
The DNA here is from genome assembly GCA_022822495.1 of Paracoccaceae bacterium. Lineage (GTDB taxonomy): Bacteria > Pseudomonadota > Alphaproteobacteria > Rhodobacterales > Rhodobacteraceae > MPNP01. The sequence goes on along the minus strand of JAJEBQ010000051.1, from coordinate 1,570 downwards.
AAACGCCTAGAAATCGTTTTTTATGGAGCAGATTGGTAACTATTCAGGTACCCAATATTTTCAATAATCTGAAGGATTCGATTGTTCCTGTTGACATTCTGAAAGTCAAGCCCCTTTGTTGGCTATGACAAGATGGCATAGTCCACACGTCCAACACATGCCCTTGAGGCCAACAATTCATTAGCAGTGGTTTTTGATCCAGACCGATGAAGTTACGTTTCCCTTTTTTCCATACGACGGATGTGCAGGCTTTGGTTGAAGCCCTTGCGGTCAGGGATGCACGGATATAGGAATTGGAGAACACCGTAGCGGAATTGAAGCAAACGATAGCGAGGCAGGCGGCGTTGATCTCCGAATTGGAACATCGTCTTGGCTTGAACAGCACCAACAGCAGCAAGCCTCCGTCAAGTGACGGATTGACGAAACCCCGGGCACCGAAACGCATCCCTGTGAAGGGACGCAAGGGAACAACTCTGCTCCGTTCGGAGACCCCTGACAATGTTATCCGGACCATGTCCCCCATGCCTGTGCCCATTGCGGTCACACCCTGGATGACGGGATATCGGTCAGGTTTGAGACACGCCAGGTGCAGGACATACCGGAACCGTTGCCCTTGCGTGTTGTGGATCATCGTGCTTATGTCGGCATTTGCTCGCAGTGTAACGGGGACACCAAGGCCTCCTTTCCGGAGGGTGTCGGATATCCGGTGCCGTATGGTCCCCATCTGACGGGACTGGTTCTTTACCTCAATACCCATCAACTCCTTCCGGTGAAGCGTCTGGTTGAAACCTTCAGGGATCTTTTCGGCGTGAAGGTGTCGACAGGAACGGTTGTGAACATGGTGTCCCGTTGGGTCCGTGCCTACGGTGGTCTCGTGGACACGATTAGGACAGGTGTTGTTCATGCCCGGGTCAAGCACATGGACGAGACCTGGCTGAGGATCGGTGGGCGGCTGCACTGGCTCCATGTTGCGTGTACCAATCTTCTGACGTATCTGTGGATTGGCAAAGGCCGTGGCGATGTGATGCTTGCCGCCCGGGGGATTGTCGTCCATGATTGCTGGACATCCTCCTGTGCGATGCCGAACGTTGCGGGTCACGGCCTGTGCTGTGCGCATATCCTGAGGGAATTGGAAGGCCTGTTTCAATTTGGCCGGGAGAAGTGGGCCCGGAACCTTGCCCGGCTTTTGAGCGGAGCGGTTCACGAATGCAACCTTGCCCGGGGTCGTCCTTTGTCCCCCGCCACCATGGGGGCGACCGCGGACAGCTATGACCGGATTGTCGCAGAGGGTTTCCGGTACCACGAAGCCCTGTCGCCGTTGCCATCAAATGGCCGGCGGGGACGGACGAAGCGGCGTAAGGGATACAATTTGCTTTTGCGCCTGAGGGAACATCGTGCTTCCGTCCTCCTTTTTACCCGCAATCCACAGGTTCCCGCCACGAACAACATGGCAAATGCCGATGTCGGCATTTCATGGCCGAATTGGCGGTTCGGATGGAAAAGGTCCAGCCGAAGATATCGGGGAGTTTCCGTAGCAGGCAGGGTTGGAACATGCTGGAAACGCTTCGTG
>JAJEBQ010000054.1 GCA_022822495.1 Paracoccaceae bacterium | reverse complement strand
AAGGCCTTCTTCACTCACGCGGCATGGCTGGATCAGGGTTGCCCCCATTGTCCAAGATTCCCCACTGCTGCCTCCCGTAGGAGTCTGGGCCGTGTCTCAGTCCCAGTGTGGCTGATCATCCTCTCAAACCAGCTACTGATCGTAGGCTTGGTAAGCCATTACCTTACCAACCACCTAATCAGACGCGGGCCGATCCCTTAGCGATAAATCTTTCCCCCGAAGGGAATATATGGTATTATTCCAGGTTTCCCCGGGCTATTCCATACTAAGGGGCACGTTCCCACGCGTTACTCACCCGTTCGCCGCTTTCATCTCAAACCGAAGCTCAAGAATCACGCTCGACTTGCATGTGTTAGGCCTGCCGCCAGCGTTCGTTCTGAGCCAGGATCAAACTCTCAAGTTATAACGCTAATGCGTTCTTGACGCTCGAACCGTAGCACATCGTTGCCAATCCCGAAGGATTGGCATGAAGCTGTACCCAAATCATCGGCTTGCACCTATTGGGTCGATATGCCACTGCTTCGTTAATTGATGTTAACCAAGTAGCCCACATATCTCTTCTATTACAACAATTTCAAAGAGCACAAGACAAAAGAAGCCGCTAAATGAACGCCGCCCCATTGTCCCTTCTGATTTCCCAACCTCTCCATGAGAAGCGGGAAGCGAGATATAGATTTAAATTAAAACCATTTCAAGATTTTTTTTTGATTATTGCAAAAAAAAATTACGCCGTCCTTTTGTTCTTCTTTGCAACCTTCCACCAAAGCCTTATGGCCAACAAAAAAGCAACGATCAAAGTATAGACTATGGGTTCTCGTGGCCAGGATTTTACTACAAGAAGATAATGAATAACACCTGCTGCTGCTGCCAAATAGACCAATCGATGAATCTTGTTCCAAACCAGGCCACCCAATTTTCGGATGGAATAATTATTTGATGTTACAGCAAGAGGAACCAAAGTCAAAAAACCCACCATCCCGACAGTAATAAAGGGCCGTTTGATAATTTCCTGCACAATACTGTTGATATTTCCGCCTTGATCGAGGACAATCCAGGCAAGCATATGGCCACAGAGATAATAAAAACTGACCAACCCGATAGCCCGGCGAAATTTCAGCAAACTCACCCCTGTCCATTTTCGCATGGGTGAGATGAGAAGGGTAAAAATGATTAATTGTAAACCCGTTTCACCATAAGTTCTGATCAATTCATAGAGTGGGTCTGGGCCAAGCTGGTTATTTATCGCCAGGACAAATGTGTAAATTCCCGGTAATGGGAGAATGAAATAAAGCGGCCACGCAGGAACACGCCTTAACCAACCATTAATACGCTGAGCATATGTCAAAGGTAACAACTCCTGAATGTGTCCAAACAATAACAGAGTATTACGAGAGTCTGAAACGATAAGGGGGTCGTAAAATCTAATAATATTCAGCCAAATCCATACCCTCGTATAGGTGGGCAACATGCTCACCATAGCCATTAAAGAGTTGTGTTGGCACTTTCTTGGCAAACAATCCGGTACCGATGACCCTTTCCGATGCCTGGGACCATCTCGGATGGCTGACATTGGGATTAACATTGGAATAAAAACCATACTCCCGCGGATTCTGATCCCACCAGCTGGTGAGAGGCATTTCTTCCGTAAATGAAATCCTTACGATAGATTTGATTGATTTGAAACCATACTTCCAGGGAACTACCAGTCGTATAGGGGCACCATTCTGGTTGGGCAGCACCTCACTATAAAGCCCGACACTTAAAATTGTTAAAGGATTCATGGCCTCATCCAACCTCAAACCTTCTCTGTACGGCCATTCCAGAAACCCAGACCGTTGACCAACCATTTCTTCTGGACGTACCAAGGTTTCAAAAGCGACAAAGCTTGCATTGCTTGCAGGTTGACTATCCTCAATGAGTTTGTTCAGTTCAAAACCAATCCAGGGAACTACCATTGACCAGGCTTCAACACACCGCAATCGATAAATTCTCTCTTCGATAGGATATTTTGCAACCAGTTCATCGACCGAGTAAGCAGCAGGATTATCACACAATCCATCAACAGTAACAGTCCATGGATCAGTCGTAAGCATATGGGCATTCTTGGCAGGATCACCCTTTTTGGTACCAAATTCATAAAAGTTGTTATAGGTGGTAATATCCTCGAATGAATTCGGTTCCTGATCGGTGGAATAAGGACTGGCGGTAGGGGACAGTTGACTCCTTTCCAACGCTCTACTTGCATATGGTCCCACGAGTATGGCTCCAGAACCACCAATAATTAGTTTCCGCCGATTAAGCCAATGTGATTTAGGTGTTACATCGGCACTGGTGTACTCAGACTTAAATTTAACCATAACTAGTATCTCCCCCAAAACTCAATTTTTTTAGCCAACCGTTTAATAAGGTATTAACAATTTATTCCAAGAATAGGTGACATTAACGATTTAATGCAGTGTTACCTGATCTTTTTCTTCCGAATCAACGGATACCCCATTAATGACAACCCCTAATAAATCATCGTGCGAAAGTTCAGCGACTCCACCTTCGGTTATGGAGCCATCAAGCAAGGCCTCAGCCAGTTTGTTCTGAAGGTGCTTTTGAATGACCCGTTTCAAGGGCCTTGCCCCAAAGATCGGATCGTACCCCTTTTTGGCCAGCCAGGCCTTGAGCTCCGGCTTGATGATCATATTGATTTTTCTATCCTTAAGCCTTTCCTCAAGGTACCTGAGTTGAATTTCAACGATTTGCACCATGTCCTCTCTACTGAGTTTGTCAAACAGTATAATTTCGTCAAGTCGGTTAATAAACTCCGGTCGCAAATTTCTGCGAACCGCTTTCATGGCCACCACTTCTGCTTCTTCCCTTGTATGGCTGACATCCAATTCAGCGAGCTCCTCTGTTCCGAGATTCGAGGTGAAAACAATCAAGGTTTGCTTGAAATCAACCCTTCTTCCATGCCCATCGGTTAATATACCATCATCAAGAACCTGTAGAAACAGGTTGAAAACCTCTGGATGAGCCTTTTCAATTTCATCAAACAGAATGACCTGATAAGGTCTCCTACGAATAGCCTCGGTTAAAGCTCCTCCCTCGTCGTATCCAACATAGCCTGGGGGTGACCCGATTAGTCTGGCGACAGAGTGCTTTTCCATATATTCTGACATGTCAACTCTAAATATTGCGGACTCATGGTCAAAAATAAATTCAGCCAGCGCCTTGCATAGTTCAGTTTTCCCTACTCCCGTAGGCCCCAAAAACATAAATGATCCTATTGGTCGATTTGGGTCACTCAATCCAGAACGGGATCTTCTAACGGCGTCTGCAACGGCCTTGACAGCCTTTTTTTGTGAAACAATTCTTTTGCCAAGCTCACCTTCCATACGTAGAAGCTTGTCCTTTTCACCTTCAAGGATCTTGGCGACCGGTATACCAGTCCATTTTTCAACAACCAGGGCGATCCTCTCACTGGAAACTTTTTCCTCCAGATATTTTGTCTCATAGTTGTCACTGATCTCGTTTTGTTCTTTTTCCAGTCTGGGAATGATACCGTAACTTAATTCACCGGCTCTTGCCAAGTCCCCTTCCCTCTTAACCTTCTCCAATTCTATGCGGGAGTTATCAAGCTCTTCCTTGATTTGTCTTGCTTTTGATAGTTTGTCCCTCTCCAGATGCCATTTCGTCGTAAGCACCGAAGATTTTTCTATCAATTCAATTAATTCCTCCTGAATTACGCCAAGTCTTTCTTTGGACCCCTTGTCTTCTTCCTTTTTTAAGGCTTCCACTTCTATTTGTTTCTGCAGAATTTCCCGATCAAGATTATCCAACTCTTCCGGTTTTGAATCAATTTCCATGCGCATCCTACTAGCGGCTTCATCAATTAAATCGATTGCCTTATCGGGAAGATTTCGATCGGTAATATATCGGTTGGAAAGTACAGCAGCTGATACCAAAGCACTGTCAGAGATACCAACACCATGATGGAGTTCATACTTTTCCTTTATGCCCCTCAGGATGGAAATTGTGTCTTCGACTGTTGGCTCATCCACATAAACAGTCTGGAAACGCCGGGTCAAGGCAGCGTCTTTTTCAACATGCTTTCTGAATTCGTCCAAGGTGGTAGCACCGACACAATGGAGTTCTCCCCTTGCCAAAGCGGGTTTCATAAGATTCGATGCATCAACCGAACCTTCAGCCCTGCCTGCACCGATAAGTGTATGCAGCTCATCAACAAAAAGAATTATCTCGGAAGCAGCATCGGTTATTTCCTTTAAAACAGCTTTCATTCTTTCTTCGAATTCCCCCCTAACGCCAGATCCAGCAACCAAGGATCCGATATCCAGGGATAATAATCTTTTATTGCGGAGGCTTTCGGGGACATCCCCTTTAATGATTCTGAGAGCCAACCCCTCAACAATAGCCGTTTTGCCGACACCAGGATTCCCGATTAAAACAGGGTTGTTTTTGGTTCTTCTACTCAGAACCTGCATGGTCCTTCTTATTTCCTCATCTCTTCCGATGATTGGATCTATTTTTCCCTGTCGGGCACTTTCGGTCAAATCCTGACAATATTTCTCAAGTGCTTCAAAATTTTTATCTCCAGTGGGAGTCTCAACACTCCTACCCCTGCGTATTTTTTCAATTTCCAGCTTCAAGGCTTCTGAAGTTATCCCAGCATTTTTTAGCAGGGTACTTGCTTTTGATGGCTCGCTGGCAAGAGCCAAGAACAAAATATCAAGAGCGATAAACTTATCGCCGAATTGGTTTGCAAGTTTGCTGGCTCTATTTAAAATTTTAGATCCCTCATTACCAATACCCGGCTCGGCCCCAAATACCTTCAATATGGTTTCTTTTTCCCTTGCAATAGTGCTTGCCAATACATCATGATTACCACCTACCTTCTGGATGAGTCCTCTGGCATGACCCTGTGGTTCATTTATTAACCCTTCAAGCAAATGCAGAGAGTCAACAAATTGGTGATTGGATACCTTGGCAATATGAAGGGCATTCTGAATCGCGCTTATCGTACCTTGACTAAGATTATTTCCATCCATTGACGTTGCCTCCTAGTAAAATCACTGATTGTATTCTGGGAAAGGGGTACCAAAAAGATAGGAAATTCCTTTCATTTTTCAAGACCCATAGCCTTACTGATAGGGCTTAAACACAGTTTTTTGGAGGATTTATGCACTTGTAGAAACACGAGGTTGCCCAAATCGAATTACTTGGAAACCAGATAGTGAAAAAACTCCCTATTCAATAATTAGAAACCCCAAAAAAGTAATGCAAGTCTGCAAAAAACCTGATTGTTATTTTTAAGAATCATATACTTGGATATATGTCCCTGCGTTTATTAAAACTTCTTGAATTTATCACCACAGTTGTATGAAGGCTTGTGGCTAGTTTTAAAGCTTTTTTACCTGCCATAATGCACCCGTATCTCATAACCTGGCATAGCCTACTATATCGAAACCATTATCAATCAAAAGGGATACCAAGCCTTTCTCCTCAGAAAAGTGCGCCGAGAAGGCAAACGTGTCGTCAAAACAACCGTCGCTAAACTCATACCTTTCCAACAAAATGTCATTGATAACCTCCGTATCCTCTTCAAAGAAGGAATAACCATCAAACCCAGCAAAGATATCGTGACCACTAAACGCTCATTCCCCCGTGGCAGTGTCTTGATCACCCTCGAAACAACTCGCAAACCCGGATTTGAACACCACCTTATCCGATCCAATAGCCGGGGCCAAGACAATCGACACTCTCTTCGGATTGACGATGTTATAAATACCCACGGAAAATTATCTCCTAATTCCGAATGAATTTGGAATAGGTAACTTTAATATTTTTCCCAAGTAACAGCCTGAGTTGTTACAAAAAAGGAAAACCAAATTAAGTGCAAAAAAGTCCTGCGTGGTGGTCTAGGTAATTGACAAAAAAATACTGTTTAGGTACGGTGGCGGGAAACCAATTCGACGGGGACATTATCGCCAAGGGTATAGATAAATGTTTCTCTACTGATAAATATTTAGGTTAAATAAATGAGCAAGGCAGGAATAAAACATAAAAATATTTTAACGAATTCAATTCATTGTGGGGATTCAGCTATTTTGCTTAAACAAATATCTGATGATTCAATTGATTTAGTTATTACTTCGCCTCCTTATTATCAACAAAGAGTATATAACTATTCCACTATGGGTATTGGATTAGAAGCATCCGTTGAAAAGTACCTTGAGTCACTAATGGATGTATTTTGTGAAATAATACGGATTATCAAACCCAGTGGAAACATTGTTTACAATCTGGGTGATAAATATATTGGTAGTTCTCTTAGTTTGATACCCTACAGATTTGCTTTGATGGCTTCGAGCCAAGACAAAATTAAACTTGTCAATAATATTACTTGGGTTAAAAATAATCCTACCCCTCGCCAGTTTGATAGAAGATTAGTTAGTAGCACAGAACCCTTTTTTCACTTTATCAAAAGTTCGCAGTACTATTACGATAGAAAGTCCTTTGAATCATCAAAGCCCCCTCCCAAAAAAATAAATAAGCCAACTTCTCGTTTGGGTAGCAAATACAGAGAATTAATTAAATTGGCAGATCTAACTAATTTAGAGAAGGAAAAAGCAAATAAAGCACTTGATGAGGTAATTTCTGAAGTACGAAAAGGAGTATTATGTGGGTTCCGGATGAAAATAAGAGGTATTCATGCTGAAGCTTTCGGTGGTCAATCTGGTGGTCGAAAGCAACAAATTAAAAAGCAGGGTTTTACAATCATAAAAATGCGTGGAGATACTATTAAAAAAGACGTAATTTTTAGTCCCGTTGAAACAATACCAGGTATTAAACACTGTGCTGTTTACCCGCTAGGTATAATTAGAGAATTTGTAAAATTGCTATGTCCAGTGAATGGAATTGTTTTGGATCCATATTTAGGAAGTGGAACGAGTGCTATTGCTGCAAAGATTGAAGGAAGGAATTACATCGGTATGGATGTTGATCCAGTTTATTGTTCAGAAGCCGAAGGAAGGATAAAAAATGTCAGTAAAAATTGAAATTGGTTCTTTGTTCGAAGAAGCAAAACGCAGGGAAGACTACTCACTTTCTGACAATCAAAAAAATAACCTTAAACGAATAGTAGAAATTTCCTGTAGAGGTAAAAACAAGGCTGTACTTGCGGTAACATGTACTCTGATGTACAAAAAAATCACTGATCCAAACCAAGATATAAGACTCCATCAAGCAAATTTGCCTGATGGTTTCTCGGGAAGAGGGCTTGATACCAAAATAGTGACCCCCTTTTTACGAAGTGAGAATTTTCCGTATATGGCTTCTGGTTCGGGTTGGTTAACTCGTTCATTTGAACAATCAAAACCTTATTATAAAAATTATGATGGCAAAATTTCTCCTCCAGACATTAAAACTGCTTTCCTGAATATAATTGATGAAATTGAATCTGGCTTGGATGCCAGGGAATGTCTGCAATTTATTTTTTCCAACTTATTAGAATGGCGTCAAAATAATGCCTCATTAAATTTGGCGAAGCCCTCGAATCTAATGATAGAAGAAATTGTTAACCTAGTTGAAGAACATTGGAAATCTGGCCTTAATGGTTCTGCTAAACTACCGGTCTTAAGCATATTTGCTGCTTATACATGTTTGGTTGAAGAGGTAAAAAAATACAAAAATTGTGAATTACTTAACCTATTGTCGCACACAAGTGCAGATACAAAGTCAAGACGACTAGGTGATATAGATGTAATAAATCTAGATGATACTCCATTTGAATCCGTAGAAATTAAACATAACATCAAAATCACTCAACAATTAGTAAGTGGATTAAGAGAAAAAATTGCAGGGTCTGGTACAAAAACGTATTATATTTTAAGCACTGATGAAAATATCAATTCTGAAGAATTAGCCGCCATAAATGACCAAATTGTAGAAATGAAGAAAAAATATGGCTGCCAGGTAATCGTTAATGGGGTTACAAAAAGTTTGAAATATTATTTGAGGCTTATAGATAACACGAGTAAATTTATTTCTATTTATGTTGAACTATTGGAAGATGATGATGAGATAACGTTCGATCTGATGCATAAATGGAATGAATTAGTGGGTTAATATTTGAGTTGTTTTTTGAGTATAAATCAGGTGTGTGCGTAGTTTATTTCTCTTTTTTTTGGTTGTATATCTAAATATACAATCCCCTTATTTACGCTTTCGTTCAACCGTTATGGGACGGTCAGGAAGATCAAGTTTTGTTAGAGTTTTTTCTCTCTTGGCAACAATTTTGCCATTGGAAACTACCATTAATCTGTCTGCTCTCAAACGTATTGCATCAACGGGACCAGCGGCATCAAGGATTACAAAACTGGCCCTTTTTCCTGGTGCCAAACCATAATCTTCCAATTCCATGATTTTGGCATTTTCAGTGGTAACCATTTCAAAGCACTTATGCATCTCAGCAGGGCTGGTCATTTGGGCAACATGGATACCCATATACGCGACATCAAGCATGTCAGCCGAACCGAGAGAATACCAGGGATCAAGTACACAATCCTGACCCCAGCCCACGCATATGCCATGATCCAGCATTTCCGGCACACGTGTCAATCCCCTTCTTTTCGGATAAGTATCATGGCGACCTTGGATGGTAATGTTGATAAGTGGATTGGAAATGACAGAAACGCCAGCCTCAGCAATTAACGGCAGTAATTTCGAAACATAGCAATTGTCCATGGAGTGCATCGAAGTCAGATGAGAACCCGTAACCCTTCCACCGAGTCCCAACTTTTGGGTTTCATAGGCGAGGTGTTCGATATGCCTAGAATTAGGGTCATCGGTTTCATCACAATGCATGTCAACTGGCAACCCTCTTTCGGCCGCAATACCACAGAGTTCGGTTACTGATCTCCTTCCCTCATCCATGGTTCGCTCAAAGTGTGGAATACCACCTACAACATCAACGCCCTTATCCAAAGCCCGAATCATATTTTTTTTGGCCTTCCTGGATCGGTAAAACCCATCCTGAGGAAAGGCAACCAGTTGTAAATCAAGATAAGGGGAAACTTCTCTTTGCACCTCTTTAAGGGCTTCAACGGCCAACAATCTATCATCACAAACATCCACATGGGTTCTAATTGCCAACAACCCCATAGAAACAGCCCAATCACAATATTCCAAGGCTCTTTGTTTCACTGCTTCATGGGTGAGAATTTTCTTCAATTCGCCCCAAAGTGCAATACCCTCTAACAAAGTACCTGATTCATTCACTCGCGGAATACCTTGTGAAAGGGTGGCATCCATATGAAAATGAGGATCGACAAAGGGGGTCGTAACCAAACACCCTTCAAACGAAAAGGTATTTTTTGCTTCAGTTTTGATACCGGGTTCTACGGCAGCAATTTTTGTACCCGTAATTGCTATATCGGTATCTGTTCCATCGGGAAGTTTTACATCCCTTACCATTAAATCAAAGACCATAATCCACCTACAGTTCTGAAAGAGCCAAAATTAAATTTTCGGGTAATAATCACCCATCCAAAAATGTACTGTTTAACCTATTGAAAGAATTATTGAATACGGCTAACCAAGCATTTGGCACAGCATAGAATAATTTATTTTTAAATGACAAAGACTTACTGGGAAGAGTAATTTTTGTTGTTGGGTTTAAACTCATTCAATTTTATTGGCTCAAGATACAATCTGTTTCATCATGGCGAATCATGAACTTACTTATGAGTCAAGTTTGGAATAATAAGGGTTGTTTCATTTGGACAGAATTGGGTTGAACTTAATAGTTTTAAGCTTAAGCGATGATTCCATGCACTTTTGTCACGCTTTAGAAATTGATTGGGATAGGCAACTGGATAAGATTTTCAGCTTCATTGTGAGCAATGGTTTTTGTATAATGTCTTAAGATCAAACCCAAAAATATTCTGTAGATATCATATTTGTACCCGAATAGTTTTTATTATAATTACATCAACTAATTGAACATGGATAATCGCCTTATAATTGCCCTAGATTATGTCCTGCCTCTTGAGGCTAGACGAATGGTGGAAACTCTCGGTACGGCTGTGGGTTTTTATAAAGTTGGCCAGATTATGCTTGCCAATGGAGGTTTGGCGTTTTGCAAGGAGTTAAAGGACAAGTACGACAAAAGGGTTTTTCTGGATCTAAAACTCTTTGATATCGCCAGTACTGTTGAGAATTCAGTCAGGGCATTATGTGATCTCCAAATTGACTTATTGACCGTGCATGGGGACCCATACGTCGTTGAGGCTGCTGTCAAAGGAAGAAAGAATTCCGCAACAAAGATATTGGCCATAACCATATTGACTTCCCTTGACCGCAAAGATCTTGATATGGCCCTATATCGAAATGGTGATTTGCAAACGCTTGTTACAAGAAGGGCTGAACTTGCCTTTGAAGCAGGTGCCGATGGTGTTGTATCGTCACCCCAGGAAGTATCTTTGATAAGACAACTTAAACACGGTAAATCCAGATTGATTGTCACACCTGGAATTAGACCATCAAATACCAACAAGAATGATCAGAAAAGAACTTTAAGCCCAAAAAAAGCTATTCAAAATGGCGCTGATTACCTGGTTATAGGGCGAGCCATAACTCAATCTCCTGATCCTCTCTCATCCGTTGAGGGAATTATCCAAACACTACCAGATTAGCACATGTCAATGTCATGGGATCACTATGCCGGAAATGTGAACTCTTGTTCGATGGATCAGATTCGTGCCCCATTTGCCGGTCCCCAATAATCGTTTCACACCCGGAATTAACATCCCTGAATATTGCCCATGTTGATTGCGATGCCTTCTTTGCATCTGTTGAGAAAAGAGATTGTCCTGAATTAAGGAATAAACCGGTAATCATTGGTGGGGGTCAAAGAGGAGTCGTTTCTACAGCGTGTTATATCGCCAGAATCAAAGGGGTTCATTCAGCCATGCCGATGTTTCAAGCACTGAAACTATGTCCTGAAGCGGTAATTATTAGACCCAGAATGGGAGTATATTCGGCCGTTTCCAAAGAAATTATCAGCCTCATGAAAGAATTAACACCACAAGTTGAGGTTATTTCGGTTGATGAAGCTTTTCTGGATTTCTCAGGTACAAAACTTCTCCACAAGGCCCCTCCAGCCCAACTACTGGTAAAATTGGCAAACCGAATTGAACATGAAATCGGCATTACCTGCTCAGTAGGTTTATCCATTAACAAATTTTTGGCAAAAATTGCCTCTGACCTCGAAAAACCAAGGGGGTTTTCCCTTATCGGACCAGAAGATATCAGCAAAGTCATGGGGACTAAACCCCTCTCGATCATTCCAGGAGTAGGAAAGGCATTTCAGAAGAAGTTGGATAAGGAAGGCTTGTTTACCTTCGGCGATTTGCACAATGTTGGCAAAAATGAACTGGAAAGAAAATTTGGTTCTTTTGGTACCCGCTTGTGGTACTTGGCCAGAGGTGAAGATCATCGAACCATAAAGGTTACAAGATCCATCAAGAGCATCTCCAACGAAACCACCTTCAGCACAGATATTTCGGATTACAAGAAGTTGGAAGGACATGCATGGCGATTAACAGTTAAGGTTACCGACCGCGCAAAAGCAAAAAGATTGATTGGGAAAACGGTTACCTTAAAACTGAAACAGCACAATCATAAAATTCATACTAGACAAGCCCAAACCCCGATACCAACAAATTTATCAACCCAGATATTCCCGATCGTGCAATCGTTGTTAAAGTCTGCGGCAAATCTTGCTCCCTTGAGATTACTGGGTGTTGGATTGAGTGGTTTGGAAAAGGATAAAAAATCCCTACCAATCACACAGGCTCTTGAACTAGACCTGGAACTCAAATCCCAAGTAAAAGTTGAGACTGTCTCGGATGAGTTACGGAAAAAATTTGGCCCCAATGCTTTAAAAAAAGGCATTTCATTGAATTAGAAGGTTACTTGACCTTCTTCATTATCTGTAAATACCCTTTCAGATCCTTGACTGGAGGTATCTGGCTCATAAACTTCTCAAAATATGAGTTTTTGCTTAGAAAGGCGTCTTGGATTATCTTTACTTCCTGCATTTTATTTTCATACCCAAATTTCTCCACTGCCACCAGATCTTCAAGAAAATCACTTGTGCCCCTACTGATGGACTTGAAATTGCAATCCGGATTTTCCCTTAAATAAACACCGAACTCCTGTGCTGTCTTTTCCGTATCATAATTATCAAGGTTAAGGAGTAAATAGGAGATACCTGCTTCGACAAATTTTTGGTCATAGCCCCATTCTGAAACAAAATATTCTACTATCTTGTCGAATTCCATCCCGTTAATAATGCCATCGGTTTTGGCAACCTTTAGAGATAAAGTGGCCAACAGATCAAAAATCCCAATAGCAAGAATATCAAGTGGCGTGTTTAAATATTTGGGAATCAACAAAATTCTTTCCGCGGTAAATGTCCGTAGATACCCTCGTAATAATCTCCACCCTAACCCCGAAACCACACCGGCTGCAATAATTACAGTCAATGGTGCAGCTGCGGTACCAATGCCTAGGAGGCCAAGTATACCAGCTGTCCCGAAAAAACCCTTGGTTCCAAGAAATCCAACAAATCCTGCACTTGATATCCCTACGCCAGTACTATCCCATACATCTTCAACAAACGTTTTGAAACGTAGGGAGGAGTAAGCTTGCTCACCAATCTCAAGCTTGGCTTTGAACTGTAGGGCATCCTGAAGGGGGGAATCAATTTTCAGATCGGCAAACTTTTGCAACCAAATCTGTTGGTCGACACTTTCAGGGCCCACTTCGTCTGTATCCTCTTCGACCTTCAGGTTTTTATTCTTAGGTTTAACAAATTTCCTGAATCTACCCTTTAAATAGGCCTTCATACTCTTCAAATTTTCTCTGGGTTTAAATTTTATATTCACCGAAAATGTCCATAAATAAAGTCAGTAGTTTAATTTCAATAAAAAACTCGTGTACCCTTTTGGTAAGAATTATTGAATGTTAGCTTTGCAAACCTTATATTCGCCAAGCCCTTTTGGATATTATTATTGTTGGCTTGGGCGCGTAGCTCAGTGGTAGAGCACTACGTTGACATCGTAGGGGTCACTGGTTCGAACCCAGTCGCGCCCACCAGTTTGAGATTTTGAAAAGAGAAGAACAATGAAGGTTAAGAATTCACTACGTTCCTTGAAGGCAAGGCACCAGCAATGTCGTGTGGTTAGAAGAAAAGGACGTGTATATGTGATCAATAAACACCAGCGTAGGTTCAAAGCCCGGCAGGGTTAACACACAATCCTGCATCACCCGAATTCCCTTTGATCATCTATTACTTTACCATCATTTGGTAAGGAACCTTTTGCAACCAATTCAATTTCGGCCCTGAGGTTCAGAATTTCTCGCAAAGAATTCTGAAACTTTTCAGTGTTTGTGCTTGCAGTTTCAACCTGAACAGCGAATAAATCCGATTCATTTCTTCTTGTAACAATAGCACGGACCTTATACACTTCTTGATTTCTTCGCAGAAATTCTTCCATTTGTTCAGGGCGTACAAACATACCCTTCACCTTGGTGGTTTGATCCGCTCTTCCTTTCCAGCCTGAAATCCTTGCATTTGTTCTGCCACAAGCGCTTTGTCCCACCATAAATGATGAAAGGTCACCTGTTGCAAACCTGATCAGAGGAAAATCGGGGTTAAAAACAGTTACCAGTACCTCACCTATTTCGCCATTTTCAACAGGGGTGCCTGACCCTGGGCGAACGATTTCAACAATGACATCTTCATCCACAATCATGCCTTGATCAGCGATAGTTTCGTAGGCAATATTGCCCGCTTCTGCTGTCGCATAATTTTGCAAGCAGGAAATCCCCCGATCGTTGTATTCTTGTCGTAAAGTGGGGAATAATGGCCCACCCCCTACTCCGGCCTTGGAAATTTTTGGAAGTTCTATACCCATTTCCTGCGCTTTATCCAAAATGATCTTCAGATAATCTGGTGTACCGGCATATGCAGTTACTCCGGCATTTTTTGCAATCTGCACTTGGAGTTCAGTGTTGCCTGTTCCTGCTGGTACGATGGTTGCACCTAATGCCTTGGCACCACTCTCAAAGATATGACCAGCTGGTGTCAAGTGGTAGGAAAAACAATTCTGGACAATATCCTTGTTGCTTATGCCGCAAGCAAATAAAAATCTTGCTATACGCCACCAATCTTTTTTCCCGCTTCCAGGTTCATAAATTGGTCCTGGAGACTGAAAAATATAATCCATTTCGTTGGGCTCTAATGTTGTGAAACCTCCATAAGGCAGATCCGAAGCTTGATACTGTTGTATTTGTGATTTACGCAAGACAGGCAGTTTTATCAAATCAGCTGTAGAAGAAATATCGTTCAAATCCAGGTCTTGATAGTGTGCCGCATAACCCTTTGACTTGGTTACAGCCAATTTAAAAAGGGTTGGAAATGCCTTGTCATATTCATTGGCTCTCTCATCTGCAGATCGCGTTTCCTTGTTATCGAAATAGGTCAATTCTTCTCCGCTCATTCCAAAATCTGTTTTCCTTTTTGAGGCAATCTGTTAATCTCCCCTCGCACCTCTAGTTCAAGTTTGACTGTAGTCACATACCAACCTAATGACCCCAGAGCATCCCTTTCCTCTTGGGAAAGGCGGTTGCTTACATTGTCTGTCAATTCTGAAAAAGCTATTTTCCTTCACCCAAACCATCTAAAATGGCCTTGCGGATACAATCAAATTTCCATTTGGTAATTCTGGTAGATCCCGATTTACCAAGTGTTGGTGTTCGGCAAATGATTCTATCAGCTCTCTTTATCCCAACCACCTTTTTCGTCTTCTATAACTTCTGGTATCCCGGAAAGATTTACGCCCTCCTTCAGACATTCCCAGGTAAAATTCCTTGATGTCAGGATTCTCTCTTAAATCCTCTGAAGGGCCGTCCATCACAATCCGCCCCGATTCAAGAATATAACCATAGTTTGAATATTTTAATGCCATGTTGGTATTTTGTTCGGCCAGGAGAATACTGACTTTCTCTTTTTCATTTAGCTCCTTGACGATTTCAAAAATTTCTTCAACCAGTTGTGGTGCCAACCCCATGGATGGTTCATCCAGCAGAATCGTTTCCGGTTTCGACATCAGGGCTCTTCCGATAGCACACATCTGTTGCTCTCCTCCCGATGTATACCCCGCCTGAGACTTTCTTCTTTCCTTGAGTTTGGGAAAGTAATCATAGACCTTTTCAAGATCACCCTTTACGTCTGCATTGATATTGCTTCGCGTGTAAGCACCCGTCAATAGATTCTCTTCAATGGTGAGGTGTTCAAAACAGTGTCTTCCTTCCATCACCTGGATCACGCCCTTACGAACCAGAGCTGATGGAGTAAGGTCCTGCACAATATTTCCTCGATATGTTATTGAGCCTTTGGTTACTTCTCCCCTTTCGGAACGCAACAAATTGGAGATTGCCTTCAAGGTTGTGGTCTTGCCGGCACCATTTCCACCCAAAAGCGCTATAATTCCACCTTCTGGCACTGAAAGGCTTACGCCTTTCAGGACTAGGATTACCCTATTGTAAATGACCTCAATGTTATTTACAACCAGCAGAGAATTTTCAGAATCCTGTTCTCTGGTCATGTGATACTATTGTAATGGAAGTCACAACTGGGCCTGTGCAAGGCCCAGTTATTCAATTTAGTCAGCACCTTGGAGAGATGTTGTTTTCTGTAGCGTACTGATCAGAATCCTCCATGACCAAGGCATCAATTACTTCTTTATCTGAACTGATTAAATCCGTTATGATGTTCCATTCCTGAGCTTCCGCATCCCATTGTTGAACCATGGCAAGCCCATCACCGCCGTGATTTTCGCATGTTACTTCAAAAGGCGGTGCAAAATCTGGCAAACCCCAATCGGCCATAACTTCGGCAGTAACAACCAGATTCTCCAGACCATCTCGCATCATGGGGGGAGTTATATCAGAAACTCCATGCATTTCCTGAGCCGTTCTAATTGCTTCAGCAATAATAGCTGCATTGTAAATGGCACGGTTATAAAGTACAGTCCCAACACTGGACCCATCTCCTGCCTCCATACCTTTATCTAGTACATATGTCCTCAAGTCATCGTAAAGAGGGAAATCTGTACCAACACCATGCAAGGCCAAGGCTTTGTAATTGTGGGCTCTTTCACCAACTGGAACAACATCATTTTCCGAACCTGACCACCATATACCGATAAAGTTTTCCATCGGGAAACGAATATTTGCAGCCTCCTGAATGGCGACAGCATTCATGACTCCCCAACCCCACATCAGGACATAATCCATTTGCCCTCTTCTGATTTCAAGCCATTGGGACTTTTGTTCCAAACCGGGATGATCAACTGGTATTAACGTTAGCTCATAACCATGTTTTTCAGCCAATTTTTCCAAGGTTTTAATGGGTTCCTTGCCGTAAGCGGAGTTATGATAAACAAGCGCAATTTTCTTGCCAGCTATATCGCCATCATTAACATCAAGTATATGGTTAATGGCTACAGATGCACCATCCCAATAATTTGCCGGGAAATTAAATACCCACTCGAATATAGAGCCATTTTTTGCTGAAGTACGACCATACCCCATAGTATGCAGGGGAATCTGGTCAACCGAAGCTTTCGGAATAAGCTGGTAGGTAATACCTGTAGAAAGGGGGGCATATACCAATGAACCCTGCCCTTTGGTCGACTCATAACATTCCACGCCTTTTTGGGTGTTATAACCTGTCTCACACTCAATAACCCGGACCATTTCTCCGCCAATACCTCCATCACGTTCATTCAGGAGAGTAAAGTAATCAAAAAAACCGTCGGCGGTTGGAATCCCACCAGCGGAATATGGCCCTGTACGATAGCTTAACCAAGGTAACACCAAATCTGCCAAGGCAGGTGGGGCAACCAACGATAGAATCGTTGTCAAGCTAATAACTAATTTTCTTACCTTCATTTTTTTCCTCCAAATTTAGGTACAAGATTTAACCAATTTACCTCAATTAATGTGGATAAGGCCAAAGCCTTAGCTTTTGCTTCAGCAATCGCCATAATTGAGCCAATCCATGTGGTTCAAATATTAAGAATACAATAATTAGGATGCCAACTGAAATAAATTCTAAATGAGTTGCTATGGCTGCGTCCCATTGCCACCATCCTACGAGAATATTTTTGAGTAGTACCGGGAAAAGCACCATGAAGGCTGCACCAATAAAAGAACCCAGGATTGATCCTAGACCGCCAATTATAATCATGAATAAAACCAAAAAGGACTGGTTGATACCAAATGCTTCCGTTGCTTCAACCGCCCCTAGATAAACCGAGAAGAACAAGGCCCCAGCTATTCCTATATAAAAAGATGAAATGGCGAAGGCCGATAATTTTGCCTTTAACAGATTAACCCCGATAATTTCAGCCGCAATATCCATATCTCTGGTCGCCATCCAACTTCTGCCCAAACTCCCACGCGTTAGATTCCTGGCACCCCACGCCAAACCGAAAGCAAACAAGAGACAAATCAGATATTGTGCCCAGGGCTGGACATTGGGACCTGTAACCAGAACTCCGAAAACCGATCTTTCCGGTGTGGATATTTGTCCTGATGCGGAGTAATTGTAAAACCAGGGCACCCGATTGAACAACCAAACCAGAAAAAACTGTGAGGCCAATGTTGCAACAGCTAGGTAAAACCCCTTGATCCGCAAGGAGGGTATGCCAAATAAAATCCCTACCGCAGCCGTTATGACACCCGAAATGATAATACAAAAAATGATATTGAGATCTGGAAAACTGGTCATCAGTTTATAGCAGGAATACGCCCCAACTGCCATAAATCCACCTGTGCCCAAGGATATCTGACCGCAATGACCGGTTAGGATGTTAAGTCCAAGAGAGGCAACGGCCCAGACCAGAAAAGGCACAAATACCGCATTGGCCCAATAATCGTTAACCAGGAAGGGAATGATTCCAAAAGCTATGATGAGGATGAAATAATACCCGTATTTGTCAAGACCAATAGCGAATGACTCGCTGTCTTGCGGGTAAGATGTTTTGAACTCGCCTACTTCACGATAAAACACAATCAAACCCTCTCAATAATCTTTTCGCCAAACAAACCCTGCGGTCTAAAAAGCAGAAATACCAAGGCAACAACATAAGCGAACCAGTTTTCAGTTGCGCCTCCAATCATGGGGCCAACCAAGAAATCAAAAAGTTTCTCACCAACACCTATTAACAACCCACCAACAATAGCTCCAGGAATTGATGTAAGACCGCCAAGCATAAGAACAGGCAAAGCCTTCAGCGCAACTAGGGATAGAGAAAACTGTACACCTGATTTTGACCCCCAGAAAATACCGGCAATGAGGGCAACCAAACCAGCAATACTCCATACGATTACCCAAATTTGGCGGAGGGAAATACCTACTGAAAGGGCTGCCTGGTGATCATCAGCAACGGCACGTAACGCCCTGCCGGTTTTCGAATATTGGGAAAATATGGTCAATCCTATGACAAGCAGGGCTGCAACAATTGAAGCTGTTATATCCAGACGGTCGATAAAAAAGCCATAACCGAACCAATCATAGGTAGTGCTTTCGACGGTATCTGATATTCCCATTGGGACACCAATATCAAGTTTCTTAACATCGGCACCCCACATCAGATCACCAAATCCTTCCAGAAAATAGGCCAATCCTATGGTAGCCATAAACAGGATGACGGGATTTTGATTTACCAAATGCTTCAAAATCAGCTTTTCAACAAGCCATGCGAGCAAAAGCATTGTCAACAGGGTCAGGAGGAGTGCGAGCAAGGTTGGCATGTTCCAACCGAAGCCATGTATTGAAGTGCCAAAGAGATTGTTAATCAAATGCTCAAATGGCACAATTCCCTGCTGGAGTCCGACCAGAGTTAGAGCTGCGAATAAGACCATAACCCCCTGGGCATAATTGAAAACCCCTGATGCTTTGAAAATCAAAACAAACCCCAATGCCACCAGTGAATACAAAATTCCAGTCATGAAACCATTCAGGGAGACTTCAAGGGCAAATAGAAGAGTCTGCATGCTTATTCCTAACTTTAATGCGCTACGCCTAAATAGGCATCAATTACATTTTGATCATTTCGCACCTGATCAGGCAATCCATCGGCAATCTTCTCACCATGATCAATGACAACCACTCGGTCGGCGAGATCCATAACGACCCCCATATCATGTTCAATCAATGCGATCGAGGTTCCCAACTCCTCATTGACGTCAAGAATAAACCGACACATGTCCTCTTTTTCTTCATTATTCATTCCAGCCATGGGTTCATCAAGCAATAACAGCTTTGGTTCGGCCGCAAGTGCTCTGCCCAGTTCAACGCGCTTTTGTAGACCATAAGGCAACATCCCAACAGGTGTTTTACGAATGTGTTGAATTTCAAGAAAATCAATGATTCGTTCGACAATCATTCTGTTTTCAGTTTCTTCTCGTTCAGCCTTACCCCACCATAACAATTGTGGAAGCAAACCTGATTTCATGTATATCATCCGACCTGTCATCATGTTGTCAAGAACAGTCATACCCTCAAAGAGGGCAATGTTTTGGAATGTCCTGGCAATACGCTGGTAGGCTATCTGATGTGGTTTCAGCTTGGGCCGACGCTTACCTTGGAACCAGATTTCACCCTCTTGGGGGGTATAAAAGCCGTTAATAACATTCAGCATGGAAGATTTACCGGCACCATTTGGTCCAATAATGGCCCTGATTTCACTCTCTTTAATATTGAACGATACGTCTGACAAAGCCTTGACTCCCCCAAACCGGAGAGTAACTTTCTTTATGTCCATCAACGTATCAACTTTATCGGTCACTTCAGTTTCATTCATCAGTAAAATCAACCTTAAACTTCACAAATCCTGAGTGTGGCGGAAATGAATCCCTTGCGCCCATCTTCGTACGTTACTTCGGTGGTCGTAGCAACTTCTTTACTGCCATCATAAAGAGCTGTTACCAGATCGTTATATTTATCTTCAACAACTCGTCTCCTGACCTTTCTTGTTCTGGTTAACTCGCCATCATCAGCATCCAATTCCTTGTGCAATATCAGAAATCGTTTGACCCTGCATCCAGAAAGGTTTTCATCCTTTGCAAGGTCCTCGTTAACTTGTTGAATATAACCATGGATGATATCATAAACCTCCGGGTGCCCGGCAAGTTCCTGATAAGAACTGTAAACAACATTGTGTCGTTCGGCCCAATTGCCAACAGAAATCAAGTCAATGTTAATTACTGCGGTACAATAGTCCCGACCATTACCAAAAACGACAGTTTCAAGTATGTCCGGGAAAAACTTGAGCTTGTTTTCAACATATTTTGGCGCAAACAGTTTGCCATTGGCCATTTTACCAACATCCTTGGCTCGATCAATTATTTTGAGATGGCCATTAGACTCATCAATAAAGCCGGCATCACCCGTTGCAACCCACCCGTCTTTATCCTTGGTTGAATTGGTGGATTCGGGATTTTTGTAATATTCAATAAAGGTCCCTGGAGATCGGTAGAAAATTTCACCTCGGTCATCAATTTTAATTTCAACTCCAGGGCAGGCAATACCGACGGAATCGGCTTCAACTTCGCCGTCAGGCTGTATGGTAATAAAGACTGATGCTTCGGTTTGGCCATAAAGTTGTTTCAAATTAACACCGATAGAACGATAAAAGTCAAATATTTCCGGTCCTATAGCTTCACCAGCCGTATAGCCGACCCTGACTCTTGATAATCCCAAGACATTCCGCAGCGGGCCGTAAACAAAAAATTCACCAGCACGGTAAATAATCAAATCCATTAATGAAACTTTTTCACCTGTCATAATAGGAACACCAACTTTTCGGGCGTGTTGCATGAAATATTGAAACATGCTTCGCTTGGTTCTCCCAGCGTCCTCTATCCGGATCATGCAAGTGGTGAGCAGCGATTCAAACACTCTGGGGGGAGCAAAGAAATAACTGGGGCCAATCTCTCTCAAATCGTGCATCATGGTTTGTGAAGATTCCGGACAATTGACACAAAAACCGGACCAATAGGCCTGACCTATGGAGAATATGAAATCTCCCACCCATGCCATCGGCAGATAGGCAAGCACAGTCTCTTTTTGTGAGAGAGAATCAAAGTCAGATGAAGCCTTGGAAGCAGCAATTATGTTGTCGTGGCTTAGAACCACTCCTTTGGGATTGCCTGTGGTCCCGGAAGTATAAAGCATAACGCAAATTTTCTCCGGACTTAACGCCTTTCTTCGCCGGATCAACTCCTCACCAAATCTGTCCTTGTTTTCTGCAAGATTATCATGGATTGATGCAAATGAGTGCAATCTTGAATGATCATACTTCCTGAGACCTCTTGGGTCTAGATAAACGATCTGTTGTAGTGCTTTACACTTTTCCTGTTGTTCCAATATTTTATCGACCTGTTCCTGATCACCGGCCACGGCCAGGACCGCTTCACAATGACCAAGAACATACCCTATTTCATCTCCAACAGCATCCTGATAAATCGGTACAGGTACAGCTCCAATCCATTGGGCTGCCACCATGGACCAATACAATCTAGGTCGATTGCGCCCCAGTACAGCGATGTGGTCACCTTCCTGTATTCCAAGAGAGAGATAACCCAGAGCGATTTCCTCGACCCCCTCCTTGACATCCTGCCAGGTCCAGCTTTGCCAGATGCCAAATTCCTTTTCTCGATTGGCGATTTTTTGACCATATTTCTGAACATTTCTGTCAAGCAGGTCTGGGATCGTAAGGTTTAATTGCTCAGAAGTCATAGATCAAAATATGTGGCCATTTATCTTCTTAGTAGAAAAATGATTTTAATGGATTTAAGCCTCAATACCTTCTGGTATTTCAATCTTGGCGGCGGAGAATTTAAATTCCGGGATTTTACCATAGGGATCAATTGCCGGGTTGGTCAAGACATTTCCAGCTGCCTCAACAAAAGCGAACGGGACAAAGACGGAATTGATCGGGATATTTCTATCCTCCCTGGCCATGATCTCAATATGTCCTCTTCTTGTTGCAAGTCTTACCCTTTCGCCGGCTCTGGCACCCAGATCTCTGAGCGTTTTGGGATGAAGTGAGCACACAGCCTCGGGTTCCATCGCATCTAAAACTCTGGATCTTCTTGTCATCGAACCTGTGTGCCAATGCTCCAACTGTCGACCTGTGATTAAAATCATGGGATAGTCGTTATCTGGTACTTCATCAGGGGGGATAATATTCGCCGGGGTAAAACTGGCCAAGCCATCTCCGGTTGGGAAACCATCACCAAAAACGATCGGTTCGCCAGGCTCCTCAGGACTTTTACAGGGGTACGTTACCGCATTTTGCTCTTCCAGTCTCTGCCAGGTAATATTATCTAAAGAATTCATGGTAAGTTTCATTTCGGCAAAAATTTCTGACGGATGAGTGTAATTCCAGTTCAATCCCATTCTCTTGCCAATTTCATTAGTAATCCACCAATCCTCCTGGGCTTCACCCGGTGCCTCGACGGCCTTTCTACCCATTTGTACCTGGCGATTGGTATTGGTGACAGTCCCATTTTTCTCGGCAAAGGCGGAAGCGGGCAAGACAACATCGGCATAATTTGCAGTTTCGGTAAGGAAGATATCCTGCACAGCTAAAAAGTCCAATTTTGCAATGGCATGCCGGGCATGTACCACATCCGGATCAGACATTGCAGGATTCTCCCCGAGAATGTACATGCCTTTGATCTCGTCATTGTGGATTGCGTCAATAATTTCAGTAACCGTAAGACCAGGTGTTGATGAAAAATCATCCGCGTTCCAGACATCAGTGAATTTTGATCGCACTTCATCATCGGCAACGCCTTGGTAATCAGGTAAAAACATAGGAATCAACCCTGCGTCTGATGCCCCTTGCACATTGTTTTGTCCTCGCAAGGGATGTAAGCCGGTTCCAGGCTTGCCAACATGACCACACATCAAGGCAAGCGAAATCAAACATCTGGAATTGTCTGTGCCATGGATATGTTGTGAAATTCCCATACCCCAGAAAATCATACCTGCCTTACCGGTAGCAAAAACACGTGCAACTTCCCGTAAGGTCTGGGCATCAATTTTGCAAATTTCCTGCATTTTCTCAGGGGAAAAATGAGCCAGATGTTCTTTCAGAATATCCCAGTTTTTGGTAAATTTGCCAATGTATTCGGTGTCATACAATTCCTCTTCCAATATCGTATGCATAATTGCATTCAACATGGAAACATCGGTACCAGGCTGGAAATTCAACATATGTGATGCATAACGCTTTAACTCACTAGCCCTTGGGTCCATGAGAATCAGTTTGCCACCCCGCTTTGCAAACTGTTTGAAAAAGGTTGCAGCCACTGGATGGTTTTCGATTGGATTGGCGCCGATGATAATCGCAACATCTGCATTTTCGATCTCATTGAAAGTGGCTGTAACTGCGCCAGAGCCAATATTTTCGATTAAAGCTGAAACGGAGGATGCATGACACAGTCTGGTACAATGGTCAACATTGTTGTGGCCAAAACCCTGGCGAATAAGTTTTTGAAATAAATACGCTTCCTCATTTGTACATTTTGCCGAACCAAAACCAGCGACAGCCTTACCCCCAAATTCAGCTTTCAAATGGTTAAAACTATTAGCGGTCAATGTAAGGGCTTCTTCCCAGGAAGCTTCTCGAAAAAATTCAGAAAAATTGCCTGGATCGACATTGAGACCTTTGGGTGGAGCATCCTTTCTTCTTATCAGTGGTTTTGTCAACCGATGAGGATGTGAGATGTAGTCGTAACCAAACCTTCCCTTTATACATAATCTTTGTTCGTTGGCCGGGCCGTGGTACCCATCCACATATTTGATTTGATTGTCATCAACCTTCAGCGAAACCTGACACCCCACCCCACAAAAAGGGCATACACTCACCACTTCTTTTTGGTAATCCTTACTATCACCAACTTCATTCTCATTAAGAACCGAAGTGGGCATCAAGGCACCTGTCGGACAAGCTTGCACACATTCCCCGCAAGCCACACAGGTTGAGTTTCCCATGGGATCGGCAAAATCAAAAACGATTTGAGATGTACGTCCCCTTCCCGCCATACCGATAACATCATTTACCTGAACTTCACGACATGCCCTTGCACATAGGCCACAATGAATACAAGCATCCAAATTTACCCGCATTGCAGAATGCGACCCATCAGTCTGGACAACCAATTCTGATTCAATCTGGGGAAATCTGGAATAGTTGATGTTCTGCAATTCGGCCGTTTTGAACAAATGCGATGATTTATCGTGAGCTCTATCCAACGACGGTTGATCGGACATAAGAAGTTCTAAAACCATTTTGCGTGCTTTGACTGATCTGACGTTCTTGGTTTTGACCACCATGCTTTCAGTGGGCTTTCGAATACAGGAGGCAGCCAAGACTCTTTCCCCTTCAATTTCCACCATGCAAGCACGACAATTCCCGTCG
Organism: Paracoccaceae bacterium; assembly: GCA_022822495.1. GTDB lineage: Bacteria > Pseudomonadota > Alphaproteobacteria > Rhodobacterales > Rhodobacteraceae > MPNP01. The sequence goes on along the minus strand of JAJEBQ010000054.1, from coordinate 44,623 downwards.
GGTCGGTATCCGGTCTCTCCAGAGTGACAAAGATGGGGTATTTCGTTACCATTTCGATACGCAACTTCCCAGAGAGTTTCACCTTCTTTAGCGACAACCTCCGCTCCATCAAGGTTGAACTTTACGTCACCTTCCATCTTATCTCCCGCAAGAATTCAAATCAACGAAAATCTGGTACAGAACTATTAGCTCCGAATGCCTTTTATCTTTCAAATAAAATTTTAACAAACAATTAGTTATACCAATTCCCCGTGCAGAGTATTGATATTCGCGTCTTTAATTTTCATGTCTCCTACTCGACCGATAAACTCCTTCGGAAGTTCACCATAAACAACCTGGAAATGCTCATTTTTTCCAACCAATTGACCCTCAAATCGTCCTTCTTTTTCAAACAGTACTCGGCAGGTTTTTCCGATGGAACTTTTTTGCACGGCAAATTGATATTCCGACAATAGATCTTGCAGTTTAGTCAATCTTTCAGCCTGGATTGCAGGTTCAACCCGTTCCCTTTCGGCCGCAGGTGTACCTGGTCTAGGTGAGTATTTGAATGAAAAAGATTTGATGAATCCTATTGTTTGCACTATCTTTAAGGTTTCTTGAAAATCTTCTTCTGTCTCGCCGGGAAAACCCACAATAAAATCACCAGAAATGGCAATATCGGGACGATAGGATTTTAATTGGGAAATAATCTCCACATACTCAGCCTGTGTATGCTTGCGATTCATCAGCTTGAGAATTTTGTCTGAACCCGATTGTATTGGCAAGTGAAGATAAGGCATTAGTTTGGGGCAATCTCGAAATGCCACCATCAGATCCTGCGTCATCTCATTTGGATGTGAGGTTACAAATCTGATTCGATCCAATTCAGGTATTTCTGAAAGTCGCCAAATTAGATCGGCTAGACTCCAGCTTCTGTTATCTTTTCCCAAGCCATGATAGGCATTTACATTCTGTCCTAGAAGAATAATTTCTCTTGCCCCACCTGCAACGAGTTCATGAGCTTCCATGACCACTTCCGCAACTGGTCTGCTGTATTCTTGACCACGTGTATAGGGAACAACACAAAAAGTACAGAATTTATCACACCCTTCCTGAACGGTCAGGAAAGAGGAAATTTTCTGTGTGTTGCCGACACCCCTGTTGGGCCAGTCAAATTTGCCGGTTTGATCAAGGTCAAGAACAACATGTTTGCTGTTGGAATGGGTGAGCAGTTCGGGCAATTTATGGTAAGATTGTGGCCCAACCAAAATATCAACCATAGGTTGTCGGCGAATAATTTCTTCGCCCTCTGCCTGGGCAACACATCCTGCAACGATTATCTTGAGATTGGGGTTTTTCTGTTTGATGGGTTTTAGTCTTCCCACCTCGGAATAAATCTTTTCGGTTGCCTTCTCCCTGATATGACAGGTATTTAGGATAATCAGGTCGGCATCATCTTCCTTCAAAGTTGCCTTATATCCCAAAGGGATAAGAGATTCAATCATCCGCTCACTGTCATAAACATTCATCTGACAGCCAAAACTCTTGACATATACCTGCTTGGAATTTTTTGGATTGTGCAACATGGGTCAGATTTGTTTCATTTGAACGTACGAAAAATGGTTCCGGGTAGACAACACATTTAGATCACTTGGTACCTTCAGGAATTAATCCTCTAGGGAAATACTTCAATACAATGAGTAAAATTACCCCCATGGTCAACAAACGCATATGGGCAGCGTTTCTGACAAGGTGCTCTTTGAGTGTACTGTCTTCTTCTAGACCAGAGGTGATTAACTCCATCAACCACAAGCCGACCGGTTCCGATTCAATCCATACGAACCAAATGAAAAACCCTCCAAGAATTGAACCCCAATTATTGCCAGATCCACCGACAATAACCATGACCCAAATAAGAAAAGTAAATCGCATGGGTTGGTAACTTGTAGGGGTAAATTGTCCATCCAGGGTGGTCAGCATGGCTCCGCCGATACCGATAACTATTGACCCAAGTACAAATACCTGCAGTTTTCTTGCCACAATATCCTTACCCATTGCATGGGCAGAGGTTTCGTTATCACGAATGGCACGCATCATCCTGCCCCAGGGAGATTTCAAGGCAAGTTCAAAAAGGATAAGCAGTACAACCAAACAGCCCAAGAACAATAAAGAGTAGCTGACTTTAACCCAAAGACTTGAAAATGTAATTATGTCTGCACCAAAATCTTCTGCAAGATTAATGAACCAATTGGAAGCTTGCAGATCTCTTTCATAGGCTACTGGTCTGGGTAGACCAATGACATTTTTTACACCCCGAGCAAGCCAATCCTCATTCTTGATAATCAGAATCAGAATTTCTGATATTCCCAAGGTTGCAATGGCAAGATAGTCCGCCCGCAGACCCAGGGTGATCTTACCTATAAACCAGGCTGCACAACCTGCGACCAGTCCGCCAACCAACCAGGAGAAAAGAATGGGAAGACCTAAACCTCCAAGATACCCTGTTAAAGCAGGATTTACAGCTTCGACAGCACCAGCTCCTGGAATATAAAAGTGCCTTGCGGCAAAATAGGTTAAGATTCCTACGACCACGGTGAGATAATTGGTAATCTTGCCAGCAAGTTTATACCGTACAAAGGCGATAAGTCCCGCACCAATAATGGTTATCAAACCGGCAGACACAATTCTTGTTCCTCCGGCTAGCCAGGCTTCCTGAACGGGGGTTACTGAAATGATGACCGCTGACAAACCTCCCAAAGCAGCAAAGCCCATTACACCGACATTAAACAGCCCTACATATCCCCATTGAATGTTTACCCCCAAGGCCATGACAGCCGAAATCAAACACAAATTGAAAATTTGAAACATCAGATTCCAACTCTGGAAAAAACCGACTGCAAGCAGCAAGAGTGCCATGACCCCAAAGCAGAAAAACCTTCTGTTGTCATGAAATATCCTCATGCTGTTTTTCCGGCAAAGATACCTGAGGGCTTGATGAGGAGAACGATAACCAGAATGAGGAAACTGACTGCGAATTTGTATTCGGTCCCAAGAAGTTGTACCAATGTCGTTGGTTCCATTCCTTCTGGGAGAAGATACGCCAAGAATCTTTTGTAGGCGTAGGTGATCGCAATTTCCGAAAAGGCAACGACAAAGCCACCGACAAATGCCCCAAGGGGGTTGCCAAGGCCGCCGACGATTGCAGCCGCAAAAATGGGTAACAGGAGTTGAAAATACACCGATGGCTTAAAGCTTTTATCGAGCCCGTAAAGGACACCTGCAATAGTTGCAAGTGCCGTTGCAATAACCCAGGTGAGGATTACAACACGATCCGGATTTATGCCTGAAAGTTGTGCGAGATCACGATTATCCGAATAGGCGCGCAGGGATTTACCAGTTGTGGTATTGTACAAAAACCAAAAGAGACTTGCTACAAGAATAGTGGTCACACCAAGACTCATAAGTTGACTGACCTTGATGGACAGGCCTTCTGACAAGCCAAAATACTCTTTGAACTCCCTTGCCGTGAAAATAAACCTTGCCCCATCAGCAAAGGATTGATTTTCCGGGCCAATAATTAATCTGATCAGCCCCTGTAAAACAAACATAATCCCTACAGAGGCAATGACAAACATGACCGACGGAGCATTGATCTGTCTGAAATGAGCATAAACAAACTTGTCAAAACCCAAAACAACTACAGAGGCAATCACCACTCCGATTGGGATTACCAATATTGCTGTTGGCAGTGGATAAATGGATATTCCCAGTGCTTGCAAACCCCAAGTCAGAAGGATGGTCATCATGGTTCCAAATGCCATGGTATCACCATGCGCAAAATTAGAAAATCTTAATATCCCATATACAAGCGTTATACCCAATGCTCCAAGCCCCAAATGACTTCCGTAGGTCATCCCGGGTAATAGAACATAATTGGTCAATAAAGTTACTGCATTGATAATATCAACCATTTTCTCTAACCACCCAGAAAGGATCTGCGAACCTGGTCATTGGCCAGAAGATTGACCCCAGAATCTGTAAACCTGTTTTCACCCTGTACTAAAACAAAACCAACATCAGCAATTTCCAAGGCCTGTTTGGCATTTTGTTCACAAATCATGACAGCAATACCTGAGGCTGCCACTTGAACAATCATGTCAAACAGGTTATCCATGACCATGGGTGAGACGCCTGCTGATGGTTCATCAAGTAATAGCATTTTGGGTTGCGTCATTAGGGCTCGGCCGACAGCAACCTGCTGCCGTTGACCCCCCGAGAGATCACCTGCCTTCTTTTTGCGAAAATCACCCAAAGCAGGAAACAGATCAAAGACTTCCTGCATGGATTGCGTAATCGGATCACGCCTGAGAAAAGCCCCCATTTCGAGATTTTCTTCAACCGTCAAACTGGGAAAGACATTTTTGACCTGAGGAACAAAAGCCATACCCTCGGCCACTTTGGCCTGAGGGGTCAAACAAGAAATCTCCTTACCGTCAAGAACCACATGTCCTCGTGATAAACGGACCAAACCCAAAATGGCTTTCATGGCTGTTGATTTACCGGCCCCATTTGGACCGACTATCACGGAGACCTTGCCCAAATCTGCATATAACTTGCAATCAGTGATGATATCTCCACCGCCATATCCCGCTGTAAGATCAATACAATCAAGATAGGGCATTACTGCAGTGCCTTATCCTTGGCTCTAGCCCCCAGATACGCCTGGATAACCTCCTCGTTGTTGGTAACTTCCGACATCGTTCCCTGGGTTAGTATTCTTCCTTCAGCCATGCATATTACAGGGTTGCACAAGGCACCTATGAAATCCATGTCGTGCTCAATGAGACAGAAGGTGTAATTATATTGTTGATTCAAACTTAGGATGGCCCTTGTTATTTTTTTCAAAAGCGTCCGGTTAACACCGGCAGCAACCTCATCAAGAAAGACAATTCGTGCATCAACCATCATGGTTCGTCCCAATTCAAGAAGTTTCTTCTGGCCACCGGAAAGATTCCCTGCCGGTAAATCGGCAACTTCTTCAAGCTCAAGAAACTCAAGAACCTTTTGAGCCTGGGCCTTTATCTTCTTTTCCTGCTGGATAATCTTCCTTCTGGCCAAACAGGTTTGGGTAAATTTCTCACCCAGTTGATTGCTTGGAACCACCATCAGGTTTTCCCACACCGTAAGGGTCGAAAACTCATGTGCTTTCTGAAAGGTTCGCAAGACACCCTTAGAAAACAACTTGTGCGGAGGAAACCCGGTTATGTCCTTGCTGTCAAGATAAACCTTGCCGGAGGTAGGGGGATAGTACCCGTTAATGGTATTAAAGAGCGTTGTCTTTCCGGCTCCATTTGGACCGATCAACCCGGTTATGGAGCCCAATTCGATATCAAAAGAAACCCTATCTACGGCCGCAAACTCACCGAATTTCTTGCTGAGATTTCGGACAGCTAAAACCAATGTGGATACCCGCACGAGGAGGTTGGGGTGTACCCAACCTCGGAAAATTTTACAGATTCTACCTATCGGAATGAGACGGTAACCCAAGCTCCGTCCTGCACCTCGAATTCCCGGTAGTTACCAGCTGACTCACCCGGTTCTATGAGTTCAACTGAACTGGCGCCAACATAATCAATTTCGCCACCCTTGGCCAGAATTTCCAAACCCTTGGCCAATTCACCGGGATAAATTTCTTCACCTGGGGCATTGGCAACATCCATGACCTTTTCCTTTAACAACTTACTTTCAGAGGACCCAGCGGCCTGCATGGCCAAAAGTATCAGGGCCGTTGCATCATAAGATTCCCCAATAAAGGGACCTTCACCATTCAAACCAGAAGGTGCAACCAATTCAGCAAAGGTAGCAAGCCCGTCACTATCCGTTCCTGGAGCCTGACCAAAGGAACCATCCAGCTCATTGCCGAAATCTTCCAGAAGACCATCACCGTACATTCCGTCCGGGAAAACGAAGGTATCAAAGGACCCTGCATCAAGCGAACCACGAACGATTGTTTTACCGCCCTCACCTATGTATCCGGCAACGACCATGACGTCACCTCCAGCAGCTGCAAGTGCTGCGACTTCGGCACTGTAATCCCCTTTACCAACTTCGTGTGGAGCATTGATAGTGATTTCACCACCCAGGTCTGCAAAGGATGCGGCAAAACTGTCAGACAAACCCTTACCATAGTCATTGTTGATGAATGTAACAGCTGCAGAGCCATACCCTCTCTCAGTTATGATTTCGGCCATAAGCTGTCCTTGTCTGGCATCCGAAGGAGCAGTCCGAAAGAACAGACCATCATCCTCTACCGTGGTAAATCCAGGAGAGGTTGAAGCTGGTGAAATCATCACGATGCCGTTGGGCAATGCAACATTTTGTAACACGGCACCTGTTACACCAGAACAGTCAGCACCCATTATTGCACTCACCTTGTCAACAGTTACAAGTCGTTCGGCCGCCGCTGTCGCGGCGCCAGCATCAACACAAGTTGCATCACCCCTTACCGCGGTTACGGTTTTACCTCCAAGAAAGATACCTGAATCGCTTACTTCCATCGCCGCAAATTCGGCACCATCTGCCATGGGTGCAACCAACTCTTCAATCGGCCCCGTATATGATAACAGCAGGCCGATTTTTACATCCTCAGCCTTGACCTGTACACCAAGAGCCAGAATTCCGGCAATAGTTAATGTATAAATTTTTCTCATTATTAAATCCTGAATTGAATAAAATTAATCAAGCGTTACGACCTTGGGAATTACACTAATTTGAGTGCTAGTTCAAACAAACATCAGATATAAAATACTGTTGGCTACTTTTATTGTTGCTAACTTTTGTCATCATTCTCAGAGAGAAATGAAAGTTGCTTGCGGCTACCAATAAGGTGCAAACTGTTCCTGAATCATTTCAAGGTAACAATGCTCGAATGCTATCTCAAACCCGTAGTCCCTCCGAATAAAGAGAGCTTGTAAGCCCAGTGCTTGGGAAAAACAACAGCTCGTATCACCGAGGTTTTCCAAGTCAAGGGACGTAAAGGTTGCAAGTTCAGTAATTACATTCTCTCCTCTAAAGGCAAGAAAATTATAAATATCCGAAACCCGTGATTGCACGATCAGCCCGTTTTTTTCAATGTCGCGAAAAGTTCTTTGCCAGTAATCCTCTTCCTCTAGACTCGTTCGAAACAAAAAATGCTTTCGGCCAACCCAGTAAATTTCATTTCCATTACATACGCTAAGCGTGTTTGGTTTTTCTGGAGGGCTAGGCAAATCTGGAATTGTCATATTTAACCATATTTCCCGGTTGCCCTTGATGTCAAATAACGCCGTCTGATCTCGAATATCAAGTTTCATAACCACCTGCCCTTCAACTTCTTAAGCGCTTGCCATCGGGGTCATAAAAGCAGGGAGCAACAACTTCTCCCTTTTCAATACCAGTTAGATTTCTAACCTGAACGATTTCGGAAATCCTGCTCCTGCCATTATTTAATAATGCCAAGGCAACAAATCTGTTATTTATTTCACTCCATACCGAAGCGGTTACATGACCCTCAATAATACTTTGGTTTTTGGAAACGACAATCGGAGCACCTTCAGGGAATTGGATATCATTGTTTTGGGCAACCAACCCAACCAACTCTTTTCTTGGCAAGTGAGATGTCCTGTTTAATGCGACCGCCTTTTTGCCAATATAATCCTTCTTAAACTTGCTCATTACCCATCCAAGCCCAAGGTCAATCGGATCAACAACCCCGTCCACTTCGTGGCCAAGGGACAAAAATCCCTTTTCGACTCTGAGAACATGATTTGTTTCTGAACCTATGGGGGTTATTCCATATTTATTGCCCTTACTAATCAATCTTTCCCACAATTGCTTGAGATAGCGAGTATGAACATTGATCTCGAAGGACAACTCACCGGTAAAACTGACTCTTGCGATTCGTACGGGCATGCCATTGAACACCCCATCTCTTATTCCCATGAATGGAAACTTTTCAGGTGAAAGATCTATATCCAATGAAAATTCCTGCAAAAAATCTCTGGCTAAGGGACCACATACAGTCGCATTCATCCATTGAAGTGTTAAATTTGTTACGGATACTTCAAGGTGCGAAAAGTCGTATCTGAGGCATTTTTCCAAGTGTAGATGAACCTGATCCGCGTTACCCGTTGATACCGAAACCTGATACCAATTTTCTGCCATACAAAAACAGACTCCATCATCCAGGATAAATCCCTCTTCAGTCAGCATCAATCCATATCTACCCGTGCCTTTGGGAATATCCCCAATCCGATTGGTGTAAATCATGTCCAAAAATTTGGCTGCATCCCTGCCCTTTATTTCAAAAGTGCCCAAAGGTGATCCATCATAAATTGCCAACCCATTTCGAACCGCCCGAGCTTCACGGTTTATGGCTTCCGCCATAGTTTCATTTTGCAAGAGGTAATAACCTGGTCGTTTCCAATTCGCACCTGCTTCATAAAGGACAGCACCGTTTTTCCGGTTCCAATTTGTAATTGGTGTCGTTCGATAGGGTTTAATAAATTTTCCTTCCGGCTTCCCTACTGTACCAAAAGGTATGGGTGACACAGGGGAGCGGTATTTGATTAATCCTACATCATCCATAGGCTTGCCCGATAGTGTTGCAACAATACCGGTAGCATTCACGTTTCCTGTTTTTCCCTGGTCCAAACCCATCCCAAGTGTCGTATATCGTTTTACCAGTTCTATATCGTCATAACCTTCCCGCAAAGCCAACTTGATATCTTCCAGGGTCACATCATTCAATATATCGACAAAAGATTTAGACCCGATGTTGGTGCTGCTTGGTTGCCAGTATGATTGTATTCTATAGGGTTTTTCAGACATGTTTAACTGTGGTAATTCCAGGGATTCAGACTTTAAACCCAAGTTTTCAATCAATTCGGAAACCCTCTTGCGAGTTTCACATAAATTTTCCTTCGGGTTGAAATAACCGGCACACATACCCAAGGCTATAACCTCTTGTAATGATGTGGTTGGTACAAACGTTGCCGTTTCAGGAGAAAAGGCATAAGCGCCACCAGATTGCATCCATAATTGCAAATTTGGATTCCACCCTCCTGAAACCGCCAGCAGGTCACAACTCAACCTTATTGAATCATCACCTGATAATGATGAAGCAATCAATCCTCTTACGCTATTCCAACCAATTACTTTGGTGATTTCGTATCCGGTTAAGATCTTTATTGTTGGAGGCAAACCTCGGTAATCCTGGCCCGTATCTTCTCTCGTATCAATTATTGCTGAAATTTCTTTTCCTTGCCCCATGAGGGTTTCAGCCAATATCCTGATGCTGTTGTTATTGGTATAAAGGATAATTCTTTCCCCGGGAGTAACTGCGTAATGCTGACAATATTTCATTACCCCCGAGGCAAGCATTATGCCTGGACGATCATTGTCGGGAAATACCAGTCCTCTTTCAGTACAACCATTGGCCAATAACACTTGCCTGGCACGAATTCTCCATAACAAGACATCATTCACCTCCTCACGGTTTTGATTTACCAAAACCAGATTTTGTTCCCGGTATCCCCAGGCCAAGGCTTGCTTCAAAATCCTGACATTAGCGAAACCCTTTAATTGGTCTCTTAGTGCCTGGAGCCAGCGCTCCAGGATTATTTTATCCGCACTCGCGATTGGAAAACCACCATGCTGGTTTTGAAGGTTGTCAACCCAAATCACTCTTTTTCCGGTTTGGGCCGTCATGACGGTGGCAATAATCCCGGATATGCCTCCACCAACTATTAGAAATTCACAATGGGTATCGGTAGAGTCATAAGATTGTAAGGGAGTATCATCTTGTGGAATCTTGGCCAATCCTGCCATTTTTCTGATAAATGGCTCGAAGACCTTCCATTCAGGTTGAAAAAAAGTCTTGTAGTAAAAACCCGATGGCAACAAAGGGGAAAACACTTGCAATAACTGGGCCAGATCGTACTTCGGATTTGGCCAACAATTTATGCTTTTTACCTGCATTTCTGGCTGGACATGAACCATCGTTGCGGGAACAGTTGTTGATCTCCCCTCTCCCATAACCTCCACAAAGGTTCCTGGCTCTTCAATACCTGCTGTAACGATACCCCTTGGACGATGATATTTGAAACTTCTCCCTGTTATCCTGATGCCATTCGCCAGCAAGGCTGAAGCAATGGTATCACCTTGGCAACCTTCAATCGTTACACCATTGAAGGTGAATTTTATTGGCTTTTGGCGATCAATTTTTCCTCCCTGAGGTAGGCGATATTTATGTGGCATCTAATTCAGAAACTTTTATAATTTCATGCGTTCTGGTGTTCCTTACGACTAACAGCCATGCACCACATCCTCGGCGATGCCACCAGACTTCCTTGGCTTCGCCTTCGGGATTTTCAGGAACGGTGAGATAGTCAATAAACGCGGATGTTGTCATTTCATTGATTTTATCAGGTCTTTTTTGTCTATGTGGTCCGCAATATTCGAATTCTCTTTCATCTCTTGGCCCACAAAACGGACAATTTATGGTAATCATCGTCTAGACTCTCGCGGTTGTACCTGATTCAAGGATGTAGTCCAGGGTTTTAAAGCGATCGAGAGTAAACGATTTGGCTAAGTGATGGGGTGTGTTTGTGGCAATCAAATTGGCAAATGTCAATCCACCTGCCGGAATTGCCTTATAACCTCCCCACCAACCCGCGGTTATAAACAAGCCAGGAATTTCAGTTTCTGAAATTATGGGTGAAGAATCTGGTGCCGTATCCAAAGTTCCACCCCATTGCCTTAACAGTTTCAACTTCTTGAAGGATGGAAACAATTCCAGCATGGCACCTACCGTACGCTCAAAAATTAACTGATTACTTCCCCGACGAAAAGACTGACCGGGATCAGGAACACCCCCAATCACAAGTTCTCCCTTGGCTGTTTGGGACAAATAGAATCCCAAATCGGCACAATTCACGATAACATCAATCATAGGTTTTACCGGTTCGGACACAAATGCTGACAAATTGAATGACCTCAGGGGCAAATTCAAGTCAACGGTATCGGTAACCTGGGTCGTATGACCGGAGACAGCAACGGCAACTTTTCCAGCCGATACGTCACCCTTCGTGGTTGAAACCCCCTTGATTGTTCCATCCGGATTTTTCAATAATCTGTTTACTTTTGTATGCTGGTGAACTTCAACACCAAGCGCGCTGGCGGCTCTTGCATAACCCCAGGCCACGGCATCATGCCGGTTAACAGCAGCTTCGGGATGAACCATCCCAGCAATTATCGGCAAGCGCGAATTTGCTCCCCCTCCTGTAAGTGTTGGAATTCGCCGGCGTATTTCGGCTACGCTGATTGGTTTATAGGTGGCGCCAAAAATATCCATGTTATACATTTTTCTCGTTATTTCCCTGAGTTTGGGATAGGTGTGGATAACGTCAATCATGGATCTACGGGAATGCATAAGGTTGAAGTTTAACTCTTGTGAGAGACCTTCATACATCTCAACTGATTTAACGAAAAAGGGTATGCTTTCAGGTCTCAGGTAATTGGACCTGATGGTAACAGTATTTCGTGCAACATTTCCTCCTCCAAGCCATCCTCGCTCCAGAACTGCTGTGTTGGTTATGCCGTAATTCTTGGCGAGATAATACGCCGTCGCAAGACCATGTCCGCCGGCACCAATTATGATAACATCATAACTTTGTTTAAGATCAACACTCTTCCAAGCCCGGGGCCAATTTCTATGCCTGGTGAAGGAATTGCGAATGAGAGAAAAGAGGGAATATTTTTGCAATTCTTATACCAATTACATTAACGAAACATGTCCACCACCATTAAAAGGCAAACCCTATAGATGAAATACCCAGGCACTAGGGCTGATCTGGGTTGTAATAACCTATTACATCGCCTTCGGTTGTAACACCTAGGCCATTAAGCAATCTGTTAGCATAGCAAAAGTAACAGATAATTTGATTGATTTCTAATATTTCACCATCACTCCAACCTGACCGTTTTAGTTTGATAACATCCTCTTTCACCATGTTGTTCGGATTAAGGGTTAATTTATTTGCATAATGCAGGCTTTCGAGTTCCCTGCCATCAAACGCCAATTCCAGTTTTCCAGAAACCAAAGCGTCCTTGATCAATTTGCTTTTTTCACTTGAATTAATCAACACCTTAGCGTTTCTCCAATGATTGGCAAAGGAGTAATCACACCCATTTAACAGTGATACATAACTCCCCAAAGTTTCCTGAAACCACAAAGAAATCGTGTTCGTTTTGTCATGGAGAACGGCTTTATAGAGTTTGATGTGCCCAATCATGGTGTTGGGTCTTAGAGAATGAATTCTCATGACATTATCGACAGTACCATGTGGTGTTTTTGCCAACTTTAATATTTCCGACAAAGCGTCATCTGCTTCGTCATCACTAATCATTCTAATCCAAGCTGACATTTTTTCCGTATATTGAACCATTTATCCATCTGTTTTCAGGAGATGAAATTAACACACATTTTTATCTTATTTTCAAAACTTTTGAGATCGTCCGAAAAGCATCAAAACCCGTTTGTTGTTGATTACGGCTTTCACACCTCAAAGCCTATTTCTGTTCCAGGATTGTTGATGAGGTGCTTTATATCGGGATAGATACCTAATAACTCCCTAGCCCCAGGCAATTCCTGAGGATTGAATTTTCCTTCTTTCCACAATTCAATACCATCAACTGTTATGGTTTGATCAATTACATACCAAGAAATTTCCCCTGGAGGGTAATTTCCACAAGTATGGAAATGCAATATCCGAGGATTGCCAAAACATGTACTCGACCAAACCGCGGGATTATTTTTGGCACAATCAGGATAAACATTACCCGGATGAATCCCTGCATGCCAAGAAAAAACTCTATCCCGGTTCAGATTGTAACGCTTTGAAATACTTTCCAAATGTTTTTTTGCCTTTTTGACATCAGATGGATGACCATCAAAACCGATTAAATGATCACCCTCAAAGTTAGCAAAAAGGGTTTCATCAAGTTCAAGCAAATAATTCGGATAAAAATTACAACCTGTTCCCACCAGGAAACCTGGTATCGCAACCCTCCCCTTGTATCTCCTGGTTGATATGGGCGAAAATACCAACATCGGAAACCTAATGATAGTGACATCGCCTTCTATTCCCATCAATATATCTCCTGGCCCTTTAAAGTCAGTCCCTCTTGGGCATGTAACCCTGATTTCTTCTGCCTTGGATAAAAATTCATCAACCAGTGTTTTTAATTTACAAAATCCTTCAAAATCGGCTTCTCCAAAACTTGAAGCTAATCTTGTTTTGGTGGAGGCATAGTTGATTATTGCCTTGTGACACTCGGGGAAATCCTGAAACCTTAACTGGTCTGCCAATCTGGCAAAAAACACGATGACATCGGCCTCTGCCATCTGTTCTTTCAATTCGGGGCTTACAGTCGGATTTTCAGTATTAAAGGGAATTTCGACAATCGTTGATTCAATACCAAACTTTGCACAATACTTATCTGTGCTCTCAACAACACTGTAATCACAAAAGCCACCTTCTTCTTTTTCATATATTATCAGCACACTATTGTGATCTTCTATTTTAGCACACCTAACCAGTAGATTATGCAACCCCTTATCAAATTCACACATGGTAATTTCAGCATTAATTCAAATCAAACAATGTTTTTTATTGAAATCAAGTAGCAAAAAACCAAAGTATTTTGAATACAACTTCTACACAAAGGGTTTTGGGTAAGCAGATTAGATATGATCACCGAAGGAATGGTTGATATGAATTTGTTAAGTAATTGAGGAATTAGGGAGAGATTGTGTGGGTGATGAAATTCTTACACCGATAACCCAAGCCATGAAGGAGGGTGTACTGACCAGGAAAGAATTGAAGGCCTTGATGACTAGATCAAACAAACAAGGGTTGCTTCACCTTTTATTGTTTTTCTGCTGCTATTGTTTTACAGGTTTTCTTATCTGGCTTTCTTTGGGGTCACCATGGGTGCTACCAGCTATGTTCTTGCATGGCGTTATACTCGTACATCACTTCTCCCTACAGCATGAATGCTGCCACTACACACCCTTTAAAACCAGATGGTTAAATGAGATCATTGGTCATTACTGCGGATTTGTTTTGTTAATACCAAACAAATTTTTCAGATATGAGCATTGTAACCACCACACTTATACTCAAATTCTTGGAAAGGACCCTGAACTCATTGAACTTCCGATATCTTTTTGGAAATATCTTTGGTACGTATCCTCAATCCCCTATTGGCAATCAAAGTTCGGTGAATTGTTTCGTCATGCCATTGGCAGAATTTCTGAGGAAGAAAAGGAATTCCTTCCTCCAGAAGAATATTCTGCCGTGATAAGGGAAGCCCGACTTTATACATTGGGCTATTTCATCATCTTTATGCTCAGTTGGTTAACGGGATGGTGGGGTGTGATTTGGTTTTGGGTACTTCCGGTGTTCCTCGGCGAGCCTGTTATGCGTGCCATCAGAATGGCTGAGCATGTCGGAAGGCCTAATATTACTGACATGAAGGAAAATACCAGGTCAAGCATGGTTTCACTTCCAATGCGATTTTTATGTTGGAATATGAACTATCATGCCGAACATCATTATGCGTCCTCAGTACCATTTCATGCGCTTCCCAAACTTCATGAAAAACTTGAAGGATATGTTCATGTCGAAAGGCGAGGTTATTGGGGAGCACATTTAGACATTATTACCCAAATTACAGGCACCAAGCCTAGATCTGATGTTGGCGTAAGCTGATAAAGTCAATGCGTGAGAAGTTCTGGAGGGATTTACTTCCCATTGCCGAGTTGGAACAAAATGACGTAACACCTGCAAAATATGGGACTTTGGACTTGGCTGTTTATGATACGACAGATGGCATATTTGTTAGTTTGGCCAAGTGTTCTCATCAAGGTGCCAATCTTTGTCATGGTTATTTTGATGGTAAATATATTGAATGCCCTTTACATCAGGGTCTCTTTGATGCGAGAACTGGCGAACCCAAGGCAAGCCCAGCGACCAGAAAACTCATCATGTTGGAGTCTAGGATTCATAAGGGAGTGATTCAAATATTCAGGTAATCAATTTATGGAACTCATTACAATGGAAATGGTATGTTTTTAAAAAATGCCTGGTATGTCGCAGGCTGGAGCAGTGACTTCAAGCAAGAGTTGAAGGCTGAAAGATACCTCGACGAAAGCATCGTCTTTTATCGTCGTTCTGACGGTTCTCCGGTGGCCCTTGAGAATGCCTGTCCCCACAGGAAAGTCCCCCTATCAATGGGAAAAATCATTGATGATAATATTGAATGTGGATATCATGGATTGACCTTCAATGGCTTGGGTAAATGTGTCTTGGCACCCACCCAGCCTGGAAGTATTCCACCCCGCGCGCATGTCAAATCCTACCCCGTGTTTGATCGGTACAAATTATTGTGGATTTGGATGGGTGACCCTGAATTGGCTGACCCGGAAAAAATCTTTTTTGTAGAAAACTATGAAAACCCAGAATGGGGGTATACCGATGGAGGTGTTCTTGATATTGAATGCAATTATCTCTGGATTGCAGATAACCTTCTAGACCCCAGCCATGTTGCCTGGGTTCACGTTACGACCTTTGCGGGTGCAGGAACCGAGGACCAACCCTTGGAGATTGAGAAAACACCAGATGGTGTAATCGTTTCAAGGTGGATTAGTGGTAAACTTCCCTCACCCTATTATGCCAAGCTGGTTAAATTCGAGGGTCCATGTGATCGGCTTCAACACTACGAAATGCAGTTTCCTGCCATAGGTGTGAACAAATCAATCTACACCCCTGTTGGTACAGGGGGTAAGGGATCTAAACCAGGCCCGAAAACTCTGATTAATATTTCCTATAATTTCATGACGCCAATATCCGAGGAGAAAACGCGATATTTCTGGTTTCAACACCGCAACACTGAACCTCAAAACAAGGAAGTTTCGGAACAGATGAACAAGGGAGCCTATTATGCCTTTGAGGAGGACCGGGATATTCTAGTAGCCGTACACAATGGGATGTCAAACAAGGAAACCCCGAATATTGACCTAGGTCTTGATGCTGGCGCCAAACTTTTTCGGAGATCCCTTTCGAAGCGTATTGAAGAGGAAGAAAACAATTTTCGAGTTGTTGGGGATTAATCCGATAAATTGTGCTATATTGTATTTGACGGGCCGTTATAGGTTCTGATCTGTCCTAAATTTCTGTTAAATTGAGGAATGGGGAAGTTACATACACATTTCATTCTGAAATATCAGCCTAGATTTTTTGGGGGTAATAATGGATGAAGTGACCATACAAAATTTCCGATGCTTTAGGGAACTTCAGACGGCGCGACTTGCTCGCCTCACTCTTCTCGTCGGTGAAAACAGTACAGGTAAGTCTTCGCTGATGGCGATGGTTAGTATTCTATATAATACAGTTTTTTTTGAGCATGGATACCCTAACCTTAATAAAGAACCATTTAATCTCGGATCATTTCGTGAAGTTGCTTATCAATCTGTGAACGGTGAAGGTTCAACTGAAGAGTTTTCTGGAGGTTTCGTTGTCGGCGATTGCAAAGTAGACGTAAGGTTTGGCGAAGGGGCTCTTGGACCAATTGTAACTAAGCTTGCAATAAAAAATACTTCTTCATCCGTAATTTGGAAACTTACTGATGAAGATATAAAGGTAGAGGCTAAAACTGTTAGAGGGGGGCCTTGGGTATTTTATATTAACTTCAATACATTGGATGAAGATGTTATTGCTTTTTCTGATTCCGCAATTTTGGGTCTCTATGGCCCAATGTCTTTCGCCAGATTTCTCCAAATGAAACCAGTCCATTTAGATGACGATGATTTACCATTCACTGAACAAGACAAAAAAGATTTAGTGACATTAATTAAAGGTATTTACAGATTTGATCTGTTAAAAAATCCTACTGAGTTGGAATTTATTAAGGCAGTTTTGAGTACTTCTGGGAACACAAATTTTCCAGTTGCCGCAGTTGCACCTGTAAGATCTAAGCCACTAAGAAATTACGTGCCTAGTTCTGGACTTACAGATTCCGAAGGAAGTGGTGTCGCTAATTACCTTGCCGCCCTTGCGAAATCAAAAGATGATAAATGGAAAAAAATAAAGGATGCGATGGAATCTTTTGGAAAAAGTACTGAGATGTATTACGAGTTAGATATTAATTCACTAAGTGACGATACAAGTCAGTTAATGGTCAGAATAACTAACGATACAAAAGAGGCTCAATGGAAAAATATCATTGATGTAGGGTATGGAGTTAGTCAGATTCTTCCGGTAATTTTTGAACTGTCTAAGGGTTCACGCATGGTTCTTTTGCAGCAACCAGAGATTCATTTACACCCCCGGGCGCAGGCTGGTCTTGGTTCGATGTTATGTAAACTAGCCTCTAAGCAACAGATCTTGGTCGAAACACACAGCGATCAATTGATTGACCGGATTCGGATGGATATACGCGATAAAATAACAGATCTAAAGCCGGATGATGTCTCCATCCTTTACTTTGAGCGAAGTTCCGTGGGGGTAAATATCCATAACATAAGTCTTGATGACCACGGAAATATTATTAATCCTCCCTCTGGCTATAGAGACTTCTTTAACCTAGAGATGAAAAGATTGTTGGAAATCTGAAATGTGCGTTATCATTGACACCAGCGTAGTAGGACTTTTGTTTCTTAATCCAAAAGACCGCATGGAAGCGGCAACAAAGTTTTTGGATTACATAAACAAGAGAAAAGTTGAATTGGTTGTTGGCGGAAAACTTACTTTTGAGTTGTGTAAAGGCTCTAACAAATTTGAGTTATGGTTAAGCGAAGCGATAAGAAATGGTAAGGTTAAGAATTTCAAAATCAACGGTTTGCAAAGAAGAAAATCGTTTGAAGCTTGAAGGAAATCATAAGTCTAATGATCTACACGTTCTGGCATTGGCATTAGTCTCTGGAGCACATCTTCTTTATACCCATGATCAATTACTCATAGATGACTTCAAGAATAATAATATAATTACCGGTAACCGTGGTAAAATATATAAAACAGACCAATCAACCGGATCCTTCAGTAAGTCTCAACGTAAACTCCTTGACAACGCCTATTGTGAAATTTGAACAAATAACTACAAAAGCATCAAGGATGGTGTCATGAGGTCAGGTTTCCAGTATTTACATGAAATACTGTCAAGTCATATTCGCTTGAAATGATATGTTGATAATACTTGGCTTAATGGAAATGAAAGAGATTTTAGTAGACATCTAGGTTGTCATCATGCGTTGAAATCACTTCTACGATAGCTCCACTACACTGGTAACAATTTGAAAACTGTGTTAGCAACGAACGTGCCAATTGTGATTAGAAACCAAATATTATTTTGAGTTTCAATTTGATTACAAATTTATGGTGATCGTTTCATCTTTGGAAACTGCTCTTGAACAGCACAGAAGCATTTTCTTATTTCTTTCTTTTTTCGAAAGAACATAATCCCTGTGATCAATATTACCTTCCAGGTAATTCACATGGCATACCCCGCATATTCCATCAGAACATTTTGTGTCAACAATAATCCCTTTTTTGGCCAAAGCTTCCAACGCTGTTTCATCAGCAGAAACAGGTACAACCATTGAACTTTTGGCCAGGTTCAACTTAAAGGGATGGTTTTCTCGTTCAGGAGGTTCAGGAACTACAAAGAACTCTTGGACCAAAGACTCCTCTGGCCAACCCTTTTGAGTTGCCTCACTCATAACCGAGTTCATATATCGCTCGCTTCCACATACATAAAGGTGAAACCCTTTTTGATAGGGTGGCAAGATTTGACCAAGATTGGCACGGGAGTTAAGGTCGGAAAAATAATATTTGATCGAAGAAGTCCAAACAACTTCCTGCAGTTCCTGTGAAAAAGCATACGCTTCATGGTCTCTAATGCTGTAATGCAACTCGAAAGTTTTCCCTAAACGATGCAATTCATGTGCCATTGATATTAATGGCGTCACCCCTATACCACCCGCCATCAGAAAATAGCGGCTGCCATTGGGATCAAGTTGAAAATGATTTCTCGGATGCGAAATATGTGTCTTTCGCCCCTTCCTGAAAACGCGGTACATAAGGTTGGACCCCCCTCTTCCCTCCACTTCATTCTGCACACCAAGGATGTACTTTGAATTATCTTTTGGATCGCCGGCGAGGGAGAATTGTCTTTGAAATTCAGGCGCGATGACAACATCAACATGCGAGCCTGCAGAAAATTCAGGTAAAGGACTTCCATCCTTTCTGGTTAATTCTACCTTGAATTGTTCGTTGGAATAGTCTTTTCTTTCCCTAACCTGAACTTGGATTACGGGAGGTTCTCCAACCAGCTTTGATGGTTGTGGGGCCAAATTACTGGTATTATTCAACTTCAATTGCTTTTGATATTGCTCTGGTGTCAAAAGTTGTTTATACCTTTTTATCCCCTCTTCCCTGTTCAATGGCTGGACAATCGGATATGGTTTTGGCATTTCGTCAGCAGGATAAACCGCCAGGGTTTGATTCTCATATTGCAAGTCAAGATCCTTGCTCAACCCTCTTTCATGAGTTGCTTTAGCTTTAACATATTGACCGGAAGAACGATCAAGCTCAATATCCCACCACCATTTTTTGATGGGATTAATATCCCCCCGACCTACAAAATCATCAAGTTTGGCCAATGATTTGGCTAAAACAGGAATATTCGAAGCAACCCATCTAAAAGGTGCCTCAGCGAACAAACCCTCAAGATTCCAGGGGCAAGTTTTCATACACCTTCCGCACATGCCACCGGCTGAATTGGTCAACCGGTATCTGGTACATTTTTCGGCATCGGATTTCCATATTTCATACCCGTTATACATGAGTTTTGGACCTGCGGTTATGGCTCCTGACGGGCATTCCCTTGCACATTTGTTGCACGACTGACAAAACTTTTGAAGACCAAAATCTATAGGTTTATCATGTGCCATCGGCATTGATGTGGTTACCGCTCCAGCCTTTAGCCTGGGTCCCAAAAAAGGATTTAGAATCACTTCGCCTATACGACTGACTTCGCCCAGCCCTGAAAGCAATAGCAGTGGGGGTTGCATAACCTCACTATCCAAGACTGAATGAACCCTTGCCGAATAACCGAGCCTTCGGATTTGTTCGGCTATAACACCTCCAATCAGAGAAAATCTGAGGTAAGCTCGCATGGACTGAGCAACGGATATCCAATCATCTCCTGATGCCCCCTCCATGGTTTCATAGCCTTGGTCAAACAACATGGAAATAGCATTTTTATGGTATGGCTTAAGTTCATTTCCACCAGAATCGTGCGAATAATACGCCCATTTGGGAACTCTCGACAACCCAACTGCGTCTGTTGACAGGTAATAACAAGCAGCCTTAATATTCGCAGCATTGACTTCTGGATTTTTAGTGCTTTCGCTTACGGCCCCCCTTGCTTCACCAAACTGAAGAAGTAATAATGCACCCAAGGCCCTTCGGGCGCAGGCACCAATGGGGCTTTTCATAACATAAAATCCACCCTTTGCTGCCTCCTGAACAGATTTGCCCATATCCCCAAACAATGCCCGGGCAAAAAAATCTGCGCGCTTGGGAAACCTAGGTACACGCTCTTCATCAATAAAAGTCGTTGGAGTTTCCACTCGCTTTAAACTCTCGAAGGGATGCGGGCCTAATCTAAACTCACGGCCCTTGTATGGTAAACTTGTCCCCTTGCTTCGCCCTGTACCAACCCCAAGTTGCCAGGATAGTTTCCTTCCCTTGGCATGCTGACCATTACCATTTTCATAAAGTGGTGCATCCGGTTGCAGTTCCAAATCAGTCGTTACGGCCGCAAGGCCAAATTCCTGCCGTAGGAAGGGATTGGATAATTTTCCATTCTGGACAAGACACAGTCCCGATGAGACAGCTAATCTGTTCAGGTCGACCTCTGTAGTCGTTTGGGAGTGGCTACGGGCAGAATATCCCAGTAAGCGAAGGTAATTTGCAATAACAACTGATACGTTCGCCGTTAATAAGGCCGCCCTTTCCCTCTGGGTTCCAATTATCCATTCTGTTCCCTTTTCATCCGAGGTAGGTTCTCGCGTAAATTCAATTAGAAAGACCAAGGCTGATTTGTGGGTCGAAATATCCTGAAACTTCTTCTTGGTAGCCTCCAGAATATCTGCGTAAATAGCATCAACACCAGCGGCATAGGTGGCTGGTTGACCATCTTCCAATTCTGTACGAATGCCTTCAATCATGGGGTTTCTGATAGGGTTGGCCAATTGATGGGAACTCTGGAGCTTTGTTATTCCCACCATGGAGGCATCAAAATAATAGCTTGCTGCCTTCAAATGATTTGATCTCTTCACAATGTTACCAGGAATCTCAGCCTTGATGGAATTCTTGTTACCATCTCTGACCGTGTCCATAAGGGCCAAAAATCTGGCTATTGCATGTGAGATTGATTCAGGATTACTGTCATTAAAAGCAAGGGGTGTCATTGCAGGAACGGAAGAAAGGTCCGGGAGATCATCCGTTCGTATTAAGGTCTCCAGCGGGAACATTCCGAGATGGAATGGTCTCTTTCGTGTTGAAAACAACTTCATGAATATTGTTTCACCGAGATATGGCTAAGCTTATCGATCATCAATGGCAATATCTTTTGGTTAATCATTAATAAAATGATTGAGGAGATCATTCCGAGTATTTGTCCATGCGATAGCTCAGCCATCAAATTATTTTGTAATATCACACGAATTTTTAATTATATTGTTTCAATGGATTGTTATTTTCTTCAACTTAAAATACTAATGCACACCATTTTCACAACCCCATTGCACTCTCCGGCATGGAGTTTGGTGCGTGGATAATTTCCTATTCCAAGCGACAATTTATCTTGCAGCAGCAGTCATTGCTGTCCCCTTAGCCAAAAGGTGGGGTCTTGGATCGGTTCTTGGATACCTAATCGCTGGAGTCATTATCGGACAGATCAATCTCCTTCTTGGTTCCGGTTTTTCCGATTTACATGGTGTTGCCGAGTTTGGAATCATAATGCTCCTTTTTGTCATTGGATTGGAATTAGAACCAAAGCAGCTGTGGCAATTGCGAACTAAACTCCTTGGACTTGGAGGATTACAGATTACCTTGACAACAATCCCATTGGCCCTCGCTTGCAAATTATTGGGATATGATACCGGCGAAAGTATCGCCTTGGGTCTGGCTTTTTCTCTCTCCTCAACAGCCATGGTTTTGCAAACTCTTTCGGAGAAAGGTTTGACTCAAACCG
The DNA here is from genome assembly GCA_022822495.1 of Paracoccaceae bacterium. Classification (GTDB taxonomy): domain Bacteria; phylum Pseudomonadota; class Alphaproteobacteria; order Rhodobacterales; family Rhodobacteraceae; genus MPNP01. Next base: position 22,285 of record JAJEBQ010000054.1, on the reverse strand, counting down.
AAGGAGGGAGATCCACCCTTTCCGTTCTTCTGACCCAGGATGTCGCCTTTATTCCGATGCTCATCGTCATCCCTCTACTGGCATCAAATCCGACTTCAAATGCTGACACCGCATCACACGGTGGGCACTCCGCTGGTAGTGAGGAAGGGTTGGGGATTGCCCTGACTTTGATAGAACAGCTTCCACCCTGGGGAAGTGCAGGTCTAACCCTTATTTCAATCGTTTTGGTTATCGCCTTTGGATACTTTATTGTCCGCCCGATGTTCCATTACATCAGCTCATCTGGATTGATTGAAATTTCAACAGCTGCGACACTTTTTGTCGTTGTTTTTGCGTCTCTTCTCATGACCCTCGTTGGATTTTCTCCTGCTTTGGGAACATTCCTGGCCGGTGTTGTCCTTGCCACCTCGGAGTTTCGCCATGAAATGCGTTCGCACATTGAACCCTTCAAAGGGTTGTTTCTAGGACTTTTTTTCATAACCGTCGGTTCGGGGATCAACTTTCTAACGCTTTACCAGAATCTGTTATTGATATTTGTTTTAACTTTCGGTCTGATCGCCATAAAGGTTGGTGTTCTTTACTGTATTTCGTTGATATTCAGAATAAGAAGTCGGGACAAGTGGTTATTCGTCCTGGGATTAGCACAAGGTGGAGAGTTTGCCTTTATCCTTTTGCAGTTCATGTCACAAACGGGTGTAATTGTACGGAATCAAGAAAGTATTTTTACCCTGGTGGTTACAATGTCCATGGTCCTGACCCCCGCCTTGTTTATCGCCTATGAGTATATTGCCAGAAAAAAAGGTATTGAAGGCGACCCTCTCGCTGAAGAAATTTCCGAACAGGGTGAAATTATCATAGCCGGGGTAGGTAGGTTTGGCGAGATAGTAAATGATGTGACAGCAGCCAACGGCTTCAAAACCACGGTTTTGGACAACAATTATAAAGTCATCAAACTCATGCGTACACTCGGTTACAAGGCTTTCCTTGGTGACCCCACCAGGCCGGAGTTAATTGAATCAGCCGGTTTGGCAAATGCCGAAGTACTTGTCGTTGCTATAGATAAGAAAGACCATATTACCGAAATAGTTCAATACGCCAGACGAAAACGCCCGGAACTCTTCATCATTGCCAGAGCAAAGGATAGACAGCATGTCTTTGAGTTGTATCAGGCTGGGGCAAGCCAGATTGTTAGGGAGACTTTTGACAGTTCATTAAGGGCTGGCAGATATGTCTTGCAAAGAATGGGTATACCTGAAGATGAAGCTCACATTCGGACTCGGGGATTTTTCAAGTTCAATCGCAGAGCAACCCGGGAACTTGCAGCTGTTTGGAATCCAGACATTCCACTTGAGCAAAATCAAGCCTTTATAAACAAGGTTCGAGACTTGAATAGATCCATTGACTCATCAATTGGTATACCGAAGGAAGACCTTCCCACTAGAGAAGAATCTCCCCCAGATGATCAAACCCATAACCAGATGTCCGTTAGCGACATGGCTTCGGTTGATGAAACGGAAACAGTGGATGTTATTGTTGAGTCTGAAATTACACCAGTCACGGGCGAAATCATTGATCATGACGAATATTCCAATTCAAAGGAATAAAAGCTGCGATTTTCTAATTTTTATTTGCCACCATCGCTTCCGCGAACGTTGCCATACCTCCATAACACTTTATTGCTGCTCGTAAAATATGCACAGCCACACTGGCACCTGATGCCTCCCCGAGTCTCATATCCAATTCCAGTAAAGGGACAAGTTGCAACTCCTTCAATAATTTGCCATGGGCATTTTCTGCCGAACAATGACCAGCCACGACATGGTCCAATAACCTTGTGTCCAATTGGTATAATACGGCCGCAACCGATGTACAAATAAATCCGTCTAAAATAACAGGAATACCTTGGACCCGGGCACTTAATATGGAACCGGCTAAAGCAGCCATTTCCCTACCTCCCAAACACCGCAATATTTCAAGTGGAGAATCAAGCACCTTTTTATGGCAATCAAGACCCTTGTTTATAACCTCGATTTTTTGACTCAATTGCTCATTATTTATACCGGTTCCTTTCCCTGTCCATGTCGCGGTATCACCTTCAAACAGCGCAGCAGCTACTGCCGCAGCCGAAGTTGTATTCCCGATTCCCATCTCACCGGGAATAACCAGATCATAGTCCTCATCAACAGAATCAAAACCAATGAAAAAAGCCTTGGCAAAATCTTCCTTGGTCATCGCCTCCTTACAGGTAAAATCTTCGGTTGGGCGATCCAAAGCGATCGGTATGGTTTTCAGGGTACAGGGAAAGAGGCTTGCAAGTTGATTAATGGCTGCTCCACCCTGCTTGAAATTCGCAACCATTTGACTGGTAACCTCAGTAGGAAAGGCTGACACACCATTTCGGGCAACTCCATGGTTTCCTGCAAAAATAGTAACCAGGACCGATTCAAGGTCTTTTTTTTCTGCTCCTTGCCAACCGGCATACCACAGGGCCAATTCTTCGAGCCTCCCCAAAGATCCTGAAGGCTTTGTTAATTCTTTGTTTCTGCTCTCTGCTGCCAATCGAAAGGCAGGATTTGGCTCCAGAAGATTTTTCCGAGCTGTGTGAATAAATTGTTCCAGATCATGGTCCGAATGTTTAAAAATGTCCCTATTCATGCTTTAATTTCTTTACCTCTTCTAATAAATGAGCCAAATTGGATTTAAGACCTCTTTGAAATGTTTTGTCTATAATGAATTTACTTCGTTTACCAAAAATTATTTTCGTTCATCTGACGGTTTCACTTGGACTCTTTACGAGGTTTCCAGTCACTTCTCATAAGCACGACATTTCGTTAGGTAAGACTGTTTGGGCTTGGCCAGTCATTGGTATATTAATCGGCCTATTTACAGGAATTTGTGCGGAAGTTTTAAATTCCCTTGTTCTTCCTCCCGAGATCTCCGCTCTCCTTATTCTTGCCTTGCTTGTCGTATCAACCGGAGGTTTTCATGAGGACGGTCTGGCTGATACCTGTGATGGGCTTTGGGGAGGAAGAACGCCTGAAAAGAGGCTGGAAATCATGAAGGATAGCCGAATAGGCGTCTTTGGTGTATTAGCATTGATACTTACCCTACTTATGCGATGGATTCTTTTGAAAATTCTCTTCGAAAGTGGATTCCTTATAAGTCCACTGGTTGTAGTTTGTACCACTTCGAGAGTAGCAATTGTGCCCTTTATGAAAATTCTTCCCAATGCCAGAAGGAGTGGCTTGTCGTCAGCCATCGGTAATATTCCATTGTGGTCGGTTGGAATTTGTGTTCTCATTTCACTCATCCCGATATTCATTTTCCTCGGCCCAATTGGATTTTTACCGGTCGTATCGGGATTGCTTATCACCATACCAATATACTACTTTGCCAAGAAGCTTTTACATGGACAAACTGGCGATGTTTTGGGAACAGTCCAACAACTAACCGAAATAGGAATCTTAATGTCCATAGTGTTGTTTTATACTGGTTAATAACTGATATAGTTTTTTTGGCAAAAATGTTTTGATAAAGGGAGAAAAGATGAATCAAAACCCACCCAACATTGTTTTGATAATGGCCGATCAACTGGCACCTCAATTCACTGGAACCTACGGCCATCCGTTGGTCAAAACTCCTCACATGGATGCCTTGGCTGAACGCGGTGCCCGATTTGACTGGGCCTATTGCAACTCACCGCTCTGTGCACCTTCAAGATTCAGCTTCATGGCAGGTCAGTTGATAACTAACATCGCAGCTTATGACAATGCCAGTGAGTTTCCATCCTCCATACTTACCTTTTCACATTATTTAAGAGCCATGGGATATCAAACCTGTCTGGCGGGTAAAATGCATTTTGTGGGTCCCGATCAGCTCCATGGGTTTGAGGAGCGTGTAACTACTGATATTTATCCATCCAATTTTGCCTGGACTCCAAATTGGGAACTTCCAGACGAGCGGATTGATAGATGGTATCATAACATGGATTCTGTTTTTGAAGCGGGGTGTTCGGCATCAACTTTTCAGATTGAATATGATGAGGAAGTTTCCTTCAGTACAAGAAAGAAACTAATTGAGTTTGCACAGGATCCAGAAAAGCCATTTTGTCTTGTTGCAAGTTTTATTCATCCCCACGATCCCTATGTAGCCACACCAGAGTGGTGGAATCTGTATGAGGGTATAGAGATTGATTTGCCAAGGAATATCCTCAGCTACGAACAACTCGACCCCTTCTCACAAAGAATAATGAAAGGTATTGAATCCAATAACCCCAAAATCACCGAGGAAATCATCAAAAATGCCCGACGGGGTTATTACGCCAATATGTCTTATTTCGACAGTCAAATCGGTATGATTGTTCGCACCCTACAAGAAACAAAACAATCGGATAATACAATTATCATTCTGGTTGCTGACCATGGCGAGATGCTTGGTGAACGCGGATTGTGGTATAAAATGAATTTCTTTGAACCTTCTGGTAGAATTCCATTAATTATGGCAGGTCCTGGAATCATCTCGCGAAGAGTAAAAAGTATTTGTTCCTTGGTTGATGTCCTGCCAACACTTGTTGATATTGGCATCCAAGGTGGTATGGAACAACCAGAATATGTACAGGAAATCGACGGCCGTTCCTTATTACCCCTTGTGCAAAGTGAAATTGAGGATGGTGGTGAAGCCATAGGTGAGTATTGTGCCGAACTTACGCCTAGCCCTGTGTTCATGATCCGAAGAGATGAATACAAGTTCATTTATTCTGAGGGCGACCCTCCTTTATTGTATAACCTCAAGGTAGACCCTGACGAAATGAATAATTTAACCGGTAAAGCCGAGTACGCTTTACTTCTTGAAGAGTTTGAGAATGAAGCTGCTCAACGTTGGGATATTGACAAGATCAAGTCAGATATAATTGCCAAACAAAAACAAAGGCACGCTTTATACAATGCATTGGAAAAGGGAAATGTCACCCATTGGGATTATAATCCTCCGAGGGATGCAAGCAAAGAATATGTCAGAACACACATGGATTGGAAGTTTGCTACAGAAAGAACCAGGGTTCCTTCCTTCAAAAAAAGTTCCTAATGGGATTAGGAACATAGGAGGGTATATATTTAGTCTTAATTGGCATTTGAATAAAAATTTTGGGGATTATATACTTGAACATGCAGAGCTTGATTTTGGTTGTATGGAATGGGTGAGTTGTCTATCCTGCTTGGGATCTAATTAAGGCTTAAACCCAAGGAATTTGTTATGAATCAATTACGCTATGCTTTTGCATTCTTTGTTTTCATCTCAATAGCTTTGCCAGCAAAATCCGAATTTTGGGGCTGTAGAGACGGCCTTTTTGATGAACCGCATCCACACCCGATTGAGCTTGTCTCAAATATTGAGGATGGAACTGGCAAGATCAAATCCAAGGACTTCCGGAAATTCCTACCAGATTCGGAATTGAGGGTTTTTCAAGGGCTTGGCGTTGGTCTGACTACGATTCAAGCAAGGAGGGGTATGCTTTTGTTATAAGAGATGATTACGGATCTTATTACGAGTTTCTTGACGACAAACCGACCAAACCCGTAGGAACTTACATTTGTCACAAACACTGATTATTGCATTTTTTGAGTTGTATATTCAAGTATATAATCCCCTTTTCAAAGCACAGATAACCCATATGAACGAGATCAATTTTTGGATGCACACCATTGCGAGGTAAAGTCTTGTCTGAAAAATCAGAGTATCCGAACCTTTGAAATAAGAGGTGGACAGTTGATAACTATTTGTTCTAGCGGTAATTTCGTTGAGTCATAAAGTTCAACTTGGTGTAGTGCCCGTTGGAGGCAGATCGCATGTTCTAGGCGATAAAACCAAGGATATCTGGAACCTTACCATACCATCCCTACTCAAACAGAAGGTAAGAGATCGTAAGGATAATCTTGCGGTTGTTTTTTCCGATCGAGATGTTCGATGGTCATATTTTCAATTTAAGCAAGAAGTTGACCGCCTCTCTGCAGCATTCATAGCCATTGGGCTTGGTCCAGGTGATCGGGTATGTATATGGTCAGCCAATTCACCAGAATGGTTAACAGTTCAGTTTGCCACCGCCCAGATAGGTGCAATTTTGGTCACCATAAACCCGGCATATCGTGTAAATGAAGCTCAATTTGCTCTGAAAATGGTCGGTGCCTCGGCGGTTGTTTTGGGGCGTCAGTTCAAAACAAGTGATTATGTTGGAATGATCACTGAAATTGCTCCAGAAATCAGTAACGATAACCTCGGCCGACTCAATTCCCCCACATTACCCAAATTAAGATATTGTATCCATAGTGAACCTGATCAAATTCCAGGTATGCTGAGTTATGGGGAGTTGCTCAAAATGGGTGAGGACCATGACCCTGAAGAGTTTACACCACAACTGGAACCAGACCAGCCAATCAACATCCAATTTACGAGCGGTACCACCGGAGCACCAAAAGGGGCGACCCTTACGCACCGCAATATCATCAATAATGCTCGTTTTGTTGCTTCCACTTTAAACCTGATGGCTGATGATCGTTTATGTATTCCAGTACCACTTTACCATTGTTTTGGTATGGTCATGGGATCCTTGGCGTGCATTACCTCTGGCTCAACAATGATTTTCCCCTCGGCTGGATTTGTAGCAGATTTAACACTTAACGCTTTGGAGAAAGAAAAATGTACAGCCCTTTATGGAGTTCCCACCATGTTCACTGCCATGCTGGAAATTCTGGAAAATACAGCTTTTGATCTTTCAAGTTTACGTACCGGGATTATGGCAGGCGCCCCATGCCCAATGGAAATCATGCGTCGTGTTATTGATAAACTGAACATGAAGAAGATTACCATTGCCTATGGGATGACTGAAACCAGTCCGGTTTCCTTCCAGAGTCATGTTGATGACCCTTTGGAAAAAAAGGTTGGTACGGTGGGCCGTATTCACCCTCATGTTGAAGTTAAGGTAATAAATCCTGGAGGCCAGATTGTACCTGTAGGTGAGCAAGGTGAGTTGTGTACCCGTGGTTATTCGGTTATGCAGGGCTATTGGAATGACCAAGAGGCAACCTCAAAAGCCATTGACAATGATGGCTGGATGCATACTGGGGATTTGGCGATCATGGATAAGGAGGGATACTGCAAGATAGTTGGCCGATTGAGCGACATGGTTATCAGGGGAGGCGAGAACATCTACCCACGTGAGATAGAAGAATTCATTTATACCCATCACGCAGTAAAAATTGTTCAGGTGTTTGGTATTCCCGATGAGATCTACGGGGAAGAATTGTGTGCCTGGATTGTTTTACGTGATGATGCAGACGTGACCGAGAAGGACATAAGAGAGCATTGCAGGGGTCAAATAGCTCATTATAAGATCCCGAAATATATTTGTTTCAGGAAAGAATTACCTATGACGGTGACAGGCAAACCGCAGAAATTCAGGATGCAGGAGATGATGGTCAAAGAAATGCAGCAATAGGAAATCATACCAAGATGACCGCCGGGGGTATATAACATTTGAGAGCAATAAGAACTTATCTGAAAAACAAAAAAGACAGATGGAAATATATCGAACTAACTGCCTTCCCCTGGGTTTTCGGAGAAATACTTCTCCATCTTTCCTTCTTCAAATTCATGGCTTTCCGCATCGGGTGGTGCATCCTTCTTTTCGAGGATGACAGGCCAGATTTCAGAGTATTTTCGGTTGAATTCAACCCACTCTTCCATATCAGGCTCAGTATCAGGTCTGATTGCGTCCACCGGACATTCAGGCTCACAGACTCCACAGTCTATACACTCATCTGGATGAATGACGAGCATGTTTTCACCCTCATAAAAGCAATCAACTGGACACACTTCAACACAGTCCGTGTATTTACATGCGATGCAACTGTCAATAACCACGTATGTCATATTTGCCAAGGGGATAGATTAATATTGTAACCAGATAGGCTAGGTATTTATATTTAGGTCGCTTTCAACCTGTATAGAATAGATAAAAAGTTTATTTCAAAATTTTACGTCACGTAAAACCACATACTATCTAAATCCAATAATTTATAATTTGTCCCTTATTTCCAATAATGCTGAAAAAGGATGATTGGGGTCATGCCTTGTTTTGTTGGGTTTTGAGTCCTTACGTCGATTTGAAAATGGCTTCTTATTATCCCTGGATTTGAAATTTTGGTTAAATCGATCGCTTGATTTATGGTCCTTTTTCCCCTTGAACCCCTGATTTTTACCCCCTTGGTTGTTTCCTTTCCTAGGTGTAAACTTCTTGCTGGTTTGTACCTTTTTTGGTATCCATTTGTAGGTATAAACCACTTCATTTTTTTCTTGCACCTCATCGTTTGCATCAGTTACTTCCTGTATTCGGTCAGTATCTTCAGCATGTGACGTTTCTGATTTGACCTCTTTTTCTAAATCCTCAGGAGATTCAGTCACAGAGGTTTCAGACTCCAGAACTGCCTCGGGAGATTCAGTACAGGTTTTGGCTTTATCCTGATCAATTTCTGATCCCTTAGCAATACTATCGGCTTCAGTCATTTCTGAGCTGGCAGAGACCTCAAGGTCAGGGGTATTATTCGCCAATTTTTCTTTTTCCTCTTTAAAAACCTTATAACCGAGCTCTTTCATGAATTCTGAAAACAACTCATGTGACAAACCCGTTATGGAAAGCATTTCGGAAGAGGGACCAAAACCATTTTTGCTATCTTCAACCCGGAGGAGATTCATCAACCTCTCAAGAATATCCACCCGAATGGCCAAACTTCCGAAATTTTTAAATCCGCAAATTGGGAAGTATCCTTCAGGTGCTTCGGGCAGCTGAGTTAACGATGTCAAACCAAAGGGAGGCGATGGTGGAAATTCCTCAAAATTTTTCTGTAAAGACCAAAGGATTAATCGCAGACGAGTTGGATAGGGTTTGACTGAAGTGAATTCAAATATTGAATGTTGGCCAAACCGAACTCCATAAGCCCGTAACAATCTCCGTTTCTCCTGGTCCAGGTTTGCAACTTCTTTGCTCACTTTATTTCTAGGAAGGATCCCAAAATTTTCACACAACTTAAGGGCAAAATCTCTTACATCACCTTCAAGTGTTGTGTCGTTTTTAAGCTTTAGCAATTGTTCCAGCTCATCTTTGATCCGTATCTCTACATAATTTTCGAGCCTGGATTGAACATTCTGCTTGACCTCCTCACTGGCAATCTTGTCGACAAATATATTTATTTTGGGAGAGTATGGGTCTGCACCTTTTACCAATTTGCCAACTGCATGCTCTCCCCACATCAGACCACCCTGTTCGGTGATATCAAATTCCTTGTTGGGGGCTTTAACCATTTTGTTTGCAAGAAGAGAAAATTGCGGTTCAATTATGGTCTTGGTTACTTCCTTAAAAGCTTTTTCTTCATCGGGTGTGGAACCGAGGTTTCGGAAAAATCGGAATCCTTCAATCTTGCCAATATTTTGGCCTTCGATTTCAATACCACCATCGTCTTTGAATTCTGGCACTAATTGCTCCTTCTTGCTAATTTTTCTTATTAATACACTAACTTTTACATCAATAAACCTATTTGTAAGTTTTTGGTGTAATGCGTCAGATAATCGATCCTCTACATCTCGAGTCCGTTCTCGCCAATATTTCGTATCATCTACCCAATTTTGTTTTTGAGCGATGTACGTCCAAATCCTTATTGAGGCAAGATTGGAAGAAAGGCTTTCAATACTTCCCGAGACAGAATCGATGCGTTCAAGATGTTCACCAAGCCAATCCTCTGGTATGCAGTTACCATCCTTCAGGTGGTTGAAAATACTTGATACAAATAGCGAATGAGGAACAATTCCAACATTTTTAAAATCAGGAATTTGGCATACTTCCCAAAGCAACTGTACCTGAGAAGGCGTGAGATAATCTTCAGGAAACATGCCGTAATCAATCAATTCTTCCAAAATTTCAATATCGGCAATCTCACCCGTTCGTTCCAGAATTCGATTGCTGCTGTTAACATTAAGCGATTTTAAGAGGGTTTTAGGTGACCTGTAGTCAAGATCGGCGTTCCTCCACTGGATCTTCTTGATGGGCTTATATCTGCTGTTTTCAATAGCATCAACAACAGAGGGATGAATTTCATCGCACCCTTTGAGAATTCCAAACGTACCTGGATTTTTATACCTACCTGCTCGACCAGCTATCTGACCCATTTCCATTGGGGCAAGTTTTCGATTACGACGTCCATCAAATTTTTTGATCTTGCAGAAAGCTATATGATCAATTTCAAGATTTAGGCCCATCCCGATGGCATCAGTAGCCACCAGGTAATTTACCTCCCCATTTTGGTAAAGTCCGACCTGCGCATTTCTGGTTCGGGGACTCAACCCACCAGTTACGATTGCAGCGCCGCCCTTTAATCTCCTGATTGTTTCTGCTTGTTGGTAAACATCCCGTAGAGAAAAGCCGACTATGGCTGTTCTGGGTTCTAATCTGGCAGTATCCTTTTTCCCAATATAAGTAAGAGGAGAAAATCTATCCCGACTTTCAAATGAAACATTATCCAGCAAATTGGAAATTACTTGCCTAATGCTTTCTGCACCGAGAAAAAGAGTTTCTTTTTGCCCTCTGGCATGCAATAAACGGTCAGTAAAAATATGTCCACGTTCTTGATCAGTGCATAACTGGATTTCATCAACCGCTAGAAAATCGGCCCCTATCCTGGTCGGCATCGATTCAGTAGTACAGACCCAATAACATGTTCTATTGGGAACAATTCTTTCTTCGCCGGTTATCAAGGCGACCTGGGAAGGGCCAACGCGCTTGACAACTTTATCAAAGACCTCTCTGGCCAACAACCTAAGGGGAAGTCCGATAACCCCGGTTTTGTGGGTTAGCATTTTTTCGATGGCAAAATGGGTTTTACCGGTATTGGTTGAACCAAGTACTAAGTTTACATGTGGCTTGTGAGAGGACTGGGGCATGTTGATGTAGAAGAGGAAAAATTGAATTAAGAGGGTTTATATTGAATTTTGAAAAAGTTCTTGCTTCAATCTTTCTATAGCTCCCTTTACCCCAAATCTATTAGGGGATAATTTAAATACAGCCTCATAGGCCTCTAGGGCTTTTATTTTTTGCCCTTTATTCTCGTAAATTAATGCCAAACCATTTAGGGCACCAAAATGTCTGGGATTCAATTCAAGGGTCTGGTTAATATCAATGATTGAAAGTTCGTAGTTCATCATCAGATAGTGAAGGGTAGCTCGTATATTCCATCCTTCGGCAAACTTTGGCACCTTGTTTACAATATAGTCCAAAAGTCTTAGGGAAGTGATATAATCACCCTTGTTCATATATGCAATTGATTGGTCAAGAAGTTTGTTGATGTCATCAAACCCTGAATCCATCCAAAGAGAAAGAATTTGTCGTTCAATTATTTTTGTCTTTTGAGGACCACTTGTTTGAAGTTCTTTAAATAATTCGTTAGTTCTAACCTCGCTTCCAACCAAAGTGGTTGGTAACATCAAACTCGCAAGGATACCAAACAAAAACAAAATTTTTGACAATTTCATCGGGTATACCTAAGCCAAGGAGGAAATATCGAATGTTTAGCAGATTTTTGGAAATTTTTCAATGGAAACCACACAGGCAGTAATAGAGCAACTTCAAAAATTGGAGTTGGGGTCGGTCGGACAAAGAGTTAAGTTCGAGGTTAAGGATGTTGGCTGTTTTGTAATCAAGGGAAAGGATGTCTTCCAAAGTAATGAAGATCGAGACTGTATTGTCACTGCTTCATTGGATACCTATAGGGGACTCTTGCATGGAAGACTCAGTCCAACTGCACTTTACTTGACCGGTAAATTAAAGGTTAAAGGTAACATTTCTGTGGCCATGCAGTTGAAGAAAATATTGGCAAACATAACAAGATCTTAGCCATGCATAACTTTTTCACGCCCGTATTACATGGATAAAGCTCCACTCTACAGGGATGTAATTGCCGATCAATGCGAAGCCCAGGTCTTTTGGTTAAAGACAAGTGACAATGTTCGGATCAGAGCGGCTTTTTGGTTAGGGGGAAATAAGGGAACGGTTTATATCCTGACCGGTAGAACCGAATACATAGAAAAGTATGCCTCCGTCGCCAAATTCTTCCACCAAAAAGGGCACACCGTTGTTGTGCATGACTGGCGAGGACAGGGATTATCAGATCGACTCATTCCCAACCGCAACATTGGACACATTGATCAGTTTACCGATTACCAGAGGGACATGGATATAGTCCTGCACACTTCGCAAACCCTAGAATTGCCACAGCCCTTTTATCAATTATCCCATTCAATGGGAGGTTGTATTGGGTTACGAACTTTACTTCAAAAAAAGGTCTTCAAATCGTCTGTTTTCACAGCACCTATGTGGAAACTACATGGCAAGTATCGCATGGCGACTGCCCATTATATCTCAGGTCTTGCTGTATTATTAGGTTTGGAAAAGCGCTTGATCCTGGGCTCTGATGAGAGGAATTATCTGCATCTATCTTCACCTGAAAGGAATAGCCTTACTTCTGATGCAGACATTTTTCGCTTACTAAAAAACCAAATAGATAATCACCCTGAATTGAATGTGGGTGGACCTTCATGGGGGTGGTTAAGAGAAGCTCTTCGAGAGTGTGATTATCTGCTGACCCAACCTCACCCAAATACCCCATCTTTAATCATACTGGGCTCAGACGAAAAACTTGTTGATATAAGCGCCATTCAAGCTTACTGCTATGGTTGGACTATGGCCGAAATAGCTATCATCCCAAATGCCAAACATGAAGTCTTGATGGAATCGAAAGTTGTTAGGGAACTGGCCCTGGAGAAAGTATATAAATTCTTTGCACCTTGATACTGAAAACAAGGACAGACATTTTTTTGTTCACATACAAGATAGTACCAATACAAAGAAGTAGATATGAGTGTTCTTATGCTGGCGATGCAAATACATGAAATGGGTCAAAATCTGGAACTGGCAGAGGTTCCAATCCCTGTTCCAATAAGGGATGAAATACAAATCAAGGTTGAAGCAGTAGGTATAAATTTTGCAGATATACTGATTTGTGAGGGGAAATATCAGGAAAAACCTGACCTCCCATTTTCACCTGGTATGGAAGTTTGTGGTCATGTAACTGGTTTGGGTCCTGATTGTCATGATTTTGGCTTGGGTGATCGGGTTGTTGGTTTTGGATCACATGGAGGTCTAGCCGAATACACCACCCTGCCTCAAGACCAGTGTCTATGTATTTCAGATAAACTTACCGATGTTGAAGCAGCTGGTTTTCTGGTTGCCTATGGCACCTCTCATCTTGCTCTTTCCCACAGGGCAAAATTGCAATCAAAGGAGAACCTATTGGTCCTGGGGTCATCTGGAGGTGTAGGGAGGACCGCTGTTGAAATTGGCTCTCTAATGGGAGCTAATGTCATTGCTGCGGCGAGTAACGAGACTAAGTTGCAGGAAGCCAAGAGATCTGGTGCCAGGCATTTAATCAATACTGAAACTGATGACTTGCTGACAAAGGTGAAAGATCTTGGCGGTGCCGATGTGGTTTATGACCCTGTAGGTGGACACATGTTTAAGCAGGCTTTAAGAGCGACCAACCCTGAAGGAAGAATTATTCCCATAGGTTTCGCTTCAGGTGATGTACCTTCCATCCCAGCGAATATACTTCTGGTTAAAAACCTGACTGTAATTGGGTGCTACTGGGGAGGGTATTTGAAGTTTGCACCCGGCATTATAAAGGGAGGTTTATACGAATTGTTTGGCTGGTTTGAAGAAGGTCATATAAAACCATTGGTTAAAGATGTTTTCTCCCTTGAAGATGCCAATTTGGCTCTTGCGAAACTGAAAGCCAGAAAAGCCATAGGAAAGGTTGTCGTTCGAATTTCAGATAATGGTTGAACACTTTGCCATGAAATTATCCATTTGCTTTCCACAATATTTCGATTACAAAATATTTTGAGCATTGTGCCCAGGAGGATTTTCCTGCCGTGTGACCTTGAAATTTTCCCTAAAAATACCATAATGTTATTCAGTTTTTACAAGTAAATTCTTAGAGGGATATTATGGATCGCTTTCAAGCTGTTAGCCCAATTGGGACAACACAGGCTCAAATAGACGAAGGTCTAAGGGCTCACATGAATAAGGTCTATGCCTATATGGCAGGGGCCATGCTAATCACTGGTGCGGTAGCCTTTCTGGCAAGTAACAGTTTGGCATTGATGCAATTAATTTACACCACTCCATTGCAGTGGGTTGTCATGTTGGCTCCCTTGGGAGTGGTTTTCTTCCTGAGTGCTCGAATTTACAAGATGTCGGCATCAGCAGCCCAGACAACATTCTGGATATTCTCGGGTTTGATGGGGCTATCAATCTCCTACATATTCCTGGCCTATACGGGATATTCCATAGCTCATACCTTTCTGGTGACCGCCATTGCGTTTGCGAGTCTCAGCATTTGGGGTTATACAACGAAAAAAGACATCAGCGGATGGGGGTCCTTTTTGATTATGGGCCTGATTGGTATCATTCTGGCATCAATTATCAACATTTTCTTTGCCCTGCCAGGGTTGAGTTTTGCCATTTCTGTTCTTGGTGTCTTGATATTCGCTGGTCTAACCGCCTATGATACCCAAAGGATTAAAAATGATTACCTTCAATTTGCCACCAGAGGTGACCAGATGTGGTTACAAAAATCAGCAATCATGGGGTCTTTAAGTTTGTATCTTAATTTCCTTAACATGTTTTTGTTGTTGCTTCACCTCTTTGGCCAGAGAAATTAATCGGTTTATCTGCAATAAAATATATGGGATCATGAATTTTCCTGATCCCATTTCGAAACCTTGTTTGATGATTGAATTTCGTAAACAAGTTACCTGAAAAACCCACACCCACTGCCTCAGTGACATGCACGAGACTGGGTTTTGTTTCGGTCTTACTTTATCTTGCCTTCTTTATATTCCACATGCCTGCGCGCTACAGGATCGTATTTCTTGACCCGCATCTTCTCGGTCATTGTTCGGGCATTTTTTTTGGTTACATAAAAATGACCCGTATCGGCTGTAGAATTAAGTCGAATTTTGATAGTCGCTGGTTTGGCCATGTGATATTCGTCCCTCCAGATTGGTTAATTTATCTACCCTTCCTTAAGAAGGGTAAGATGTAGGTGATATATTTCTCTAATCAACAGGTTGTCAATAAAATGCGGAAAACCTATAAGCCGGATTCTGTTCCGAGTTTTTACTCTTCGATAGCCATTCATCTAAAACAAGGGTTGCCCCTTGCTTTTTGCTGCCTACCATGACTGTCTGGTCAAAGCAACCAAGCTGAAAAGCTTTCAGTCCTTCTTGGCATTGCTCCAGGTGGGGCTTGCCATACCATTTTTGTTACCAAAAATGTGGGGGTCTCTTACACCTCCGTTTCACCCTTGCCAGTAAAATACCTGAAAAGCAAATTTGGCGGTCTGTTCTCTGTGGCGCTATCCCGTGGGTTACCCCAGCCGGGTATTACCCGGCACCTTGCTTTGTGGAGTCCGGACTTTCCTCATGAAAACCATGCAGCTATCCAGTTTTCCGCAGGAGTAAGATAGGGCTTGCCGAGTGTGTTTTCAATTAACAAGACAATCGTTACTCATCCTGAAAAACCAAACTATGCACACATCCCATGTCTAGGGAATTCAATTCACCCCTTGCCCAAGGACGAAATCGCGCCCGAAAACATTCTAAAAGTGGCTTGATGGATCCCTTATCGGATCCACGATTGGGGAATGAGTACCCCAGAGCTTTGGCCAATGATACAAATTCTGAAACATTGACAGCTTCTGAAGTTTCTTTCTTTGGCCATATGGATAGGTTGTTGAGAGCCAATGCACGCCAATCAAATTTGTATCCCGGGTCAAATTTCCTACCGATGGCCATGTCCGAATGACCGATAATGTTATGAATCGGTATAGCCCATGTGCTCATCAAATGCCTTAAAACTGCTTCCAAGGAATATATTTGAGGTAGGGCGTACGGGTGGTTTCCCTGATTTGCAAGCTCAATTCCTATGGAATGGGAGTTTAAATCCTCTAACCCCTTCCATTCGCCGGCGCCAGCATGCCAGGCTCGCTCATTCTCTTTGACCAATTGATAGACCATTCCTTTACCGGATATCAAATAGTGACAGGAGACTTCATGCAAAGGGGTGCACAACCTTCCAATGGCTGCCTCGCAGGTATCCATTGCCGTATAGTGGATAACAATAAAGCGGGGCTTCTGGTTATTTTTTCTTGCGTTAAAATTGGGTGAAGGAAGCCATTCAGGTTTAAATCCTTGGGAGCTGCTCATTGCAGAATGAGACGATATTTCTCGGGATTCCATGAACAGGCGAAGCCATCCCCATCCGGATCCAGATTTAATTCATCCTCCTCAGGTCCCCCAGCATCAAGAAATGCTTGTTGAGCGGCCTCACTATCAACATAGGTATCACATCGCTCAAGGTATTTGTCCCGATTGAAAAAAACGGTGTTTCGGCGAAACAAAACGGTACCAGGGGTGTGCTTGGTATTCAAGGCAAATGAAACCACATCTTTGTGCCCAGCTTTTTCAGGATGCTCTATAGGATCATAAATCACGAGCTTATCTTCATTCTCCTTTATCCGCTGAATGTCTGATTCAATTGACTCTCTTTGCACGACGGATGCGAAATCCTGTTCATCTGAAACACTTCGACCATACGCATCATATTCCCTGGGTTTGGGAACAAGTTCAAGTTCCACAGTTCCCGTTGGTTCATCAACGTGATCCTCCTCAACTCCGATTTCTATCGAGGGATCATCACTAGATGTCGTCACTTGTTCTTGTGATTCCAGATTTTCTACTGTGTCAACCAAATTACCCTCATTTACTTCTTCCTGTATTACAGTCCCGTCCGAGTCAAGAGTTTTAGTAGAGGTCAAATTATCATCGGCAACCTGGTCTTCCGTCTTTTGAGAAGGAGAACCATTCTGTTCCTCATTATTCAGCACTTGGCTAATTTCATGAACGATATCCTGTGAAACCTGCTCAGTTGTGTCATCTGAGGGTTGAACATCATCTGTTTGAACCGGTTTAGGTAGAGTTTCCTCCTGCACCACCTCTTCTGTACAGGAAAATAGAAAAAAGGTTAATGAAAAAATGACCAAAAACATTTTGGCAATACACATCATGTACACTTTCACCACATTACCACCATCTTTGAGGCTTAAAATCAAAATTGACATTAGTTTCAATCACTTGTGAAAGGTTTAGGAGGTCCCCTTCCCCCCAAGGTTTGCCGATGAGTTGCAGGCCAAGGGGCAATCCCTTGGAATCAAGGCGAGCCGGTACTGAAATCCCAGGAAGTCCCGCCAAATTTACAGTCACCGTAAATACATCGTTAAGATACATTTTGATGGGATCGTCTTCCCCGATTGTACCCAAAGCAAAGGCAGAACTTGGCGTCGTTGGGGTTAGAATCGCATCCACCCCGAGATCAAAAGCATTTTCAAAGTCACGCTTGATTAAGGTCCTTACTTTTTGAGCCCGAATATAATAGGCTTCATAAAATCCTTGGGAGAGAACATAAGTTCCAATCATGACACGTCTTTTGACTTCTGGGCCAAAACCCTCGCCACGCGTTCGTTTATACATATCAACAATATTGGTTTCAGAATCCACCGAGGCTCTGTAACCATAGCGTATACCGTCATATCTGGCCAAATTTGAGGATGCTTCTGCTGGCGCAATGACGTAATAGGTTGGCAGGGCATATCTTGTGTGAGGGAGTGAGATATCCACAATGGTGGCACCTGAATCCTTGAGTATTTCTTTACCCTCCTCCCAAATTGCTTCAATTTCTTCAGGCATACCATCCAATCGATATTCTTTTGGAATGCCAATTTTCTTGCCACGGATATCCCCCGTAATAAAACTGCTGAATTGAGGAACCTTGGCATCATAGCTGGTTGAATCCTTGGGATCATAGCCCGCAATAGCTTCCAGAATCAGCGCCACATCCTTTACAGTTCGGGCAAAGGGTCCAGCCTGATCAAGTGATGACGCAAAGGCTACTATACCCCAACGTGAGCACCTGCCATACGTTGGTTTTAAGCCAACAACACCTGTAAAGGCTGCGGGTTGTCGGATTGATCCACCCGTATCTGTTCCTAATGCCCCCAGGCAAAGGTTTGCCGCAACTGCGGCAGCTGATCCTCCCGAAGAACCGCCTGCGGTCAAAGGTTTATCTGATCCTTTTGCACGCCACGGACTTATCACAGGACTATAAACGGTATGTTCTGTTGATGAACCCATGGCAAATTCATCCATATTCAATTTACCCAGTAAAACAGACCCTGTATCCTTGAGTTTTTGTGTGACCGTTGATTCATATTCGGGTTTGAAACCATGTAATATTTTAGATGCTGCCTGGGTCGGCGTTTCCTTGACACAAAAAAGATCCTTTATTCCAAGTGGAATACCACAAAGTGGAGAATCATCTCCCTTCGCAAGTCTTTGGTCAGCAGCTTTGGCCTGTTCCAGGACAAGATCATGATCATACCAGCTAAAGGCATTCAAAGCGCTTGATGCATCTACTTCTTCAAGGCATGATTGTGACAATTCGGTGGCGGTAATGTCGCCCTTGATTAGGAGGTTACTCGCTTCAGATATTGTTAGAGAAGACAACCCCATTTATTCAACCACCTTTGGGACAGCAAAAAATCCCTGTTCGGATAGAGGTGCATTCGAAAGTACGACCTCTTTATCACCGCCAGTAGAAACGACATCCTGTCGTAACTTTAACTTCATTGGTGTAACCGAGGTCATCGGTACTATTCCCGTTATGTCCACCTCATTCAGTTGACCCATGAAATCCAAAATACCGGAAAGTTCCTTGGCAATTGCAGGAAGCTCGTCTTCTTCGACATGAATTCGAGCCAGATGGGCAACCTTTCTGGCCTCGTCCAAACTCAGTCCCATAATATACTAATCCAATTTTGTGTTTTTTGTGTCTTGCAGAATTTTATTGTTGATAATCATGATCATCCAAGATAGCATAACTGCATTCAAGACATGCCATAACCAATGCGTACCCAGTGGATTTATTTCACAATATGGAAGATCAATAATTCTGAACCCAATTGAGAAAGATAGGATTGATGCGCCAATTAACAACTTTAAACCGACATCTTTGTGGGATTTAAGCAACCAGAAGCCATAAAGAAATATGATTGTTGCAATACTTGCGTAAGTTGATGATTCACCAATGAAGGGAAAAATGAAATCAATGGCTCTTCCTATGGGAAACAAGAGCAGGAAGACAACAAGAGTTAAAAGCACCGAAAAGACCGTTTTCAGGTGCAAAAAGTATTTATTTGCCCCATAAATATAGGTGACCACAAAAACAGCGATGAAAAAAACATCCGCTATGGCACCCCAAACTGTGGCAAAGGTGTGCAGAAATCCTGAACCCACACCAATAAGGGCCAAAGTGACAGTAAGAAAGATTGATATTTTAGGTGGATTCTTGTCCCTTATGTATCGCCAAACTATCAAGGCTGCGAAAATAAAAGCCAGGTTGGTTAGAGCATTCCAGGGTTCATTCATCAACCCGGGTGCTATCCGTTCACAGTATCCGTCAATGTAAGTGCCTAACCTGTCCATACATTACTTTCTTGCTTAAGGTACACCACTTTTTCAATTCATTCTTCTGTGAAGAAAAAATGTTCTTAATATCTCGCTACACTCATCGGCCATCAAACCTCCGTAGATTTCGGGCTTGTGATGGGTTTGAGGCAAGGTAAATATTCTTGCTCCATTTTCTACCCCTCCCGATTTTTCATCGTAAGCTCCGAAATACAATTTTGCTATTCTTGCCAGGGAGATTGCGCTGGCACACATCGTACATGGCTCCAGAGTAACATAAATCGAACATCCTACCAATTTGTCAGTATTTAGAATTTCACAAGCCCTTCTGATGGCCAAAATTTCAGCATGAGCTGTCGGATCATTAAGTGTTTCCACCCTATTATGGGTTTTGGCTAGCACTTTGTGATCAGATGATAATATTACTGCCCCTACAGGCACCTCATCGTGCTGTAGAGCAATTCTAGCTGCCTGAAGTGCTTCACTCATGTATGATCGAAACAATTGTAAAACTCCCTTGAAATGACGACAATTTTAACCAGACAGATGGAATCAACCACACCAATTTTACGGCTATTAATAAATGTTCCATTAAAATTTGTGGGTCTTCGTATTTTTTGATACCGTATTTATTCTTCAAGTATCACCCGTAAAGCCTCATAAAGTTGGATGTGTTTATCAGGTTTTCTTTCTTTTAGTTTGAGTAAATTCTGCTGTTTCCACTGTACGGCAGGAAAGCGTTTAAAATCGTAAATACTCCAATCTGGATCACAATTTTTAACGCCCAGCAAAAACTCCTTATCTCTATCAGTCAGACCTTTGTTGATTGTTTCTACAAGTTGTTCGCGAACTTCTTCAAAATCATTGTAGGAAAACTCAATATTACTCATACCCGTGAATTGATTTTCCATAGATTGATGCTGATCCTGGAATTTTGGAATCAACAATTCATTCATTGGGCGATTACTGCATATAAGGCTAAACAAAAACCCTTCTCTTACTTCATTCGAGAACCCTTCATTATTCATCAACAGTTTCACATCAAATAAATCTCTTGGGTGTTGACGGTCTAGTGCTGCACATATTTTCGAACCGTAAAGTTGACCAAATGGTACAATTGGTATTTCAATAAACATTTCGAATATTTCATAAGTTTTAAGACTCAATGGCATAGGTTCAGGGTTGGTTATTGTCCCTCGCTTGATCAAGTTTACTTCTAATTTTATATCTGTCCTTTTTTGCTGAACTAATAACTTCCCTTTTTCTTTTTGGTGTCGTACATGAACATTATTAACGTATCGTTCAACGCGATTTTTTTATACGAATAAGTGCTTCACTTATATTTTGCAATGCGGTTTGACGATCTTCTATTGGGATGTATGTTAAATCAATATCAACCGAAAGCCTTGGCAAATCGCGAACAAATAAATTAATTGCTGTACCGCCATGTAGTGCAAAACAAGTTTCTTCTGCTACAAGTGGTAAAACTTTCACCAAGAGAGCAACCCTTTCCTGATATTTCTTAAACATAATTTACCAGTTCCTTGGGAATACTTATTTTGTATTTTGAGTTATACACTCCATTTTTTTCGATCGCACGATCACCTTTACCCAAATCAATTTTATCTAATTGCAAGTGCTTCAATACAGGTAATCCGGCTTTGTCAACCATATATAAAAAAAGCCTTTTTACACGTATGGACGAACATTTTTCCAATAGATCTTGAACAACTGCAGGTCTTAATGTCATTTGACCTTCCAAAATTTGGTAACACTCTAATAAATCAAATCGTTTAGGACTTAGATATAAACACTCCAAAATTGCTCGTTCAGCTGAGGAGGTTTCTATACTCATTTCCCTGATTTCATATTTGTTTACGGCCAAACCTTCAGGTAAAAATGATGTATTTACGTGCTCAATTGGATTGCCCCAGTCATAGTTTAAATACCATTTGGGTAATTTTTGATTTAGTGGGGAAAAAACAAATATCTTTTCTTTTCCAAATCTAACATAGTGAGAAACACCTTTTATTGATAACGCTGTTGCACCGCCCAAGTGAGCCTTTATGAACAGTTGCTGTTGTAGACTTATCAATCCTCCATACCAAGTCACTTCATCATTAGTTTTTTTATAAGCCCCCCGCCCTAAAGATTCTATCCAGCCGCTTTTTGTATATCTTTGAACAAGCTGTCCTGAGATTGACAGCTCTTTAAACCATGGAGTGGTGACAACAAGTCCAGAAGGCCATTGTTCTAACATATTCATTAATTTTTTTCTTTTTATTATACCCATGATATATTTATAGAATTTTTTTTAAAGTACTTCAAGATTAATTCGATCTTTACTTTAAAAACATTACTTAAGATAAACGTAACTACTCAGGTAGTCTCAGTGCAGATTAATGAAGGCGTATCTGCTGGGCAAGATTATTTTTTCGGTTAGGTCTCAGGTAACGGCACCGAGGAATCAAGCCGAGGCAATAAATCACCGGTTTCAGTTCCCAGAGTCTCAAGAGCGTTCCACCCCTGTTTCCTGGCGGTTTCAAGCACACTTCTTAGAACCGCGAAGTCCCGTGCACCTTCTTTGGTTCTAAAACTCCCAGAGAGT
>JAJEBQ010000018.1 GCA_022822495.1 Paracoccaceae bacterium | reverse complement strand
GGTCAGGTCTATGACAACATCATCACCATCCTGCCTGACATCAAGATTCGCAAAACCACCCGCACGATCAAAAGCCGTGAGATCAATCTTATCCTCACCATTCGTAAAATCATAAATGGTGTCATGGCCACCATCTTGCGTGTAAACAGATGAAAATTTTACAAAAAACTGTATGTCACAGGGATAGAAAATTTAGAGAAGTGACTTTTGAAAATCAGGGAATCTCAGGCAATAGTAAAAAAAGAGGTGCCCTTAACTTTGTACAGGGTAAGATAAAAACTTACCTGTTATACACAAAAGCCCCATGTGCTACATTACCTGAAGTTTTCAGTTAAGTCAATTATTAAGCGATTTAATCCTTGCGGCATTGTAAATCATGAATGGGTCTGATATTGAGATGTGTGGTCTTGATGGTCCAGAAAGCCTGTTCCACTTGAGCCTGACTTTTGTAGTTTTCTTCTGGTATTGTGGCAATTACACCTCCCTTGATAAGGGCACTGATAATGGATGATTTTGGGGTGGTAATTTTAAGAGGTTGGCGCGTGTTTCTCTTCAAAATCTTTTCTCTTCGTGCCAGGATTTTTTGAAGAAGGATGGCGGGCGGTGAGTTTCGGTTGGTAATGGTGTCGACAGAGAGGCCATTTTGTATGCCTTAACACGGCAACATTATGTCAATTATGAAATGCTACTGGGTGAGAATACTGTTTGATTTGCGGGTAGTTAGGATTTAAATTGGGATAGAAATATTAAATGAAGCTCCGTTTAGATTTGATAAGGGTTTAAACCCTTATCAGTAACGAAGAAAACGCTATTTTGGATGAAAAAAATTCAGGTAAAACGTAAGTTAAATTGAGGTATTTCGACAACCATTTACCCGAACTAAAACCTTTGTAAAGAGTGTCTAAATTGATCTACAAGTGTCCTTTAACCAAGCTTGAGCTTGTGTACTAACCCGTGGGCTAAGTGTTGCATAGGTTTGGGTATGGTAATCATTCAACCATCCTCGTTCACTTCCAGTTAAGTTATCAGGTGCAATTAAGGATAGATCGATTGGTACGTAGGTTAGGGTTTCGAAGCAACTCATTGGATTATCCAATCCACTACCAGGTTTTGCATTGGTTAGAGCAAGATTTTCGATTCTGATACCATACTCACCCTCACGATAAATTCCTGGTTCAAGCGATAGGAGAATATTGTTCGGTATGGGAGAGTTATTCTTCTTTGATATAGAATAGGGCCCTTCATGTACCTCAAGGTATTGTCCAACACCATGTCCTGTTCCATGGTTGTAGTCTTCCCCGACATTAAGGAGTTGTTCCCGAGCAAGATGATCAAGGAAACTACCAGTTGAACCCAACTCCCAACTGGCTTGCGAAATGGCAATCAAGCTTTTCAAAACAAGTGTGAAATCATTCCTTTGCTTGTCGGTTGGTGAACCTACCACAAGAGTCCTTGTTAAATCCGTTGTTCCCTCAAGATATTGTCCTCCAGAATCGATCAACAATAGATCACCATGATGCAACCTCCGGTTGGTTTTTTCTTTAACACGGTAGTGGATTATGGCTCCATTTGGGCCTGACCCAACTATGGTATCAAAACTCTGATCTCGAATATTGGGCTGATTCTGGCGAAATTCCCATAACTTCACAGCCAAGTCAATTTCTGTAAGTTCCGTCGGGTTTGACAGGTTATAAAACCAGGTCAAGAATTCGACATAGGCAACCGCATCACGGGTCTGCACTTCACGGCATAAACGGATTTGTGTTTCGTTCTTGATGGTTCGTTCCGCAAGACATGGGTCTGATGCCAAAATTATACTACAACCGTTTTCAAGTAAATCATGGAACTTTTTGGGTGCTGCATCCGGGTCAATTTGGATGGTACCAGTCATCATTGTCAAATATGATTCAAAGTTCCGTTCGGGAATTATTCTCACCTGTCTTTCTTCTTTGAGGTTCAAACACAGGGGAACTTTTTTTTGGTCAATAAAGAGATCAACGTTACTACTGGAATACAATAGAGCCATAGCATGAAAAACCGGGGTGTTGGGAATGTCATTGCCCCGCAAGTTCAAAAGCCATGCAATTGAACCAGGATTGGTTATAAGCAGGGCATTGATACCCTTGTCGCATAACTTTTGCGCAATACGTTGCCTCTTGGAAGTGTGACTCTCACCGGCAATCTCCTCAGGGTAGTATAATACTTTGGAAACAGGGGGGTGAGGCTTATCTTTCCAAATTTCATCAATCAGGCTATCGGATGAAATAAAACTAATCCCTTCCTTTGTAAAAGAAGCGGCAAGAGATTTCACTTCTGAAACCGAGTGAAAAAGATTGCAATAACCCACTTTGCCACCTGACACAACGCGGGATAACCACTGAACGATATTTTTGTTGTCTAAGGGGTGTATTTCAAATGCATCGGGTACCGTATTCCTGGCTTCAAGTGAATATCTGCCATCCACAAAAAGTGCGGCATTATCCAAACTAACAGCTCCGAATCCTGATGTCCCCGTGAACCCTGTTAACCATGCAAGCCTGTCATCACCATCAGCAAGTTTTTCACCTCGATATAAATCAACTTTGGGTATCAGAAAGGCATTGAGGTTTCTAGCTTCAATGGCTTGCCTTAATTTTTCCAACTTCCAATGTTCAAAGTGGTGAGTTGGGTTGCTTACAAACGATTGAAGCATTACCCTAAATATGCAGATTGATGATTATATTGATGCTTGCTTAAGGGGCTCGGATTTGCTTCAAACAACTCCGCAAGTTGTTCGGTCATAACGCCTGCCAATTGATCCACTTCTGAGATGGTAACTGCGCGCTGATAGTAATTGGTGACATCATGACCTATCCCGATTGCTATAAGTTCAACCTGTTTTTTTCTAATAATCATGGCAATAACCTTTCTGAGATGGGCTTCCAGGTAATTTGAAGAATTAACACTGAGGGTAGAATCGTCCACGGGAGCACCGTCCGAGATCACCATGAGTATTTTTCGGCTTTCAAACCGATTGACCATACGGCTATGGGCCCACTCTAAAGCCTCACCATCAATGTTTTCTTTGAGCAATCCCTCCTTCATCATCAAACCGAGATTTGCTCTGGCCCGGCGCCAAGGTGTATCACCATTCTTGTAAATGATATGCCTGATGTCATTCAATCTGCCTGGAGATGGCGTCCTTAGGCCATTGGCCCACTCAATTCGGCTGTTTCCTCCTTTCCACAATTTTGTGGTAAATCCCAGTATTTCCACCTTAACCTGGCATCTCTCAAGGGTTCGCGCGAGTATATCAGCACACATTGCCGCAAGAGAGATCGGTCTCCCTCGCATGGAACCGGAATTATCCAGCAGAAGTGTAACGATGGTATCTTTGAACTCGGTATCTTTTTCGACTTTAAACGAAAGGGGAGTTGTTGGGTTGGCTACGACCCTTGCTAACCTTCCAGCATCCAGGATACCTTCTTCCCGATCAAACTCCCAAACCCGATTTTGCTTGGCCATCAATTTTCTTTGCAATTTGTTGGCCAATCTCCCTGCTGCACCCTTATAGGGCTCTAGTTGCTGGTCAAGATTGGTTCGCAATCGTTCTAGTTCGGCCATTTCAGCCAGATCTTCAGCCTTGATAGTTTCATCAAACTGACTGGTAAATATATGGTAATTTGGATCAGCTTCAGAGTAGGGCTTACGGTGAATCTGAATGTCCTGTTCTTCACTGGGAGTTTCTTCAGTTTCACCCAATTCCAAATCATCAGCTTCTATTTCATCTGAGGGGGCACTTTCTTGACTGTCCTCAAATGCTTGCTCGTCAAAACTATCGGTTTCTTCAGTTTCCTGTTTGTCCTCATGCTCAACATCAGGACGGTCTTCATCAGGGTCAGGAGGTGACTCTTCTCCCTCGGGTTGATCAGTTTGATCAGGATCATCACCAAGTTGGTCACCATAACCAAAATTCCCTATAAGTTGACGTACAAGTCGAGCGAATTCTGCTTGATCCAGTAAGGAATCTTCAAGCCCCTCCAGGGTTTCCCCCCCTCTGGCTTTGATTTCATCAGCATACAGTCGTGTAGCATTCCTGGCAACGTAAGGCAAAGGTTTGCCGGAGATCTTTTCATGGATATAATACGCCAACGCATCACCGAGTGGGACCTGATAAGATTCCTTAACCTTATCGTACCCCTTTTTTCTTGCTTCATCGGTAATTTTGGCATTAATGTTATGCGCAACACCCTCCATTAGTTGACATCCCAGAGCTTCACAGCGGGTATTTTCCATTGCGATATAGACCTCTTTGGCGATGGCCCCGGCAGGCATATATTTTTGAAAGACATCTGGATTCTGAAATTTTGTTCTGAGAGCAAAACCATCCGCCAACCCACGGGCAACTGTTAGAGTATCTTTGGATGATTTGATACCAATATTGGGTAATCTGATAACATCTCCACTCACACCTGGTGGATCAGCAGAAAACCGAACGGTTAACTCTTCCGAACCCGCAATAGATCGGGTCGTTTCTGTCAAGGCCTTCTTAAAGGAATCCAATTGGGTTTTGTCAAGATTTGCCACGGGAACAAACAACCATTATGCGTTCATTTTAACTGATCGTTTTCTTACCAATGGACACTGGCGTTGACTGTTGTCTCAGGTAATTCCTCACCAAAACAACGCTGGTAAAATTCTGCAACGGTTGGACGCTCCAATTCATCACATTTGTTCAGAAAGCTCACCCGGAAGGAATAGCCAATATCACGAAATATCTCAGTATTATTGGCCCAGGACATGACTGTGCGTGGGCTCATTACGGTAGAAATATCCCCATTCATAAAGGCCGAACGTGTTAGGTCTGCAACGGAAACCATTTTCGAAATAATCGTTCTTCCTTGTTCCGTATTGTAATGTGGGGCCTTGGAAAGGACGATCTGGGTTTCTGCATCATGTGAGAGATAATTAAGCGTTGCCACCAATGACCACCTGTCCATCTGACCCTGATTGATTTGTTGGGTTCCATGGTATAAACCAGTCGTATCTCCTAATCCAACCGTATTGGTTGTAGCAAAAATTCTGAAGTGTTTATGCGGATAGATGATTTCATTTTGATCAAGTAAGGTCAATTTGCCATCTGCTTCAAGAACCCTTTGTATGACGAACATGACATCGGGTCTGCCAGCGTCATATTCATCAAATACCAGTGCCACTCTATTGCGCAATGCCCACGGTAAAATCCCTTCCTGGAATTCAGTGACCTGTTTGCCATCCTTAAGTTTAATGGTGTCCTTACCGATCAAATCAATTCTGGAAATATGGCTATCTAAATTAACCCGGACACAAGGCCAATTCAGTCTGGCAGCCACCTGCTCAATATGGGTAGATTTACCTGTGCCATGATAACCCTGGATCATGACTCTTCTGTTGTGTGAGAAACCGGCAAGAATGGCGAGGGTTGTATCAGGTACAAATTTGTAGGTGGAATCAATATCTGGAACACGCGGTGTACGCTTTGAAAAGCCCAAAATTTCCATATCAAGATTAATGCCGAAGGTCTCCCGAATGGAAATACGTTTAGTAGGTTCAGTTGCCATAAATTTTCCTGCTTTGTTTTGCTCTCTATGTATCTAAATCCTGTGGTGGAGACAAGGAAGTCAATAATTGGCTAGTAAAAAGAATTAATCAAGCAGTTTCATGGAATGAAATGCTTGCTCTGGTGCTTAAAGGTCAGGAATCTTTCGGCTTCTTTTTATTTGATCCCAAGCCCAGACGACTTCTTTCAGACGGTCTTCATCGGCTCTGTCGCCATTATTCATATCTGGATGCAAATCCTTTACGAGTATCCGATACCGATTGCGAGCATCAGATTTGCTAAAATTACCCTCAAGGTCAAGTATTTCACTAGCCCGTTGCTCCGTTTTACTCAATCTCAGTCTGGTAATGGTGTGGATGCTGTTACCTGGATTGTTTTTTTCATCATATATTTCATGGCTCTTGTAGTCCTGGTAATTTGACCATGTAAATGACGGATCAGTATTGACACCTCCCCGTCCAGCCTCATCAATGTCACCTATTTTTTTGTTTTTATAAAAATTCCACTGGGTGTTGTAGGTTTTGATATGCTGCTTACAAAACCAGAGAAATTCATTTAATTTATCGGGAGAGGCTGGGGCTCTGTATTTTCCCTTGCGTTCACATCCCGATATGTGGCAATTACCCCGATGGCTATCTTCTTCGCCAGGGTAACTTTTTCTTGTGGAACCAACTTTTTTCTTTGCAGCTGCAACTGATATGTCGAAGTCTAAAATATCTTTATCCATAACCAGAAACTTTAATACCACTAATGGTTAGAGTAATTAAGGCGAATATTATATCAACAAACCATCAAATTGGAAGAAAATAAATTGCGAATTAAGGATCAAATCAATAAAAAATTATCAAATTTCTTTCAACCATCCTTCCTTAAGATCGAGGATCAAAGTCATTTGCACGAAGGGCACGAGGGATGGAATGAAAGTGGCGAAACACATTTTCATGTAAGAATAGCATCCTCAAAGTTTAACCAGTTGTCACGATTAAAGAGACACAGATTGGTACACCAAGCGATAACCCCGGAACTGATGAGGCAAATTCATGCGCTTTCGATTGAAATTATAACTGATGGAACTCTTGAACCATCAAAGGCACCTGCTCCCGATTAAGTGTCGGAAAGGAGTTTGTACACCATTTCATTAACCAGCTTGGGATTTGCCCTGCCAGAAGTTTTTTGCATAACCTGACCAACAAAAAAACCTGCAAGTTTTGGATTTTTCTTGAATTTTTCAACTTGAGCCGGGTTTTCATCCAGTACCTCCTGAACGACCACTTCAATGGAACCTGTATCAGATACTTGTCTCATCTGGCGTTCATCGACAACTTGAAGGGGGTCACCACCTTCTGCCCAGATAATTTCAAACAAATTCTTGGCAATTTTTCCTGAAATTTCGCCACTTTCGATAAGATCCAGGATGGAACCCAATTGGGTTGGAGATATCGGCGATTCGTTTATTGAAAGCCCTGCTTTGTTCAAACTGCCAAAAAGTTCATTAATCACCCAGTTGGCAGCCAATTTCCCATTACGACTGGAGGCAACCTGTTCAAAAAACGCTGCGTGTTCCTTTTCAGCTACTAAAACATCAGCATCGTAGTTCGATACACCATATTGACGAATTAATCTTTTCTTTAATTCATCAGGGAGTTCAGGAATATCTTCCCGAATACTTTCAATCCAGGCGGGATCAATTTCCAAAGGAAGTAAGTCAGGGCATGGAAAATAGCGGTAGTCATGTGCTTCTTCTTTGGATCGCATGGAGCGGGTTTTCCCCGTTCCAGGATCATATAATCTGGTTTCCTGTTGAACCTCTCCACCATCCTCCCAAATTCCAACCTGCCTGTTGGCTTCAAAGTCAATAGCCTGCTGAATGAATCTTGTGGAATTCATGTTTTTGATTTCACATCTTGTGTAGAGTTGATCACTTCCCTGTGGTCGGACTGAAACGTTTACATCGGCCCTTAAGTTGCCATTTTGCATATTGCCATCACAGGTCCCCAAATACCGCATGATTTGCCGTAATTTCAGAATGTACGCAGCGGCTTCTTCTGGGCTTCTGAGATCTGGAAAGGAAACTATTTCCATCAGGGCTATACCAGTTCTGTTCAAATCGACATAGGAGAAACTGGGATGTATGTCATGGAGGGATTTGCCAGCATCCTGCTCCAAATGAATATGTTCAATCCTTATCCTCCTGACAACACCGGGGTCCAATTCAATAAACACCTCACCTTCGCCGACAAGAGGGTGATATAGTTGAGAAATCTGGTATCCTTGTGGTAGATCAGGGTAGAAATAATTTTTACGGTCAAAGACGGAGTAGGTATTAATCTCTGCCCTTAATCCCAAACCGGTTTTAATGGCCTGTTTTACACAATATTCATTCAATACTGGCAGCATACCTGGCATCGCTGCATCGACAAAATCAACATTGTTGTTTGGTGATGTACCAAAAATTGTTGAGGATGAAGAGAAGAGCTTGGCATCAGAGACAACTTGAGCATGAACTTCCAAACCAATAACCATTTCCCAATTTTCTTTGGTTCCGATGATTATCCTGGGTTGGGGTTCACTTGATCGTGTTTCCATCAGACGTGACTATCCTAAATATTTATACTGTATGAGATATAGTGTGACTTTCTCGCAAGATCATCAAGGTATTAGGGGGTAACATAATCTAAGCCACCATTCTTTTGGGTGAATTTTGTTTGAATTTTTGCCATTCAAGCAAAGCTTTACCAAAGGCCTTGAACAATCCTACCGATACAGGATCATTGGTTGCGTTATATTCCGGGTGCCACTGTACTGCAAGTGTAAATCCAGTACTAGCCTTAACGGATAGAGCTTCCGGTGTGCCGTCAGGGGCATATCCCTCAATGACCACTCTCGGTCCAGCAACCTTGATACCTTGACCATGCAATGAATTTACCCGTACATTTTTAGCATTCATTATCTTTTCGAAAACGCTTCCCTCTACAAAATCCACAGTGTGTCTTAAGGCAAACTTTTCATCCAGAGTCCCCTGAGGTGGCATGCGGTGGTTCATTATACCTGGCAGGTCTCTGATTTCTGGATGCAGGGTACCTCCGAAGGCAACATTGAACTCCTGAAAACCGCGACAAACACCAAGGATGGGTTGGCCTCTTTTTTCACAAGCTCTTATAAGTGGTAAAGTAACCCGGTCTCTGTTTCGATCGAAATGACCATGAGCCGGAGTGGGTTCCTCACCATATTCTTCTGGATGAACATTAGGTTTGCCACCTGTAAATAAAAATCCATCACAGCTTTCCATCAACTCTTCGCTGGAGAAGTGACGAGGGTCTGAAGGTATAATAAGGGGTATGGCATTAGCGACTTGGGAAATTGCCTCGGCATTCATGGTTCCTGTTGAATGGACAGGATAATTATCGTCAAGAAAATAAAAGTTTCCAATTATCCCTACGACAGGCCTAGTCATCATTTTGTTCCAACCTTCAAACAAATTAATTCCAGAACTTAGTTTATACCAAGTTCAATTTATGTAAATAATCCAAAAATCAAGATAACAGTTATGAATAGGAAGACGATTAAGATCGACAACACCCCCAAAAATGGCTATTCAAATCCCTAATTTCGCAATCCCAGCCTCCAAGTTTTTCATCCCAATAACTCGACTATTCCATCAATAACTTAAAATGCACACAGGGATATTCGTTGTTCATCGGATTTGTTAAAACGAAAGTGCAATTTGTCCTGCAATCTTTTCACCCTCAAGTGCTTCCCCTGTTGATGAGTACTCTGAATACACAAGGCTTCCCTTCAACTTGTTGTCAGGTTGCCACAAATCGGCCCCGATATAATAATTGTATTCGGTTTCTGGAAGGGCTGTTGTTGACAGGATTTTATCTCCACCAGCATTGAATTGCGATATGAATTCAACCTTGGGATCTGTCCGATGAGTTAATCCAACCCCAAGGATTGGAGCCATATCAATTAATACCAAATTCCAGGAATTACCGACAAATTTCAACCTAGGGTTGAAGACAAATGTTTTGGTTGTGGATTCTTCTACTTTAAAGGCAAAATCTTCACCGCCCGTTTCGACATAGGGTTTGCTTTTCACGCCATAATAACCGGCCCTAACAAACCAGTGGATATCTCCCAGGCCTACATCGAATGAGTTTGAAATTTCGGCAGAAATATCAGCAGAACGAGACTTCAAGGTTCCGCGTGCCGTCAGAGTTTCATCAAGAACGGGTAAACTTCTTGTAATCTTGTAAGACCCAAGTCCAACTTGTGCCCTAAGAGAAATGGTACCGATATTACTGTCCTGCAAATAGGCAAGAGCGAGGGATCCAGATTGACCATCAGATTGAGCAAGATTGGCCATGTTTATGTTGGTTTCATTGAATTTACCCATCAGGTGAAGCTGTCCATCAACAAAGTCACTCATGATTGGGAATCGGAACAGCCCCTCAACCAATTTGTCCTTATGATCTCGCTGTTCAAAATCACCCGAGTGTTCGCTTCTTTGACTCTTCGCGATAAAGTATGTGCAGCCTTTATTTAAGTTTTGAACATTTTCATTTGATTGTTTGTTTAATTTGTGTTCACAATAATTCATTGGAAGAGTAAAACTCTCCATATTTGTGAGCTCTGCGCGAATGGTCGCTCCTACAATTTCGTTCCCAAAAGAATCGAGCGTCCTTTGTAATTCTACAAGTTTTACAATACCAAACAGGTCAGTGAAGACATCTGAAAGATCACTGCTTAGTGCTCTTGCCGAGTTCAAACCCCAAAAAACATTAGTCTGGTTTTTATTGAGTAAAGTAAGCCCATTTCCAAATGCTAAAGTTAGCATCAATTCATTGTTATCGTCAGATTTTTTAACCTGATTTGTCAGAAGTAAAGTAGAACCTGAAGTATACTGAAGTGTACCAGTGATACCTTCCGTTGTGGTCATAAACGTTTGTGAAGCAACTTCTCTTCCTGCGAAATCGACACCTCTTTCAAATTCAATGGTAGAAAAATCAGGTAATTCAACGGAGTTTACGACCAAATCACCACTCAGATCGGCACTTCCCGTTATAACCAAAAGGTCAGATGACTCCTTTGCCCAATCTACATTTATTATGAACTCGCCATTGACTTTCTGAACAAACTTACCCGTAAACGCCGTTTCCTTGGTTTCATCACCACCGATGTCTATTTTACCAGAATTAAAAAAGCCAGAAGGCATTTCAACGGGACAATCAGTAGAGGATATTATGATAAAACTTTGGGTAATTGTTGTCCCCTCGTTGAAGAATTGAGCGCACCCTTCGGTTACAATATTGCCATTGACTATGCCCTGATTGTTTATAGTTGCAGAATTATTTTCACCAACACCTAACGTACCAAGCAGGGCAAGAGCATGCGTGGTGGTATTTGTATTTTCGGCAATGACTTTACCCCCGGATTCAATATCGACAGTTATGTTTGAATCTTTTGATTCAACCACTATTCCTTGTGAAGTATTCCCCGAAGTCTCTAAAGTCCCCTCAACTGAGATTGTGACATCAGTTTCTACTACTCTGGAAGTTTCTAGTTCTGTTGAATATACATAGATACCGCTGGCATAATCTCCTGAAGTCGATAGATCGTTCACTTTGATGTTTATATCTTCACCTTGACTATTCTCAGGATTGTAGTGATTAACGAAGATTCCGTTAACCCCATTGGCCGTTGTAGAGATTCTCCCCGTGGATGAAATATCTATATTCCCAGCACCTTCCACCTCTATACCCGACACATTAATACCGTCTGACGATCCACCATCAGTCCCAGTTAATTTGATGTTTTCTACTTTTATAATTGTGGAGCTACCAAGGGTGTCTTGGTCAGGCTCAACCAATATCCCATAACCACCATTACCCGTAATGGTAATATCCTTTACGTCAATTTCATAGCTATGTTTCCCGGAACTTCCATAAACACTGATACCATTTGAATTGGTTCCAGTAGTTGTAATGGATGTGCCAGCATCTGAAGTAATGTTAATACCTTGAGAATTGGTTATAGTAATTCCATCGGTAGAGTCTGATGTGGTACGAATTTCGGTATTTTCTTCCAGTTTAATTTCGACCTTACCTTCGCAACTAACACCATTGCTATGATCATTACCACTCTCTCGTAGAGTCTTCGGGTTACTATCACACGTAATTTGGGCATTTAATTCGGTGAAGTTAGCCAGCAACAACGCGGGTAATAACAGGAAAAGTGATTTTAAGGATGCACTCGAAAACTGACCACGCGTAGGCCAGCGTAGCACGCTTGGTTTAGACATAATTCTTGACCGTTGTTCTTTTGTTGCAACAGTCAGGATTAACTGCCTCTGGTCAGGTTATAGTGGCCAGTTGTTTATAGCAAGTAAAAAAAATCGTTTAGTTTGTTGGAATTAGTAAAAAAATAATTTTTTGGACAAAATAGAGAGTATTTTATCCCTAACAGGATATTTTGGGAGAAAAATGTGCCATATAGCATTGTGTCTCGGGACATGCTAAAATGAATTCCGAGTTGTTCTGTTTGGCCAGTTTTCCACCCAATATGTATTCCCGCCACTCATTCCAAATTTGTCCATGCAGGTCCTTATTGTTCCAATTTTCGCCCAATAGCCTTTGCCATGCAATGGTAGGTGAGAGGAGGCCTGCCTGATGAAATTTCATACCATCCCTTTTCTGGTTGGCTTCATCCTTCCAATCCATCACCTCTTCAAGGTTTAATTTCAGCGTACCCTGCTTCACTGCCAATACCCACTCCGCTAAGGCCTCCTTGGATTTTTTATTTGCAGCACGATTATTCCTTCCTTTGTGCTGGCAAACTGTTAGGCGCTTAATTTCAAATACATTATTTCTTGAATTTGGGGGGCTGACTTCAAAAGTCGAATAGCTTTCGGTGCCATCAATATTCTGAATGGAATAAATATGACATCGCCCTTTTTTTGCCGAATTTACGTACAGGTTGCCAACACAATGATTGAGCCGGTCAGATTCTTCCTTCAATTCTTCAAGTGAAGTCAAATTGTGTATCAACATCGAATTTTTGGTTACAAATTTATCTGTTAGTTTTGGCCAAGAATTGTTCCGTCTTTTTTCCTCAAAAACAGGATTACTTTTCTTCTCTTCCTTAACGGGTGATAGAATTTGGGATATATGCTGATAACGGTTGGACCACCTGTATCCAAGATTAAACAGAAATCCCAAAAGGTTTGATGAGTTGCCACGTAAAAGATTGAAGCTGGCAATATTTGCCTGAATTAAATCCTCAGTCGTAGGTAAAGGCAGTGGAGTTCTGTTATCCGTGAAATGAAATAAAATTCTTGGTAGAAAGAGGGTACGAGTAAAATCATCAATGGCTTCCAGCGCATCAGCCGCAGCAAAAGTTATATGATCAAGATGAAAACCCTCCACCGGAATTTGGGCACTTTGAGCCAGCGAATGGTGAAATTTCTTCCAGTCACCCTTGGAAGAATTCAACAATTCAGAAAGCGAAATATCCAATTGCTTTTCTAAAGCCAAGGTACATCCCGAAGTGATTTGAAGAAACTTATCCCATTCGGTGTAGGAATTTGGTATAATACCGACATCAACGTCATTCAAGGCATCAATTATGGTTTCTATTCTCAGGGTATTGGCCAATTCAAACCTTCGGGTTCTCTGCACAGCAACCGGGAATTCTTCATCATCAAGTTGACCTGGTTGTTCATTATCTGAGGACGGTTTTTCCAATTTGGTTAGTCGTTTCAATTTTGCTTTACTCAATCCGGTAACTTCGGAAATGATTGGAAGCAGTTGCTTGCCTGTATCAATAGCTGCTCGAGCCTCATCAATTTTCAGAAGGTATTCTGCAAGCAAAGGGTAGGATTGGGCCGCCTGAATTCGATATTTCTGACTTGGATTTGCTGAATCACCATAGAACCATAAGGCATGTACAGAAGGTTTGGGAACCAATTTGAGGGATTCATGTGCCAATTCTATATTGAGATTATAGAATTCAGGTGACAAAGAGATGTTGTATAATTTTCCAGCTTGCGTCAAGAATGAAGCAGAATCGAAGACTGATTCAAGATCCCCCAAAGAAATTATGATACTTCTGTTGAGAACGTAATGAGTTCCAGTCAGAGTTAGCAGAGTGTATTTCTTACCAAACGCAACATCAAGCTGAGAAATAGGAAGGTATTCTTCATGGAATTCAAGGGACATTAATTCTGAGAAGCCGAAATCATTATCACTAACGCTGTTTTGAGGGGGCAATTCTTCATTGCGTTTCATCCTGATCGGCAGATTTGTTCCCAATGAGAGACATCCAAGAGAAATTAACTCAAGGAGTTTCAAAATTTCTTCCGGGGTGTTGAGCGATCGAAAAATATTTTGGGGTATATCGACTTTAAGGGCTTGGGGTTGTAAAACTGGACATCCTACATCAATATGAATCCTACCTGACAAATTATGATTTATTCTATCCAGGACCAGCGAGACAAAATCGTATCTTTTTTCGTCATCGTTATTTTCGGGTTGAAGAAAGCCAAAGAAGTGAAGAGTTTGCCCTTTGGATTCAGAATAATAACTCAGATTCAATTTAAATGACCAATCAGTTACTTAGTTTAGGATGAAATTTAAAATTCATTGATGATATTACCCTTTTTTCAGGCAATTGAAATCTTATTGATACACGAGTGCAAAAAGTGAAACTTCCAGCTTATATCTTTTCTGTTGCTCCAATGATGGATTGTACAGACCGTCATTGCCGTTTTATTTTCCGTCAGATAACGGAACATTCCCTTTTGTATACTGAAATGATCACCGCGCCTGCGCTTGTCCATGGGAACCAAGAAAGGTTTTTGGAATTCCGACCGGAAGAGCATCCTGTGGCTTTACAGTTGGGAGGTTCCACCCCTAAGGAATTGGCTTTTGCCACAAAATTGGGTATCAAATTTGGTTATGATGAAATAAACCTTAACATGGGCTGCCCCTCTGATCGGGTATCACAAGGTTGCTTTGGTGCAAAATTGATGACTTTACCGGAGACCTCACGTGATTGCATTAAAGCCATGCTAGATGTATCCGATGGTACAGAGATAACTGTCAAATGCCGAATAGGTGTTGATGATGCAGACCCCTATGAGATGCTTCCAGAATTATTGGAATTATTCAGATCCCTGAGTATAAAGCGGGTGATTATTCACGCCCGAAAAGCCATTTTGCAAGGCCTAAGCCCGAAGGAAAATCGTACCATCCCCCCTTTGGATTATGATTTGGTTCTTCAATGTAAACAGTGGTTCCCAGACATGATCCTATGCATTAACGGGGGAATTACGTCAATGGCCCAATCGCAAGAGTTTCTTGCGAGAGGAATCGATGGAGTCATGGTAGGGAGAGAAGCATACCATAAACCCCTTGCCATACTGAAGGAAGTAGATGAGAAAATATTTCAGTCCTCGAAAGGAAGGGATATAAGTGTGATCATGGATAATCTTGTTCAATATGTTGAAAGTGAAGTCGAAAAAGGTGTTCCAATCAGAAGGATAACACGACATATGCTCGGATTATTTTCTGGTATTAGGGGTGCTCGAACATGGAGGAGGAGATTGTCTTCACCTCAATTTATAGATAATCAAGGTGTGACCGGTTTAAGAGACACCTTGAATACCCTGATGGTCAACATCTAGGAGGTTGGTTGGGATTTTAATGGGAACAAGAGGACATGTAGGTTCATGATGAATGGGGAACTGAGGTCACATGGGTGGGAAGTTATATCCATTCCGGCCAGGTGAGCGATGGAATTCAACGAACGCATGACGGACCTCTATTCCGAAAGAAACGGCAGCAGAATGCTGGAATTTCTATATTTTTGTTGGCCTCAGGATAAACCTGACCCCGTCATCCTAATCAAAAACCCATAGGTCTGATCCATTATCTAGGCCTCCAAGGTCATTGTTTTTTTTGCTCAATCGGTCAGGTATTTGTCAATGGTATCTATATATTCCATGATCAGCGATCTAATTTTGGGATAATTGGGTAAATTTAACCAGGTATTGACACCTGGGTATCCAAGATTGAGTCCTCTCCAGCATTATAATCAATCGACCGGTTTAAGAGTGCATGTTTAGCCACCAGGATAAACATCCTCGCCTCACGTGACAGCGCAAGGCAGTGCGTGCAATATGGTACACACTGATGGCATTGCGGCGGTAAAGTTGAGGATATTCCGAATGATGAATATCAGTCAACATTTCGTACACCATATGCTCATCCCCTTCTGCATACTTATTCCTGGTAAACATGCGAAAATGTCAACTCCAGTGGGGCGACCAGACCAGCCAGCAAGATGATGAAGGTAAATATGCTTTGGATCCTCCTAGCCAATAATTGTTCGGCAGGAGGGGGTGTCAAACCAGTCCAATGGCATGAGATCATAGTTGAAACGATATTCCAAGGGTGGTTCACCCAACTTTATATCGGGCTGACCCACCCCGCCAGCCAGATAACTGTAGGGACCTATTGCAAGTTTGGCGGGAGCCCGGCCTTTTTTCTGACAAAAGTGCATCCACCGCCAATGCTATCTGGCGTGTATACCAGCGCGGGTTGGTACCCGGTCAAGATTGATTTCACCATTGGTTTAGGTAAGGCGAGCATATTCTGATCTTATGGCATCAACATTCAAGGACATTCCATCCTCCTGAAATTCGTATCAGAATGGGCAAAATTTTGTAATGCAGATTAATCTTTTGAAAGGAGGTTATAAACCACGATCTATTCTTGGGGTGGGTAGTTAAGTTTTAAATTTTTCCAGTAAACAGTCACGAAGCGAAACTTGCTGAACTTTTAATACATTCTCAACATTTGTACCGTGTTGATAAGCGTTGGCTCGTACGACTTTTTGGAAATCTATATCATCATTATATTTTTCTGAAATGTGATCAACACAGATTTCAAAAATTTCGAATTCTTCTTTCCCTATAGTTTTGTCTACAATTCCAGGTGCGAACTTTTCCGACCAATCATACGCCTTGATTTGATCAGCAATCTTTTTTCCAAAATTTGTCAATTCAATTGGACTCTTCGCCTCAACAGTCTGATCTTGAAATATCCTTTTGATATCATCACGAACTTCCTTCTGGTCTTGAAATATCCTTTTGATATCACCACGAATTTCCTTGACAATTGTTTCAAGGGAGTCTAG
Source organism: Paracoccaceae bacterium (assembly GCA_022822495.1). GTDB lineage: Bacteria > Pseudomonadota > Alphaproteobacteria > Rhodobacterales > Rhodobacteraceae > MPNP01. Next base: position 100,531 of record JAJEBQ010000018.1, on the reverse strand, counting down.
TCGTTTGTCAGTGGATGCAGTCCACCTCGCAGCCTTGAACAGGGCAATAGCCAAGGTTATGGTAAGTCCTGCAACTACCCACCAAGGCGTTTCTGCTAACCATTCGGGCATAATTTATTTCCTCTTTGTTAGTTTTAAAAGGATGAAGTACAACACTTCATAACTGGATCATTTTCAGACCAGACTTACCCACTTCAACTAACTTTCCCAAGTTGAAACTTGTCTTGATGCCAGTACGGTTTCTGTAAGTTTAGGCACAAAGCTTATTTCTTCTCTAATTTAACTCTTATCAATGGTATTTTCAACATTCAATTTCTTTAGATGCTACTCTCTCAATCGCTTGATTAAATTGGCTTAATCTTTCTATTTACCGTAATTATAATATAAAAAATTGAAGAAATGCATCACTTTATGGTTAATTGCGATCCTCAAACCATGATACAAAAAACTTGTTATGTATGACAACAAATATTATAGGAGTAGAATTCACCACAAAACCATCATCCTGATTGACGCTCTATACTTACCAGTAAAAAATTTGAGTAAGAAGAAATAATTTAGACTTGGGGAACAGTAAGATGGTATCTATTCACTATGGTCGTTCTTCACATCATGTTTTCAGGTGATCGATTTAATCGGTTTCTTCGTCGTTTTCCTCTTCGTAACTTAATCTCCTTGCCACGCTGAGGTAGATGAGCAAGTATTGTCTTTCGTTTTTGAGGCTTATATAAGCCCCAATTACTTATCTCTTCAGGTGTCCTGTGACAACCAATGCAAATTTTGGCATCCGGGTGTATAACACAGATTTGCTTACATGGACTGTCTGGTTCCTTTCGCCTCCATACCCGCTTTTTACCCATTACAAAGACCTACTGTTCGCAAAATAGTCTAATACAGTTTGCAAAATTATTGACGCCGCGAAGTTGTCTTTTTTCAGGGCCCTTTTTTTGCGGCTCGCTCCTGTTTCAAGCAGGTATTTTTCCGCCGAAACTGTTGAAAGCCTTTCATCCCAAAAGGTAATGGGCAGAGTTGTAAATTGCGATAAATTTCTGGCAAATGATCTAACTGATTGGCACTTGGGCCCTTCCGTACCATCCATATTTTTTGGTAGACCAAGAACATAACCTCCTATGTTCCAATAGGTTTCGAGTTTTTTAAGTTTTATCATTGCCAATTTAAACTTGGTTCTTTGTATGGTTTCCAGAGGAGTAGCTATCATCAATGTGGTATCTGAAATCGCCAGACCGATTGTTTTTGAGCCTATATCCAAAGCTGCAATTGGCTTGCCCCTCGGGATGGATTTGAAAAATTCATCCGTGGAATTACCAAGATTACTGGTCATTGTTCCTGGCTCAGATAATTGATCGCGAGTATCTGTCAATTTAATAACTTTCCTAAGTCTGCCGGAATCTTTCAGGACAAATCTATACCAGATTTGCGAGCGACATCTCCGATATGAGTTTTAATATATTCCATCAATGGCGTTTGTAAGTCCGGGTTGTCAACCAAAATAGCATTCCAAAGTTCGAAGGTTAAGTCCGGCCGTAAAACTTGTTCATACATCAAGCCAAGATAAAATCTTGCTTCCAAATGAGTTGGGTCACGCTTAAGTATTTCAATAATCATGCTTTCGGCTTCTGGTGATACATAAAGTTGTGCAGAATATATCATGACTTCAACATTGGAAATAAGGTCTTTGAGTGAAGTCTTTTCGCCCAAAAATAATATAAGTTGATTATACAGTTGGGATGTTAGAAAAAGTTTATTCTCAGCTAAACTCGCTTGAATAGATAAGCGTAAATTGGCTTGATACTCATCTTCCCCTAGCGTTTTGAAGGCTTCCAATCTCTTGATGGTCTCAGTAAACGCAATTTCCTCCTCCTTGAAATCTGCTAGTGAATTTAAATAATCCACTTGGCCCAATCGATTATCTTTAAGGGTTTGCGAAGCTTCAATTCTCGTTTTGTAGGGCTGGTCACCATACCCAGGAGCGCCTAGAAAATTGTGAATGGTTTGGGATCCCAAAACCAGTGTCAATACAATAATTATCGAAAGTAGGAATTTATATTCTTGAAGGGGAGACTCATGAACATGAATGGAATTTTGAAACTTTTTTTCAGAGTTTAGGATTTTTCTCCCCAATTCGGCTTTGACATGCACAAGTTCATCCGATGAAATCATCCCCGCCTGCTGTTGGCGCTCAAACTCTTCCAACTGTTGGCTATAGACATGGAGTTCTGGATTTGTTTCCCTCTTCTTCGGCTTAAACCTGTAAAAAAGGAAAACAATAAATCCTGTAGTAATTACAGCGAATAAAATTCCTGGATACCAAATTTCCATATATTTGATTTGCGATTCAATGTTTTTTATTCAACTTCCGAAGGATATGTCTTTAGTAAGTTCGAAAACCAATTCTTAACATCAATTACTGTTAATATGGTGTTTTTACTTGTTTTATCCTCAAATATTTCCTGCTGGAAAAATATGCTATCCAACCTTTGAACTGGAAAATTGTCACTTTAACAATAAATAACCCGATTATTCGGTTAATTTCTTTCCAAGGCTTAATTTTGAAGAAATACTCACTCCTATCTCTCGTCAGACAATCCCTGAATTATCATACAGGTTGGGAAAGGGCTTGGAAATCACCTGAACCCAAAGAGAATTATGATGTTGTTATTGTTGGTGCTGGTGGTCATGGTCTCGCAACAGCTTACTACCTTGGGAAAAATCATGGTATTAAAAATGTAGCCATTTTGGAAAAAGGATGGCTGGGAGGGGGAAATACCGGAAGAAATACAACGATTATAAGATCGAATTACCTTCAGGATGCTTCGGCAGCAATCTATGAAAAATCCAGGAGTCTCTACGAAATCTTAAGCCAGGATTTAAACTACAATATAATGTTCAGTCCCAGAGGGGTCATGATGCTTGCCCAGACACATCATGAAGCAAGAGGATATCAGAGAATTAATTCGGCCAATATTATTCAGGGGATAAAGACTGAATATATAACCCCGGAGCGAGTAAAGGAGCTGTGCAAGATCATCAATATTGATTGCCCTAGGTACCCCATACTTGGAGCCTTGTGGCAGCCAAGGGGTGGTACGGCTAGGCATGATGCTGTGGCTTGGGGTTATGCACGGGCTTGTTCAGAAATGGGTATGCATATAATCCAAAAGTGTGAGGTCACGGGTATCAGCCAGCAAAATAATGGTTCCTTAGATATTCAAACATCCAGAGGGAGCATAAGATGTAACAAGTTGGGTATGGTTGTTGCAGGTCACTCCGGGGTGCTAGCTGCACAGGCAGGTTTTCGCTTGCCCATAGAATCTGTTGCCTTGCAGGCACTTGTTTCGGAGCCTGTTAAACCTTGCCTTGATGTTGTGGTAATGGCTAACACAGTGCATGGCTATATCAGCCAATCGGATAAGGGTGAGATGGTGATCGGTGGGGGTGCTGATCAGTATAATAATTATTCCCAGAGAGGCTCGTTCATTCACATAGAAAATACTGTTCGTGCCCTTGTGGAGATGTTTCCAATAATCTCCCGCTTGAAAATGTTGCGGCAATGGGGGGGAATAGTGGATATGACCGGGGATAGATCACCCATTATTTCTAAAACGCCAGTTCAAAATATATTCATCAATTGTGGGTGGGGTACAGGAGGTTTTAAATCAATACCTGGATCGGGTTGGGCCATGGCTGAACTCATGGCCAAAGGAGAGCCAGGTGTATTGGCCGAACCATTCAGCCTGGAAAGGTTCAAGGAAGGGAGATTCATTGATGAGAGTGTGGCCGCTGGAGTTGCTCATTAGAGTTATGTAGAATGAAAATTTTGGTGCTTACAAAATGATAAAGGTTGCAAGGTGTTAAAACTTTTATGCCCCTATTGTGGTGTTGAAGCCGATGAAACTGAACTGGTTTCAGGGGGAGAGGCTCATTTGAAAAGAGAGGGGCCTGAATCTTCTGATGAGGAATTCGAAGAGTATCTGTTTCTAAGGGATAATCCCAAGGGAATTATCTTCGAAAGATGGCGGCATGCAATGGGATGTGGCAAATGGTTTCATGTTGCAAGGTGTACCGAGACCATGGAGGTGTTTGGGACCTATCCAGCACAAACTTACAAACCCCCAACCAAGGTATTGCAAGAGATCAAAGCACGAAGGCACTGAATGCACAGGAATGAATACAGATACGGTTCAATGAAAGTTGATTTTTCAACTTTGATAATTGGAATGGATCTATGACCGTACGACTTCCCACCGGTGGTACGGTAATAGATCGAAGCAAACCGATCACCTTTAGTTTTAACGGCAAGAAACTAAGGGGATATAAGGGCGATACAGTTGCATCTGCCTTATTGGCAAATAACCAACAACTTGTTGGTCGTAGTTTCAAATACCACAGGCCTCGTGGCATATTTGCTTCCGGTCCTGAAGAGCCCAACGGTCTCTTTACGCTTGGTAAAGGGGGCAAATTGGAACCAAACCAAGTAGGTTCAACAACAGAGCTTACAGATGGCTTGGAGATACAAAGTCAAAACCATTGGCCAAGTCTGGAAACAGATTTTGGCAGTGTGGCAAATGTTGCTTCCAGGTTGCTTCCTGCTGGGTTTTATTACAAAACTTTCATGGCTCCAAAACAAGCATGGAAACATCTCTTTGAACCGGCCATAAGGCAATCCGCCGGCTTGGGTAAACCACCCATGGATAATGATAGTGATCATTATGAACATTTTTATACCCATGTGGATTTGCTTGTTGTTGGCGGAGGTATAGCTGGATTATTGGCAGCCAGGATGTTGGCTCCAACAGGATTAAAAATACTCTTACTTGAACAGACACCATATTTTGGTGGTAGATTGATTCAGGATCATGACGAATTCGGGGGGAGTTCATCGGGAGAATGGTTAACCACAACCTTGGAGGAACTTTCGACTCATAAAAATGTAACCCTTCGGAATCGAACATCTGTTGCTGGTGTTTATGATCATGGCTTTGTGATTGCCGATGAGAAACTTCCAGACCCTTCCGATAACTCTGGGTATCTGAAACGGAGATTATGGAAAATCAGGACGAAAAGAATAGTCCTGGCTACGGGAGCTATAGAGAGACCTTTGTGTTTTGTTGGAAATGACATACCCGGGGTTCGTTTGGCATCCGGCATACGAGACTTTCTTCAAAATTATGGAGTTTCACCAGGTGATCGAACAGCAGTCCTAACAAATAATGATGATGCCTATAAAACAGCCATTGCTTTGACCGAGATTGGGCTTTCAGTTCCTTTGATCATGGATACAAGAATGGAAATCAGGGGGACATTACCTACCAAAGCCAGGAAAATGGGGATAAGGGTTGAACCCGCACGGGGAATTGGTGAAGTGTTGGGTAAAAAAACTGTTACCGGTTTGGAAATGTGTTCACAGGTGGGCGAGGGGACATCGCTGGAAATCATTGGTTGCGAAGCAATTGCTGTTTCAGGGGGATGGTCACCGACTGTACATTTATGGTCTCATTGTAACGGCAAACTAAAGTGGGATGATTCCAGAACTATGTTCGTTCCCGACTGGCAAAAACCACCCGTAGACAGTCAGGGCAAGCAGAATATATTTCCGATTGGCTCCGCCGATGGGTATTTGCAATTGCATGACATCCCCGTTCAAGTTGAAACAACTGTCAAATTCCTGGCCCAAGAATTCGAAAAACCTCTTACAAATTTGGAATTACCTGAAGCTGAACGAATAACAGAAGAAAAGTGTCATGGAACCTGGCTTGTTCCCTTTGGAATGAAGCCTGCCAATCGGGCCAAGACCTGGGTTGATTTTCAAAATGACGTCAAGGTTTCAGACATTGATTTGGCTTTGCTTGAAGGGTTTGAAAGTATTGAGCATTCCAAAAGGTACACCACACTTGGGATGGCCACTGATCAAGGCAAAACTTCCAATGTCAATGGGATAGCTTTGGTTTCACATAATTTGGGGGTCCCGATGAACAAAGTGGGGACAACCACTTTTCGGCCACCTTATTCACCGATACCACTCGGTACTATCGCAGGAACAGCCAAGCAGGAATTGTTTAAGCCAACGAGAAAAACTCCTATAGATGCATGGCATGAAGCGAATAATGCCCATTGGGAGCCGGTATCGGATTGGCGAAGACCATATTGTTATCTACTGGAAGGTGAAACTGTCGAAAATGCCGTCAATCGTGAAGCTTTGCGGGTACGTACAACCGTGGGTATGCTGGATGCAACAACATTGGGGAAAATTCTGGTTAAGGGCAGGGATGCGGCTAAATTTCTTGATATGATGTACACCAACAACATGGGTACCTTGAAACCAGGTCGGTGTCGATATGGGTTGATGTGTGATGAAAACGGCTTTTTGATGGATGATGGTGTCGTCGCAAGGTTGGATGAAACAACATTTTTGTGTCACACGACAACGGGAGGTGCTGATCATATTCACGGCTGGATGGAAGATTGGCTCCAGTGCGAATGGTGGGATTGGCGTGTATTTACGGCCAACATAACCGATCAATATGTACAAATTGGCATTGCAGGGCCCCAAGCCAGGGAAGTACTAGAAAAACTGGGTGAAATGGGCCTCAGCGAAGAAGAACTACCTTTTATGTCATGGAAAAAAGGCCGTTTGGCAGGTTTTGAAGTTCAAGTATATCGAATTTCCTTTTCAGGGGAACTTTCCTATGAAATTTCAATAAAGGCTTCCGAAGGTCTGGAACTGTGGAAGAGGATATATGAGGCAGGCAAAGAATTCTCGATAGAACCCTATGGCACGGAAGCGTTACATGTGCTTAGGGCAGAAAAAGGGTTCATCATGATTGGAGATGAAACAGATGGGACGGTCATTCCTCAAGACCTTGGTCTGGATTGGGCCATTTCCAAGAAAAAGGATGATTTCCTCGGCAAAAGAGGGCAGTACAGGTCATTTTTGACTGATCCTGATCGTTGGCGGTTGGTAGGTTTGGATGTATTGGATCGTGAAGAACCTTTACCACATGGTGTCTATGCCCAAAGTGAAGACCAGTGCGACTTCGGTCACCCAAGGATGGAGGGGCGTGTAACGTCAACATACTACTCGCCCATGTTAAAGCGTCCTATTGCGATGGGATTAGTCGAAAGGGGGCCGGAAAGAATGGGTGAAGTTTTAAAATTCAACAGTGGGGGCAAAATGATCAAGGCAAAAATTGTCAACCATATGTTTTATGACCCAGATAAGGAAGTGCAGTAAATGGCTGAATCGCCTGCCATGGGGACTCCATCGCTCAAATTATCTGACAATACAGGTATGGTATTGTTTCGTGGTGAACTTAAATCGAAAACACTCCAAGAGGGCCTTTTCGAAGTTACAAAGGTGAAGGTTCCCGCAAAAGGAAGAATTAACTCACTGGATGGTCTTTCAATTGCCTGGATGTCTCCGGACGAACTGCTGATATTTTTACCTTTGGGGGATGTAGGCAAACTTATTGACGCTCTTGATGATAAATTGGAGGGTGAAGAAACCCTCATCTGGGACGTTAGCGATTTAAGGTCAGTATTTCAGATTGAGGGTCATTTCATAAGGGAAGTATTGGCCAAGAATTCTCCGGCAGATTTGAACAGGGATAAAATGAGGAGGGGGACATTTCGACGAACCAGATTTGGCCAGGTGGCGGTCGCCTTTTGGTTTAAAGAGGAAACCTGTTGGTTTCTGATTTGTCGAAGGTCAGAAGCGGGTTATATTCAACGACTTTTTGAGGTATCTACACAGGAGGGTGAAATTCCATCCTTTTATTAAATTATTGCAAGGGAAAATTAAAATCCAAGGGGGTAGAAAACATGATTTTTATTGTTCCCGAAATCCTATCACAAAGTGAATCCGCCCGATCAATCCCAGTACTTTCTACGACTTCCAAGGAGGGCAGATCAACTTCTATTTTCCTGCTTTTATTGGGCAATATTTTCTTAGTCTATGTTTTATCCTTGCCGAGTTCGTAGCATTGACTGTAAACTCTTCAGATAGTTTACATAGGCGGAACACATTACCAAAATCAAACGAGCTTCTGCTTCACCTACATTGGTGAACTCTTCCATTAAGGCATGTCGGATACCACTTCTGCCATCACTACCCCACCCATAAATTTTTGAAAATGCTTCCTTTAGAATAGGTGGTAAATTTATGCCCATATTCTCCATTTCACTAATGGCATCGCCAATATTTCTATGTGCTTTACCCGTAAATTTTCGGTAAGTAGCCTCCACTGCAGATAAACTTTCCTTAATAGAGTTTCGATAGTCTGGTTCTGGTCTTTTTGCATACAGGTCTAAGGCTTGATTAATGTGGTCTACACCACTGTCTTTTGTAGCCTTTTCAATTTCTTCCATCTCTTGGGGATCTAACACAGGTGTTATCTTCTTGCAGACAAAACGGAATTGTACTCCCTCATCTACGAAAATGTTGTTGCATGCAATTATCCAGTCACCTTCACCGTCGTAAAGATAATAATTTTCAGCTAGGTACTCCAAAAGGTTGTAAAATTTTGGAAAATCTGTTCTGAAGTACAATCTGCGTAGTTCCTGGCGTTCTTCATTTGGGTCTATCGGTCGAGAATCAATTGGGAGTTTGAAGAAATTATGGCGCAAATCAACAGATAATGAATCGAACTCATTTGTATAAAAGTCGTTCGCTCTAGATTCTCTGTATGAATAATCGTATTGATCAAATTCGCCAATATTTTGAAAAAAAGCACTATACAATATATTCCAAATTCTGTTTTTTAGCGTTTCTGGTACATCCTGCTTATCTAACACTATCTTTGGTGAAAAATTATATTTTTCCGAAAACTTTGCCATGTCTTTCCGTTTGTTCGTGAGGGAGCGGAACAGGCGGCTGAGAACAGAACGCACGACTGATAACGACTGCCGCGTGGTCTCCTCACCCTTGTGGCAGTTCTCAGGCTAATCTGCCTTGATCAGCGCGAGGAAAGACCTGAAGGTATTTCCAACCTAACCCAATACACCAATGATAATAATTGTGGCTACAGCAACAATCCCAATCATCCATTTAGTCTGGGATTCGCTTCGTTCGGCAGCTTCCTTCCGCATGGCGTTCAAGGTTTTATCTACATTTGCTTCCATGAGCTTAAAATCCTTCTTCAGAAGTTCTATTCGATTTTCAAGTTCTCGACTATCGGGACCTTTTTCCATAGCGGGATAAATAGATGGTTTTATCTAGCAAATCAATAAGATATTTTTTACCTGCCTCTTTCTTCTGTTGAACTCCGACAATTATTCTTGAGAATCGTTATGAGGTGTGGGGATGCAGGGCCACATCTTACACCAGAACAGAGGAAAGTATCAAAATCCAGAGCCTGTAAAATAGTACTGTCGTACAAAAAATTGCCAATATGGAGTGAAATTCTTGATGATCTGGTTAAGACAGATCCTCTAAAATACAATCAAGTCGCAGTAGTAAGTAGCGAATTAAACGAGTTCACAAAACAAACCAACCAGTTAGTTAAGCATCAATTAAGCAGGATTGATGCAGATTGCCCTCCTATTTACTACTGAAAATTTTTATCTGGAATTATTTTTGGTTTGAATCAAACCCTTTAGTGTGCAGGATTCTGAATTGATTATTTCCGATTTTGTGCTGGTCACTATCAAACCGTCGTAATAGTTTTTCGCTAACTGTCCAGATCCGATTATTACCACCCTGTTTTGTTCCCAATATGATTTGGAACCAGCAAGTTCCGAACCCAACAAGAGTCCAGCCAATCTTGCGGAAGCCATATCAGTTTTCAAATCTCCTATCAAGGATTCGGCTCTTATAGAAAACAACCTTGTTGTCAATTCTTCTGGCTTGGAAAGGGATACTTCAATAGCTGACATAAATTCATTCTCATCCCAAGAATTGGAATCAATTGAATGCCTTAGTATTGATGATTTGCCTAAAACATCAAAGAGTTCACCGGTCATAAAGGTTCGAAAGCCCATTACCAGTCCAGATTTTATCTCTACCCACTTGGTGTGTGTTCCTGGGAGACACAAAACACCTTCAAAATCTGGATTTTCAGTAAGAAACCCACAAATTTGAGTTTCCTCACCCCGTAAAACATCATGATTTGGTGAATAATTTGCGATACCAGGTATTATGCGGACATCTAAACTTGGAAACCCAGTTGGAGCTTTAGTTATTTTTTCGTTTGAAATTGGTTCACAGGGTACCTTTTGATACATAGCCTCTACCCATCCGTTTGCGGCACCAACCATACCACAAGCTATGACCTGTATTGAATCTGAAGGTTCAAACCATTCACCTATGTTAGCAAGTAAATGATCCTCGTACTGGTCCTTCTTAATTCTATTCATCCCCATAGGAGAGGCTTTCGTGGAAACTATATTACCTTCCTCTGACATTAACCAGAATCGAACATTGGTTGTCCCCCAATCAATGGCAACCCAATTCATGTTAAATCCACTATTCTGTTGATCATGTTTTTAATCGATTCCAAGTTTGCCAAAATGTTTTTGCAAACAGCTTTATGATAAGCTCATGAAACTTCTAGAGAGAAGGCATAGTGTAAAAGGTGTAAAAGACAATCATTCAGCATTTAATTTCAACAGGTGGTGTGCCACCTGCGAACGAGTTAGGCCTGTCATACCTACAAGGTTCGTCTTGCATTTCCAGATGGAGTTTGTTACCCGTGTAGGGTTTGGAACTTGCCAGGTCCTCATCGAAATCTATCCCCAATCCTGGACCTGTGGGTGGAATAATGTAACCATTGTCCCAAAGAGGTATATCGCCAATCAATTGGCGATGAAATTCACCCCCGGTTCCGATAGTTTCAAGGATAAGAAAATTTGGAATACAAGCGGCCAACTGGATATTGGCTGCCCATTCAATCGGCCCGGCATAAAGGTGCGGTGCAATGGATGCGTTAAAGACTTCTGCTATGGCAGCAATTTTCTTGGTTTCCAATATACCGCCCGACCTTCCCAAAGCAGGTTGAAGAATGGATGCGCCCCCACTTTTCAATACAGCTGCAAACTCAGTCTTGGTAGTTAATCGTTCGCCTGCGGCAACAGGAATTCGACAGGCCTGTGCAATTTTTCCAAACTCCTCCAGATTGTCAGGTGGAATGGGTTCCTCAAACCAAAGGGGTAAAAATTCCTCCAAAGCTTGGCCAAGTCTAATGGCACCAGAAGTGGTAAATTGACCATGTGTTCCAAACAGTAGATCGGCTTTGTTGTCGACAGCTTCTCTAAGTGTTCGGCAAAAGTTAACAGACTGGTCTATATCCCTCATGGAAGGGTGGTGACCGCCATAAATGGTGTAGGGGCCTGCAGGATCAAACTTAATTGCTGTAAACCCATCAGCTATCATTAGTTTTGCGGCTTCAGCATTCATGGCTGGATTTGACCAAAACTCCATCAAGTCGTGTTCTGGAAGGGGATAGATATAGCTATAGGTACGGATTCTTTGATTAACCAGTCCTCCTAAAAACGAATAGACTGGGAGGTTATAGGCTTTTCCCATAATATCCCAACAGGCGATCTCCAAGCCAGAGAAAGCCCCAATTACAGTTAAATCAGGTCTTTGGGTAAATCCTGAGGAATAGGCACGGCGAAACATAATCTCTATATCTCCGGGATTGCTGCCCAGCATATGTCTTTCAAAGACATCACGGATAACCGCTTTCATAGCCTCAGGACCTACTGAAGCAGAATAAACTTCACCATATCCGGTAATACCGCATGAGGTTACCAGCTTGACAAAGATGAAATACCGGCCTCCCCAACCCGGAGGTTGGTTTTCCACCACAAATACTTCAAGGTTTTCCAGTTTCATGACATTCAGTCAAAGACGATCACATTTCGTCGGACCTTACCCAATTTAACTTCCTCAATCGCTTCATTGATATGATTAAGTGGGAATCTACCGGTTATCAATTCATCCAATAGTAAATCTCCTTTTTGGTAAAGGTCAATCAGGTAGGGGATGTCCCTGCTTAATACTGTATCCCCCATTTTTGATCCTCGAATGGACTGTCCCATATATGCAAGATTGACGGGTATCCAGTTGGCTACAACATCGGAGGGAGGCATGCCTACAGCTATAACTTCGCCTTTGGGAGCAAGATATTTGAAGGCAGAATTGTATGCAATGCCAGCGCCGACAGTTATGAAAGTATAATCAACACCCCTCCCGCCAGTTAATTTGCGAATTGATCGATGTGATGTTTTATCAGCCAAAACAGTATCAGTCGCACCAAATTCTCTCGCTTGTTCAAGCTTGTTGTTATCAATATCCACTGCTATAATTCTCTTGGCTCCGCCCACACGTGCACCTTGTATGCTATTTAAACCGACACCGCCTGCGCCAACAATCGCAACCGAACTTCCAGGTTCCATTTTGGCCGTATTTTGAACGGCACCAAAACCAGTGATAACACCACAAGACAAAAGAGCTGCCACATCAGGCGATAAATCGGGAGGAATCAATTGGATTTGAGAGTGATGAATCAATGCCCTTTCGGCAAATGCTCCCGTACTCAAGCCATGCTCAAATTGACCATCGGAACCTGTAATCGGACTCTGGGTAAGTCGATCATAGGGTTCTTCACATATAAAAGGAACCTGCTTTTTACATGAAATACATTCCGAACACGATCTTATAAGGGTCACAAGAACTTTGTCGCCTACACGATAGCCTTCTACACCTTCACCAACTTCCAGGATTTCACCCGCTCCTTCATGACCATAAACGGCAGGTAGGGACCCTCCCCAGGCGCCCTCCATGAAGGAGATATCAGAATGGCAAACCGCACATGCCAGGATTTTGACAAGGACCTCACCTTTACGGGTTTCTCTCAGCGATACTTCTTCAATAGTTAGAGGGCCTCCAAATTCACGACAAACTGCTGCTTTCATATCTTTCCTATTTTCAATTTTATGCTAACATTATTTTCCAGACATCCAAAGGCAGATCAACTCAACGGCTACATGGGCACCTGCGAGTGATGTAATACCTGCATTGTCAAAGGGCGGCGATACTTCAACGACATCCATCCCAACAACATTTATGCCAATGATATTTCTAAGGATTAACGAAACTTGCATGGGTGTTAATCCACACCAGACAGGCGTCCCGGTCCCAGGTGCATAGGCTGGATCCAGGGAATCAATATCAAAAGTCAAATAGGTCGCTTTGTTACCAACTGCATCCTTTATTTGCTTTGCGACATTAATGGGCCCTTTTTCATGAACCTCAAAGGCGTCAATAATGTTCATCCCCATAGGATCTTTATTAGTGGTTCGAATACCGACCTGAACTGAATGGGTAGGATCAATAATACCATCGTTGATTGCATGATAAAGCATGGTTCCATGATCAATATCGGAGGGATCATTCGCTTTCCAGGTATCTGAATGAGCATCAAATTGAAGTAGGGAAAGTGAACCAAATTTTTCAGCATGAGCCTTCAAAATTGGATAGGTAATATAATGATCACCACCTAATATTAGGGAAGTTACATTTTGCTTGAGTATTCCGCTGACATGGTCTTCAAGTTTTTGTGGAAACCCTCTCACATTTGCATAATCAATCAAAAGGTCGCCATAGTCAATAATTTTACAATCACCAAAAGGGTCAACATCCCAACCATAGGGAGGTTCATGAATCTGGAGAAGAGACGCTTCCCTGATTCCCCGCGGTCCAAATCGTGTGCCTGGTCTATTGCTTGTCGCGCAATCAAAGGGAATGCCTGAGACTGCCAAATCTATATTTTTTAAGTTATTGCTGTAAGGTTGGGCAAAGAATGTTGGCAAGCCAGAAAAACTGGGAGTATTGGCATAACCAAAGTTTCTTGCAAAAGCATTTTTCTGCCGCATGGAATTAAATCCAATACCAACTGATTGTAAGGGTTAATATCCAAAACAATAGGCCAAAAGCTATTGCAAATGAGACACTATAATGGAGTTTGTCCAGACGAGAGCCTTTCTTTTTGTGGGCTAGGTAAAAACCCCAAACAGCCCCCAAAAGGGCACCAAAAATAACTAACAATTAATAGTCCTACAAAAAATACATAATCAAGTGGCTCTGGTAATTAGGAATTTTTTCAATCTTTTTCGATTCATACCTATATAGACATATATCGGCAAGTGGTAGTTTAGTGAACCAGAATAGGCAAGATATAATTCACCAGGTCAATACTTAATGAAGAACGATTACCTTGAAAACATTGCCATTGTAGGGTGTGGCCTTGCAGGTTTAACCTTGGCCATTTCCCTTGCGGAAAAGGGTATAATTTCCACCATTTACGAAAAAGAGCCTGAAGGCCAATTAGGTGGGATGGGTATACAAATTACCCCAAATGGCACTGATATCCTTACTCATTTGGGTTTGGCTAAACATCTCAAGGAGATTTCCAGCCCAGGTAATAAAATTAGCCTGCGGGAGGGTTTTACTTCCAAAAAACTTTTTGCGATGGATTTAAATCATTTTCGAATGGACACTGAATTAGGATACATAACTTGTCATCGTGCCAAACTGGTCAAAATTCTATGCAATAGGGCCAAGCAAAACGGTGTCAAAATCAGATTTAATTCGAAAATTATTCTGGAGGAGTTTTCAAAAGATAGAGTGTGTTTCAGAACTCAAGATGGTAAAGAATTTACGTCCTCATTGCTGATAGGAGCAGACGGTTACAGGTCAGCTATCGGTCGGCTGATGAATCCGGGAAGTCATAAGGATAGGCCAGATTATATTGCCTTGCGAGGTGTTGCTCCTACAGACAGGGTTGCATTCTCCGAGATTAAATCGGGGGTCAACCTATTCATGTCTCCTGGTCAGCACTTGGTGACTTATGGCATCAATAAGTGGCAAGACATAAACTTCGTTGCAGTAAGACCTGTTGATGAAGATTATACCAAGGATAGTTCTTTGAAAACCATCATATCGAGGTTTGATAAACCACCATTATTGGAGAACTTGCTTAATCATGCAACGGAGTTAAAAACCAACATTCTATACAAGGGGCAGGTTAAACCCAACTGGTATGCAGGCAATGTCTGTCTTTGCGGCGATTCCTTACACCCAATGCCACCCTTCCTGTCTCAGGGGGGTAATATGGCTATTGAAGATGGTTGGATATTAGCGTCAGCGCTAACCCAATCCTCAACTGCCAGGGAGGCGTTCAATCATTTCAGGTCATTACGAGAATACAGATTAAACAGGATTGTAAAACTTTCCAATTCACAAGGTTGGATCAATCACTTGAGCGGTGGGGTCATGCCAAAACTTAGAAATTGGACCTTAAAAACCATCGGTAGTACTTTTCCACTCCTGATTTCCAGTCGTTATTCTTGGATTTATAAACGTCTTTCTGTTGATAAGTAAATCCGTGCTGACTCCTACATCATTTTATTCTGTAAATGAAGCAGTTTCGAAATGGGACAACGGTTTTCGCCGCCTTATTTCAGGAATGAGTTGGGAACTAAAATTTTGTTCAGGCAAAATGTAAAGTGCTTTTTGATAAATTAAAGCCAACCAAATTTGGTAGTGATTTAGAATTGGTTATGGGGCAATTTCCGTACCATCCCAAGCAAAACATTTGCCAGTATCTTCTGGGGTAAGCGACCCTAAGACATCTATAAGTTTATGTGCTGAAAAGAGGGGTGAAAACAGTTTCCCATCCGGAATATTTTTCTGAAACGGTTTCGATAAATTACTATCGACGGTTCCAGGATGAAGGCTTACGATGACGGCTTCGTGATTTTGCCTTCCAATTTCGATGGCAAAATTTTTAATAATCATATTAAGTGCAGTTTTGGACGCGCGGTAAGCATACCACCCGCCAAGTTGGTTATCAGAGATGCTACCGACTCTTGCAGACAAGGCTGCAAATTTGACAGGCCGATGTCGGTGCAGTTTAGGCAGAAAGTGTTTGGCAACAAGTGCTGGCGTGATTGTATTTATTTTAAACAGGTGTTGAAACTTTTCTGCTGATAAATCTTTTAAGGATTTTTCAGGCTGTATATCGTTGTCATGAAGAATACCATTTACCACAATGACAAGATCTAATGGTCCCTTTTTGGCAGCAATATCAGCAGCTTGAGAAAATGTTTCCTCATTCTTATAGTCAATAGGGTAATCACCATTGCGTGAGAAACAATGGAGATGTGCAGTTGGATATCTATCTAATAAAACAGATTTAAACGCACTGCCCATTGCACCGGAAGAACCAACAATAACAATGTTTTTCGGCACAGCAGTCATAACATTCTTCCTT
Organism: Paracoccaceae bacterium; assembly: GCA_022822495.1. Lineage (GTDB taxonomy): Bacteria > Pseudomonadota > Alphaproteobacteria > Rhodobacterales > Rhodobacteraceae > MPNP01. The sequence continues at coordinate 84,239 of JAJEBQ010000018.1, read as the reverse complement.
AATTTAAATGATTAGGGATAATTGTTATGAGTTCATTCATGGTACTTACGATTATTATGTTTCCAAAATCACTACTTATGAGCCAGTTGTTGTGTCAAAAATTGACCTCCGGTTTGTCACATCGTTTCCACCCAAATTGTCGTACCAAATCTCTTCCACAGCGCTTAATATGATTGGCATTTGGATGCATATTGGAAGTTTAATCTATTAACAACTGTTAGGAGAAAAGATGGTGTTTATCATATATCTTTCTCAGTCAAATACCGTGGAATTTTTGAAATAATCTGGGAAGTGGACTCCTGAATTTTAGTTTAGCATCAGTAACTGCAAGACAGATACAATCTTCTTCTGGTCCTGCCGCCGGGTGATGAATGACAGTTGAATCGGCAATAGAAACATCACCTCTGCGATACCAAGAGTCTCGATCATAAAAAGAGCCACTCAAAACAAGTGTTGCCTCGAAACCTTGATGTCCATGGTCGGGAACCCTTTTACCTGCTGGTATCATGAGCAAGCGCGCGGTTGTTTGGGAATCATGGGTTTTAATTAAAAACTGGCGGATCCCTCCCCCCACGGGTTGCCAATCAAGTTCATCCGGGTCGCCGCCAATGTAACTTCGCAAGGGCTCTGGAAACACAAATGAATCCAGAGAAGACTTTGATGATGCGCTGGCAGTGGATTGATGACTTTTTATAATTGACGCAAAAATCTTTTGGTCACTTTTTTCCTGTTTTTGATTAGTGGTGGCATTTTCTAAAAATATACCTCCAAGGGTTTCAACAATTTCAGCATCACTTCGACAATCTGAACAAAGGGCAAGATGTGTAGCAACCAAAATTGATGCCCCTTCATCAAGTGTTGCCGCACAATAAGCCAACAAAAGATCTCCATGAATATGATGTTGAATTGACATTATAAATCCTCTCCTTGGCCTCCAAGTGCTAATCGAAGCTTTCCAATAGCAAGACGAGCGCGAGACTTAACAGTTCCAAGCGGAATCCCAAGCCGGATTGCAATTGTGGTGTACGACTGACCTTCAAAAAGCGAGAATTGTAAGATTTCCCGCTGTTCAGGACTAAGTTGTGTAAGAGCATCTCTTATGGTTACTGCCCGTTCCTGTACTGTCATTGCCTGTTCTCCGCTTTCAAAAAAGCTGGGCTGAAACGTCGGATCATTTGGATTGAATTCAGGACGATTCTCCCTCCGGAAAGCGTCAATACGCTTATTACGGGCGATGGTAAATATCCAGGTTGAGGCTGTTGCCCGATTGCAATCATATTGACTGGATTTAGCCCAAACAGCCGCAAATGTTTCTTGAATGATATCATCAACTTTAGAGGCGTCAACACCGTTACGCAGTAAATACAACCGAACAGAGGGTGCATAATAGTTAAAAATTTCGGCAAAGGCTTCTTGATCTTGATGCTCTGCTACTGCCACCAGATAGTCAGACATTACTCTGGATATTTGATCGGGCGGCTTATTCACTTTAGATAAATCCTTTGAAGAATAGTTTGTGTATTGTTCAGGATTTAAACTAATAATTTTTGCAGCTTTTTTCATATCTGTTAGTTATACGAACCTTTTTTGTTGTTGGATCAGTTTTTTTGTGATCCAGAAGCACTCCAACAGCGTATTAACAAGCATGGAAAGAGATCGTAAAATTAAACCGAAGCCGGGGGATAGAGTTGCCATAATCGGTTCGGGTATATCAGGACTTGGAGCTGCATGGCTACTTTCGAAAAAATACGATGTTGTCTTGTTTGAAGCCAGTAATCGTCTTGGCGGGCACGCACGAACAGAAATTGCCGATACTCCCCATGGAAAAGTACCAGTTGATATCGGCTTTATCGTATTCAATAAGATTAATTATCCCAATCTTTGCAATTTGTTTAAAGAACTTGGAGTGAAGATTCAAAAAAGTGATATGTCCTTCGCGGTTTCAGTCAATTCGGGACAATTCGAATATGGATCCAGAAATCTAAAAGCTTTTTTAGCCCAGCCGCGTAATATATTTGAACCCAAATTTTGGCGAATGTACAGAGACATTTCCTTGTTTTTTAATACTGCTCGGAAAGATGTTTCAGAGCAGCCGCAAATGTCGGTCGAAGAATTAATTCAGCAACGCAAGTTTGGCCAATGGTTTGTGAATTACTATTTGCTTCCTATGAGTGGGGCTATTTGGTCGACTCCTAGATCGGAAATGTTGAAGTTTCCCGCTCATGCCCTCGTCCAGTTTTTTGCGAACCATGGGCTCTTATCATTTTCTGGCAAATATCAGTGGTGGACCGTAACAGGAGGTTCGCAGAATTATGTCAAAAAAATAGCAGCAACAATGAAAGCAGAGATCCGTTTAAAAACCCCAGTTGTAGCCGTGACACGTGAAGCGGAAACGGTCCTTATCAAAACACCTGGTCAGGAAGCAGAAATTTTTGATTGCGTGATATTTGCCTCTCATACGGATAATGTCTTACAAATGTTGAATGAGGATTCAGAAACTGAACGTCAAATACTTGGAAATATTGCTTATCAACAAAACAGGGTTACTCTCCATACTGATGTTAGTTTTATGCCTAAGCGTAAGGCTTGCTGGTCAAGTTGGGTATATTTGGCCAATGAGAGCAGTATAGAAAAGCAAGCTTCAGTAACTTACTGGATGAACTCACTTCAAGGATTACCTCGTGAAACCCCTCTGTTCGTAACCCTTAATCCATCCTCAAAACCGGATAACAAATCTGTCCTGGTTGAACACGCGTTTGATCATCCTCGATACGATGCTGAAACGCTTAAAGCACAAAAAGAAATAGATTCAATTCAGGGCAAGGATCAATCTTGGTATTGTGGCGCATGGATGGGTATGGGTTTTCATGAAGACGGTTTAGCAAGTGCAGTTTCTGTCGCACAGCAATTTGGGGTGAAGCCGCCATGGAATTAACTAAATCTTCTGTTGTGCATGCAAGGGTTAGCCATTCCCGCCACGTGCCAGTAGAGAACAAATTTACTTACAGAATTGACTATCTTTTGCTTGATGAAACGGCACTAAATAACAACGGGAATCCGTATCTGTTTTCCTACGGTCGTCCCAATTTTGTTTCGCTGTACCCCAAGGATCATGGTTTGACAGGTCATAGCGCTATTGATGAGGTGCGAAAACTTATAAATGAAACAGATATAGAAGATATTGGTCAGGTTCTGTTACTGACTCATCCCCGCTATTGGGGGTATACATTTAACCCTGTGAGTTTCTGGTTTATTTTTAACACCCCAGGAAAATTATGTGGAGTATTAGCAGAAGTTCACAACACCTTTGGAGATCGACATATCTATCTTTGTACAGGGCAGGAAGAAGGCGAAATAGAGAGGAATTCATGGACTACGGCAAGCAAAAAGTTTCATGTCTCTCCGTTTTTTGATGTCGCAGGCCATTATCGCTTTCGATTTTTGATTGAAGATTCACGTTTAGCGGTTTGGATTAATTACGATGACGGAAAAGGAGGTGGATTAAAAACTGCAATTATAGGAAATCGCCGTCCTTTCACAGATGGTCAAATTGTGCTTGCCTTATTGCGCCGTCCCTTTGGCGCTGCTCGAACTACAGCACTTATTCACTGGCAAGCTTTACGACTATGGTTGAAAGGCATACGTTACCGCCCCCGTCCAGAACCGCCCGTTAAAAGTTTCTCAAAATGAGAAAATCTTGGTCTTTTATCATTGTTGATGAAGACGGTATAAACTGCCGTTTAGCAGTCTATCCCCATGCGCTTTTTTTACCTTTTACAATAAGGGTATTTTAATGTCCTTGTTCAATTACAATCCTTTGCCCATTTTAACTGAAGCCAGTTTTTTGGTTTTTATCTTAATTGGTTTTCAGTGTACCGTAATTTGTTGCAGAGGTATTTAGTTGTTTCCCCGCACTGAAATGCTTCCTCCTGCTGCTATGGCAGCTGTACTCGCTTTTGCTGGTTTGCCTTTGTACATCCACTTACCGCGATTTTATGCAGAGGAAATGGGCATCAATCTTGCTATTCTTGGCGCAGTTTTATTGTTGGCTCGTGGTATTGACAGTTTTCAAGACCCGATTATAGGGTTCCTTGCCGACCGTTGGAGAAAACATCGCAAAATTTGGACAATGATTTCGGGAACAGCATTGGCAATCGGTATTTTGGTGCTTTTTGCACCACCTGAATGGGGAGAACCTCTGCCGCGTTTGGTACTTGGTCTTTTTATCGCTTTTAGTGGTTTCAGTTCTTTGCAAATTGCCCTTTATGACCATGGCTTGGCTCAAACTGAAAAGTTTGGTGGGGGTTATACACAAGTTTCACTCTGGCGGGAAGCTGGTGGATTGGTGGGTATTTGTCTTGCAGCTTCGACACCAACACTGCTTGCAAAATATATAAGCAAATCAGCGAGTTATACAGTCTACAGTATATTTCTCTTTATATTTGTCCTGTTTGCGCTTGTTGTCATGCACCGAAAATGGATTGCATCGGGTCAATCTTTTCCTCGTAAAAGATTTTCAGATTCACTCGGGGTAGAGGGGGTAAAACCCATTCTTGCTTTTAGTTTTGTTAATGCCTTGCCCACCAGTGTTACATCAACACTTTTTTTGTTTTTTGTCACAGATCTACTCAATGCAGAATCACACGCAGGTTTTTTGTTAATTCTGTTTTTTGGTGCGGCAGCAATTGCGGCCATATTTTGGGCACGTTTGGCCAATCATTATGGTCGCAAGGTTGTTCTGCTCGCAGGAATGGCTTTATCAATTCCAGCTTTTATTTGGACTTGGTTCCTTGGCCCTGGTGATACATTGGCATTTTATGTCATTGTTGTTGCTTCAGGTGCGACTCTGGGAGCAGACATGACACTTACACCAGCCATACTTGCGAGTCGCATAAAAGGCGGAGGTGGACAGATTTTCTCAATTTGGACATTTCTGCACAAATCTGCCTTGGCGATTGCTGCCGGTATTGTTTTACCGCTATTGGCATTTTCAGGATATGAGCCGGGTTCAACTGATCAAGGAGGACTAAGAGCGCTTGCTGTGGCATATGCTCTGGTGCCTTGTGGATTAAAGTTAATTGCCATCCTCGTGCTTTGGAAATATGTGAATAAAATTGGAGTTGAAGGATGAAATTTAGACATATTCCTGGATCGAATGCATTATTTGATTTCGGTTCAAGAAACATACAAACCTACGCGTCTGAAAAACCAATTCTTGATCTGCGGGAATATTTGGTGGGTCCTCTACAAGCATCGGGAGCCTTTTTTGGAATTTCTGGGATGATCACACGACGTTTCACGTTTTCAATGGTTGGAAAATGGTCTGGCAATGAGGGTACACTTGACGAAGATTTTCGTTTTCATGACGGTGAAATTGGTCATCGGTGCTGGCGTCTGGAAGTGAATGACAATGGTACATTTTCTGCAACTGCAGACGATGTAGAAGGTCATGCACATGGCGTTCAATCAGGTAATACAGCGGTGATGTCTTACAGGTTGAATGTGTTCCGAAAGCAAAGAAAAATAACTGTTCATATGGAGGATTGGCTATACCTACTTGATGATGGTACTCTTATCAATCGTGCTCGTATGACAAAATTTGGTCTTAAAGTTGGTGAGATTGTTGCTTTTTTTTACAAAGATAATTCAGCTCATAGCAAGCCTGAAAAAGTGGACTCAGGATGACAAAACTTATAGGCAAACGCTTTTGGTTGGTTGGGGGCAGCGCCGGCATTGGCAGGCAGTTAGCCTTAAAACTTGCACTTCAAGGGGTGGCAGTTGTGATATCAGGGCGTGATCCAATGGCCCTTGAACAGACACTAAATGATATGACTCCGGTGCAAACAGCGAAGGGAGAGCATTCGTCTGTGAAGTGCGATGTGACTGTTCTCACAGAGGTTAAAAATGCTGTGCAGGCAGTAGGAGAAATTGATGGCCTCATTTATTGCGCAGGTACGTATGAGCCAATGACAGCACGCAATTCGAACATTGATAAGTTAGAAAAAATTGTTGATGTGAATCTGACTGGAGCGTTGCGAGTTTTAGAACCTTGTATTGCAAGATTTTTAAACCAAGGTAATGGCCATATTGTGTTGTTTGGTTCAGTTTCAGGTTATCTGGGACTACCCAATGCATGGGGATATGGAAGCACAAAAGCAGCTTTAATTCACCTTGCGGAGAATTTACGTTGTGATTTGCAAGGTTCGGGTATTTTAGTACAGATTTGCAATCCTGGATTTGTTACAACTCGTCTGACCCAAAAAAACAATTTTTTTATGCCATTTATAATGTCAGCAGAAAAAGCTGCAGATCAAATAGTAAAGGGAATGGCCAAGGAGCGATTTGAAATTGCTTTTCCCTTTTTGATGGTTGCTCTACTCAAAATACTGGCTACCTTGCCACGTTCAGTATATTTCACATTAATAGCATTGTTTAAAGGTAAATAGGCGGGGTTATACTTGCAAAATTCTATTAACGCTAAAAGGTCTCGTTTTGAGATCAACTTGACCCGACCGTTTCAGTCACACATTTTGGCGGCGGCTTTGAAATGTATTGAAAAGGGGTCAATTGAAATCTGGTTTCCTGATGAAACTAAATTGTCAATAAAGGGGGCAGAACCCGGCCCCTTTGGCCAGATTGAAGTTTTAACGCCAAGAGTTTATCCACGCCTCTTTTTTGAAGGCAGTGTAGGTTTTGGTGAGATGTATATGGATGGATGGTGGAAAACACCTGACCTACAAAATCTTTTAGATGTCCTTTTGCTGAATAATGACAATATGACACAGCGTTTCTCTGGTGGTCGTCTAAATCGATTAAAGGAGAGGTTATGTCATTTCATGAATCGTAACAGCCGACTGGGATCAAAACGTAATATTGCTCATCACTATGATTTGGGAAATGAGTTCTACAGTCTTTGGCTTGATCCGACAATGACTTATTCATCCGCGATTTTTCAAGATTCGACATCTGATTTGTCTTCGGCACAACAAAACAAATATTCAGCGATCTGTGATCAGCTTGCAGTTTCAAGCGGTGAGGAGATTCTTGAAATTGGCTGTGGTTGGGGTGGATTTGCTGAGTATGCAATTCGAGAGCGAGGGCTAAAGGTTACAGGTATTACCATATCGCGTGCACAAAAGGATTATGCCCAAAAACGCCTTTTTGAGGCTGGGCTGGCCGAACGATCAAATATTTGCCTGCGTGATTATCGAGATGAACAGGGAGTTTACGACGGTATTGCCTCAATAGAAATGATTGAAGCCGTTGGTGAGAAATACTGGCCACATTACTTTTCTACTCTTCGTAATAGGCTTCGGTGTGGGCGCAACGCTGTTTTACAGGCAATTACAGTTCCTGACAGTATTTTTCCAAAATATCGAAAAAACATAGATTTCATGCAAAAGCATATTTTTCCTGGAGGAATGCTATTAAGCCTGTCTGTTTTGCGCCGTCAGGCACAAGTGGCAAATCTTCAAATCATTGATGAAAAGTGTTTTTCTGCGAGCTACTCGCATACTTTGCGTCTCTGGCGAGAACAATTTAATAAACGCTGGGATCAGATTGCGAAACTTGGGTTTGATGAGCGTTTTTATCGTATGTGGAATTACTATCTTGCTGCAAGTGCCGCGGGTTTTGCTGCCAATTCAACTAATGTTGTACACTTTATTTGTCGACGAAAATTGTAAAAAATTTGGGTGCCTATATACCTGACAGCCATTTTTCTCCGATTTTTCCATCCCTTTTTCCTGTTTGACACTGGATTTTCAACTAGTTTGACGCTAAACAATTTTTTTGTTTTATCAAACTTTAGACGTAGGATACCCCGCTTTTTATAACGGTATATATGATTTGGTTGGCACTGCTGACATAAGTATCCTCTTTCAAAAACTTTATTGTTGATAACCTTGAGAGAACACTTTGGGTTGAATCCTCCTTATGAGGCTTGTCAATAGCAACAACCTCCTTATGAATACATGTCAAAACTGGTGAAAGGTTTTTCGAATACATCAAAAATTTTTCTGCATTCTTGAACATAGCGATTGAGTAGGTAAGGGAATATACTTGGACAACTACCTGTTATGCAAATCTCAGGATACGAACTGAATTCAGCAATCAAGTTTGACCCAAATGGGAACGTGATCGGATGGTTTCTCCCAACCACGGACTTCCTTATCAATCTTACATTCCAACAATAAATCCGCACATTGAGGAGATAGTAATAGATGGTCAATTCTAATTCCATCATTTCGGTTCCAGGCATTCCCCTGAAAATCCCAAAACGTATATTGTTCCGGGTGTTGATTCAATAACCTGAATCCATCCTGGAAGCCAAGATTAAGCAACTTTCGCCACTCGGTTCTGGTTTCCAATCGAAATAGTGCATCATCTTGCCATTTCTCAGGATAATGGGCGTCTTCAACTTGGGGAATAACGTTAAAATCCCCTGCAAGCAGCAAGGGGTCTTCAAATTGAAGCAGGTCCAAGGCCCGATCTTGCAACCTTTTCATCCAGGCAAGTTTGTAGTCAAATTTTGCGCCAGGAGCAGGATTACCATTAGGGAGATAAAGACACCCAACCCTGATAATTTTTTTATCTCCCTGAATGACTGCTTCAATCCACCTGGAATGTGTATCTGATTCATCTCCTGGCAAACCTCTCATGACATCTTCAAGTGGAAACTTCGACAGTATCGCCACTCCATTGTATCCCTTCTGACCATGCGTAACCACATTGTATCCTAAATCACCGAATACATCTGTTGGGAACTTGTCATCTTCACACTTGATTTCCTGAAGTAAAGCGACATCAGGTTTGGATAATTTTATCCAATCAATAATTCTGGGAAGCCTGACCCTGACTCCATTGATGTTATAGGTTGCAATTTTCATGGGAGGGGGGAGTTTATAGGGAGAAACTCAATGAGCATCCGCAGGTTGACTTGGCATTCGGATTATGCACAACAAATCTGGAGCCTATCAATTCCTCGGCATAATCTATGGTTGAATCCTGAAGAAAGGGAAGTGAAACTTCGTCAATCAGAACCGCTTGACCATCTTTGGCCAAAACCAAATCGTCATCCTGGGGTTTGTCCAACAATATTTCATACTGGAAGCCGGAGCACCCACCTCCTTTTACGGCCACCCTGAGACAAAGATTTTCATCGTTACCAGCATTGACCTCTGCTAATTTTTCGTAAGCTCTGTCAGAAACCTTTGGTGGAATAAGCATAGTCTTAAATGGTCCCTTGAAATATTATGGGAAATCCTTGGCAATTAGGATATAGTAATCATAGCCGATAGGACAAGATAAACCAAGAATTGTGTCGAAACAGTGGGAATTATTATATTTTGATAGATTGTGCCGTAAAACATGATGTCCCTCCCGGCAGATTATATCCGGAATCAGATAAACCTCAACGCTCTCCCTTTTTCAGGGATGGCGACAGAATTATCCACACCTCTGCTTTCAGGAGATTGATAGGTAAGACACAAGTATTTATCAAACCAGAGAATGATCATGTTCGTAACAGGCTTACTCATACAATAGAGGTCTCAAGAGTTTCACGGCAGATTGCAACCATGCTTGGCTGTAATCCCGAGCTTGCCGAAGCAATCTCCCTTGTTCATGATTTAGGTCATCCTCCCTTTGGTCACTTGGGTGAAACTATCCTTAACGATATTTTACACGAGGAGGGTGGCTTTGACCACAATGTCCAAGCGTTAAGGATCGTAACTTTGCTGGAAAATCCTTATAGAAATTTCAAGGGCCTCAATTTGTCATGGTTTTGTCTTGAAGGAATAATAAAACATAATGGGCCACTAACCAGCCAGATACCTTCCTATATTCAGGAATATGATGCTAGACACAACCTTAAGCTGGACAGATATCCGAGTTGTGAAGCACAAATTGCATCACTCTCTGATGACATTACGTACAATTGCCATGACTTGCAGGATGGTTTGAGGGCAGAACTTTTCACCTTTGAGGATATGATCAAAATACCCTTGGTTGCGTATTTCCACGAGAAAAAACAAGGACAAGATCCAACGGCAAAAGGAGTTCAACTCAATTTGGAAATAATCCGCAACATTTTTGACTATTTTGTTATGGATTTAAAACAAACCTCAAAGAAAAGGCTATTAAACGCTGACTTAAAATCATCTGAGGAAGTGGGAACCTATTCAGACAATATAATCACTTTTTCCAAAGAGGCGTTGGGAGAATTAAATTCCATAAGGAAATTTCTTTGGAAGCATATGTACCAAAGTCAAGGAATCTTGCGGGGGGAGGACAGTCCCAAGAAGATTATCGATGGTGTCTTTGACTTTTTTATGGCAAACCCGGATGAATTACCTGACACCTGGAAATGGAAGCTTCAAGCCGATCAGGAGCAAAAAGCACGAACAATTGGAGATTATATTTCTGGCATGACAGAGAAATTTGTCATAGATACCTACAGAGGTAAAGCGATCTAGCCATGTAAAATATCGTTATCATCTCTAATTGGAAACAGAAAGGAGATTTTAACCAGGGAAGAAATAGCAATAAAGTTATACACAATAAAATCAAGGCGGGTTACGACTCACCCTAACAATTACTATAATTGCTCTATACATTTGAATACATCGTAATGGCTTTAAATTTGTACACTATTTGGTTACGGAAAAGATGGATATATTTTCTGACACAAAACTCATCGTTGCCGACAAGATAGGTGAATTGATCAAAGAGGGCACACTCCCCAAAGGGGTTGAGGATTGTCCTTTCTCAGTCGAGAGACCAAAAAATAATGAACATGGTGAAATCTCCACTAATGCAGCCTTGATCGTTGCTGGCAAGGCAAAAACCAATCCGAGACAAATTGCCTCGGCACTGGTTGAGAAACTTGGTAATGAAGACAATATAGGCAAATTATCCATTGCTGGACCCGGTTTTATCAACTTCGTCTTGACACCGGACACCTGGCAGGAAATTCTCAGGGTAATACTCAAGAAGCAGGACGATTATGGTCGCTCGGACATTGGAAGGGGTAGCAGGGTAAACCTTGAATTTGTATCAGCGAATCCGACAGGGCCGCTGCACGTTGGTCATGCTCGTGGGGCTGTGTATGGGGATGCGCTTGGCAGTTTATTGGAATATTCCGGATATGAGGTAACAAGGGAATATTATGTCAACGATGGCGGAGCGCAGGTCGATACCCTGGCCAGGAGTGTCTATCTGAGATATCTTGAGGCCCACGGTAATAAAATTACCTTTGGACCTGACAGTTATAAGGGAGATTATCTTGTAACCATTGGGTTAAAACTCTTGGAGGAGTACGGCGACAAATATGTCGACCAACCTGAGCAGGCATGGTTGGCAGTTTTCCGTGAGTTTGCCATTAAAGAAATGATGATTCTGATTAAGGAAGACCTGCATTTCATCAATGTTACAATGGATCAATACGTCCATGAGAAATCAATTGTGGAAACAGCCAGGATTGATGAAGCCATAAAACACCTTACAGAAATGGGACTGATTTACAAAGGTGTACTTGAACCTCCAAAGGCAAAAAGATCTGAAGACTGGGAGGCCAGAGAACAATTATTGTTAAAGTCAACCGAATATGGTGACGATGTCGATCGTCCCATTCAAAAATCTGATGGCAGTTGGACATACTTTGCTCCTGATATTGCTTACCATTATGACAAGGTAAGCCGGGGTTATGATGAACTGATTAATGTTTTTGGGTCCGATCATGGTGGTTATGTCAAGCGATTGACAGCAGTGGTGGATGCCCTTTCAAATGGCAACATGTCATTTGTCATCAAACTGATTCAACAGGTTAACGTGATCTCTCAGGACGAAGTTTTAAAAATGTCCAAAAGGGCGGGTAACTTTGTTCTCCTAAGAGATGCTGTTATGGCTGTTGGATCAGATGTTACCCGCTTTGTTATGTTAATGCGAAAAAATGATGTCCCTCTGGACTTCAATTTTGAGAAAGTACAGGAACAATCCAAGGATAATCCCGTGTTTTATGTTCAATATGCACACGCCAGGGTCTGTTCGCTTCTGAACAGAGCCCACGAAAGGGGGCTTGATGTTTCCGATCCTGCACTTGAGGATTTCACCAGGGAGCATCTTTTAGAGCCGGAACATATTTATTTAATTCGTAAATTGGCTGAGTGGCCACGGATCGTTGAACAGGCAACCATGCACAGGGAGCCGCACCGAATTATTTTCTACCTCATGGAAGTCGCTTCGGTATTCCATGGTTTCTGGTCCATGGGCAAGGAAAAAGAAAGTTTGAGGATTCTTCAGGAGGAAGATACTGAAAAAACTTTGGCAGGATTGGCACTGGTACGATCAACGGGTATTATAGTTGCACAAGGGCTCAGGATTATGGGAGTTAAACCCTTGACTGAAATGTGATTTTTATTTTTGCAATCCATCTGACACACCAATGAAGACCTCAATACTAGATTATCCAGCCATTAATAAGGGGCCAGGAATTGCGAAAAGGATTTTCCAGGGCATCATTTTTCTGGTTTCAATGGGCATCATTTATTTGCTGGTCAGGATTGTATTTTTCTATGAGGTGGCCGGTCCCCAGGATAGCTCGGTCATACCAGTTATTAAAGCGAGTGAAACGGCTCTTTGGATAAAGCCCCTTAATCCTGGTGGGAAGGAGTCCAAACATACGGGATACAGGGTTAATGTTTTAGTTCATGGAGATCCATTCAACGAAGAGTGGACAACCATTGATTACGCACCACCGCCAGTCGAGTTACCGGTTGATCTACTTTCTCTAAATGCGAAAGGTGTGCCGTTATATGTGGAGGAAGTGGTGGAAGAAGGCGATACTATGGTTGCTAGAACTGGCAGGGAGATACTTGAAGACTTCTTCACTCAGTTGGAAGAGGGGACACCTCCAATGGAAATTGAGGCCAATACACCCGAAGCTGTAATTATTGCACGACAAGATGAGGGAATTGCACAAGTAAATGCCGGTAGGGAATTATCTCCCAATGATGTTCCAGAAGGTGAAATCATTGCTCATATAGGCTCCTACGCCAACCAAAATCTGGCTTCGAACAAATGGCGTGAGATAATGAACAAATTTCCGAAGGATTTGGGTTCCAAAGATTGGATGGTGAAATCGTTTACAGGTTCCACTTCCGTTGCCTATAGACTTTATGCAATAGGATTTAATTCAGAGGATGAAGCCGATTCGTTTTGCGCAAGGATAGAAGCGGGTGGTCACCCTTCCTGTATCAGAACATTGATGAATCAATGAATTATGGCAGGTATATCTTTGGTTGTGCAGGGACTCGTCTTACCAAAGACGAAAGAGCTTTCTTCAGGGATGTCAAACCCTTTGGTTTTATTCTCTTCACCCGAAATCTGAAAAACAAAAGCCAAATTCGTAAGCTCACAGATGAATTGCGTGCAACAGTAGGGTATTTTGCCCCTGTTCTTATTGATCAAGAGGGCGGAAGGGTCCAAAGACTGGAACACCCTGAATGGCAGGAATGGGAACCGCCTCTGGATATATGTAATCGGTTGCCACTCAAGGTGGCGAAAAAGGTTATGTGGCTTCGTTATCGCTATATTGCCTCTGAACTGATGGATTTGGGTATAGATACAAACTGTGTACCAATCGCGGATCTGTCATCGGATACCACGCATCCCGTATTGAAAAACCGATGCTATGGTACACAACCAGAAGCCGTCGCGGCCATAGCCAAAGAAGTGGCTGAGGCATGCCTGCATGGAGGTGTGCTACCCGTACTAAAACATATACCAGGACACGGGAGTACAAACAAAGACAGCCATGAGGAACTGCCTGTTTGCCAAAAATCCTTAGAGGATCTTAAGATAAGCGATTTTGTGTCCTTCAAGAGTTTGAACGCCATTCCCCTGGGAATGACCGCTCATGTGCTCTATCCTGCAATAGATCCCGATAATCCCGTGACAACTTCAAAAGGCCTGGTCGATATAATACGATCCCACATTGGTTTTGATGGTTTGTTGATGACTGATGATCTGTCAATGGCTGCACTCGGAGGCAGTATAGATTCAAGAGCGCGGAAGTCGGTTGAGGCCGGATGCGATATTATTCTTCACTGTAATGGAGAAATACCAGAAATGGCTACAATCGTTAAGGCCGTTGGCTTCATGGATGATTCTCTTCAAAGGCGTTCAGAGAAGGCCTTGAATTCACGTCAAAAGCCAGAAGACGTTGATACGGAAAAATTGCTCAAGGATTATTCCATGTTGGCGGATTTTAAAGCAGGCTTTAAATTGTAACCTTGAAATGACGTGATAATTTGAGCCTCTGGCCCTGATAGTTGGAATAATTTTGTGATCCATAGGGATTGGCTGGTTCAGCCATCATTTTCTCAAAAACCAATTTCCCCATCTTTTGACCATGTTCGAGTAAAAATGGCACCTCATGGCAGCGAACTTCCAATACCCCCCTTGAACCGGCACCACCAGTTCCCTTATAGCCGAAACCTGGGTCGAAGAAACCAGCATAATGTACTCGGAACTCGCCCACCATTGGCAGGTAAGGTGTCATTTCAGCGGCATATCCCGGCGGGATGGTTACCTCTTCCTGGCTGGCCAGAATATAGAATGACCCCGGATCAAGTATGATCTGCTTTTTGCTGGCATAAACCGGATCCCAAAAGTCATTGGGGTCATAATGGTTGGAATGGGATAAATCAATTATACCAGTATGTTGTTTGGCTCTATAACCGACGAGATCATTTGCAAGGCTGAGGTCAACAGAAAAATCCAACCCTTGATCAAGATTCACCTCTTTTATGCTAGTTTTATTGGCAAGACAAATATTCTGGAAGTCATCGCCAGTTAATTGGTTGGTACCGTTACTGAAACGGACCTGGTTCAAGAGGGTTCCCTGTTTGACGCAAACCGAAAAGGAACGGGGGCAAACCTCAGCATACAAAGGGCCCTTGTAACCATCTTCAATGCGGTCAAATTCGGATCCGAAATCTGTGATCAACCGGGTCAAGAGGTCAAGCCTTCCCGTTGTGCTCTTGGCGTTGGCAACGCCCGAAATACCACGCGGCAGGTTTAAAGACTCCAAAAGGGGAATGACATAGACACAACCCTTTTCCAGTACAGCACCTCGTTCAATATTGATCGTGTGCATTCCGAACTCTTGAATGCGATCAATTATGCGTCCCTGTTTGTTGGTAAGGAAAGATACTCGTACCCGGTAGGCTTTGCTTCCCAAGCGTAAATCAAGGCTTGCCGGCTGGATCTGACTTGGGCTGATTTCCTGGTGGCTGTGGATTATGCCCTCATTGCACATCAGACTGATCAACCTGTCGGGAAGGATTCCTTTAGGTTCGAATAGGGTTTTCGCCATTAGCAACTGATGTCCTTACCTGAATACATCCCAAAAATGGTCGGGCCAGTGAGATTTGAACTCACGACCTCTCGCCCCCCAGACGAACGCGCTAACCAGGCTGCGCTATGGCCCGACTTCATGGATTTGTAAGAAATTGCGATTTCCAACACCATAGGAGAGATATAATATATTGGTACATTTCTTCAAACAATAAATCAGGCCATGCGGGAATTTATATGATCCAGTTTTCTGTAAAGATTCTTTAATTCATTCTTAACTGATTTGTTTACCTTAACTTTACCATCCTCCGGGATATCCAGACTTATCCCAAAACTTGCCGAGTAAAGAATAGTGCGCAACGATGTCAAATCTACAATTTTGGTTGAAGTGGAGGTTTCGGATGTTGAATCATTTTCATGTAGGGGATTGGTCTCCTCGGGCAACAGGCTTTTAAATTGCACTTTAGCAGTGGTTTCATCCGGTATGGTTTTTCGCATGAGTGGAAACTCGGTGATTTCTGCAATATATTCCCGACCTTCTTCCTCAATGAGCCTTTGGACCTTCCTTATTGTATACCCCTTTTTGGTAATCAGGAAATGTATACCTTTCAAAATGATGATGATTTTTTCGTCATAGATACGCTTTTTGTCCTGAAACTCCGGTTTGGCGATAGGGAATTTTGTCTCCCAATACCTCAGGGTTGATTGATCAACCCCTAGTTCTTTGGAAACTGTTCCAATCAATTTGTGTTTTGGTTCTTTGTTGGACAAAATGGAACCTTTAACCCCTGTTCACCTGTTGTTTAAGTTTGTCAGACGGAATGAATCTGACCTTGTATTTTGCCTCGGTGGTCCGTTCCTTCCCGGTATTCATGTCGTACATGTCCTTGCTGGCCTGGAATTTGACCTGAAAAGTTCCAAATGAGGGAATTTTCACCTGTTCCCCTTTGGCCAGTTTGTCGGTCATTTCCTGGAAAATAGAATTGACAAATTCAAAGCACTCAGGTTTTGGAATCCCAAAGCGATTATGAAGAAGATTTACCAGATCCTTTTTTACGTAAAACTCTTTTCCCATTCTTTATTTCCCTTTGATTATTTATGGGGGAAGGGCAATTCTATCAGATTAACGCACCTGGAGGAATTAGGCAATCGAGAAACTAGCCCAAATAGTATAGCAATTACCACCTTAGCAGAAAGGAACCCCAACAAAGTCCACCACCTATGGCATGAGAAAGAATCAAATCTCCCTTCTTGAACTTGCCTTTGTCACTTGCAACAGAAAGAGAAATCGGGATAGAGGCAGCGGATGTATTACCGTGCTGTTCAAGAGTCACGATTACTTTATCAAGGGGAATATTTAATTTTTGTGTTGCTGATTGAATAATTCGAACGTTTGCCTGGTGGGGTACCGCCCAGTCAATCTCAGAGCTTTTAATATTTGCCTTGTTCAGTACCTGTTCCGTTGAGGTAACCAGTTTTGAAACAGCATGTCTGAAAACCTCCCGCCCTTTCATCCTTAAATATCCAGTGGTTTTGGTCGTCGAGACCCCGCCATCAACATAAAGGATATCCTTGAAGCGGCCATCAGAATGTAAATCTGTCGCCAATACACCGCGGTCTTGGGATCCATTGACCATATTATCAGATTCGAGCACAATGGCACCAGCCCCATCACCAAACAGGATACAGGTTGTTCTGTCTTCCCAATCCATAATTCGTGAAAAGGTTTCAGCACCGATCACCAGGGCCTTACTTGCTTCACCTGCTTTTATCAGGGCATTGGCATTGGCCAGAGCAAAAACAAAACCTGCGCAAACAGCTTGAATATCAAAGGCATAACCCGTGGTAATCCCCAATCCGCTTTGAATTTGGGTTGCTGTCGATGGAAATGTATGATCCGAGGTGGAGGTGGCCACAATCACCAAATCGATATCTTCAGGTTTATTTCCGCTTTTTGCCAAGGCGCTTTCAGCTGCCTTTAACCCCAATGAAGAAGTGGTTTCATCAGATGCGGCATAGTACCTGGTTTTAATTCCGGTACGTGTTGTTATCCACTCATCGGAAGTATCAATAAAATCCTCGAAATAGCTGTTGGGAACAACTCTTTTTGGAAGATAATGACCCGTGCCGGTAACAACAGTCCTTAGAGTACTCATATTAATATAATCTGCTCGCCATGACTTAAACTGAATTCAAACGCAACAATTATATCAAAAAGATTTCGACCTTGCCAATTTAACACCCAAATTGATGGCTGCCTCAATGCCAACAGGGTCAGACCCTCCATGGGCTTTTATAACAATGCCGTTCAACCCAAGAAACACACCACCATTGGACCTTCTGGGATCAATGCGTTTGAAAAATCTTCTGAGTGAGGTGTAAGCAAAGAAACCGCCAATACGAGAAAAAGGGGAATGAGTGAATGCCTGACGGAGCTGATTTCGGATTATTTTTGCCGCACCTTCGGAGCTTTTGATCGCAGTGTTGCCAGTAAACCCGTCCGTAACAATGACATCAACCTCATCAGAAAAGATATCGGTACCTTCAACAAAACCGATAAAGTTGTAACCATTCGCTTCTTCATTCTCCGATATCAGATTATAGGCATTTTTGATTTCTGACCTTCCCTTGTGTGATTCTGTACCAACATTCAAAAGACCAATGCGTGGTTTTACGATGGAAAAACCATTTTGGGCAAACTTGGTGCCCAAGATAGAATAGCACAGCAAATCCCTTTCATCGGCCTTGATGTCAGCACCAGCATCAAGCAAAACGTTGAACCCGCTCTCATTGGATGAAGGGCAAAGACAGGCAATGGCTGGTCTAGATACACCTGCAGCTTTCCTCAAGTTAAGCATTGACATGGCCATGAGGGCACCCGTATTGCCACAGGATACAGCGACATTGGCCAAACCAGTCTTCAGCGTATCTATTGTTGACCACATGGAAGAATCCTTACCATTCCTAAGGGCTATGCTTGGCTTGATATCCATGGAAATAACTTTGGTTGACGGCTTGACCTCACACCTTGTGCTGAGTGCCTTATACTTTTTGATTCTTTTTTTAAGCTGACTTTTGTCACCGTGCACGACAAAAGCTACATCCGGATCCCTTTTAGCAACCCTTGCCATACCAGCAACAACGGGAATGGGACCCTGATCTCCTCCCATTGCATCAATTGCAATAACGGTAATTTTTTCGCCTATAAATTAATTCCACATGGGCAGAAAAGGATTAGTTAAATATCATCATCCTCGTCAATTTCTGGTTCCCTGACTTCAAATATCATTTTCCCATTATAATAACCACAATGTGGACACATGTGATAGGGTAATTTCAATTCCCCACAATTGTCACACTCAACCCAAATTCCCGGTTTTAGGGCATCATGGGACCTGCGATTGTTCCTTCTCGCACGACTAACCTTATTTTGCTGAACAGCCATAACTCATTACCTGAAAACGTTATTTACCATTGGTCCGAGGAACCAAAAACCCACCAATGTTGTGAATATCTCCCCAAATTTTGGCGAATCAAGAAGATAATTCAATAGGGAATAATTTCAAGACAATGATCAGGTTGGTTTGACAATTTCTGGATTACCTTTCACAAGTGCTGCAAAGGGATTATCCCGTTCTATGGTTTCGTGCGCTTCACGTTCTTTGTCATTGAAAGACGAATCAAAGTTGGAGCCTTTATTGGTAGGGTAATCAGGCACTTCAAGAAACAGGGTCTCACGCACCAGGTTGGAAAGATCAAAGGTTGGAGTAAGTAATTCCATGGTTTCATCTTCCGGAATCGAATTATCCTGATTGGGTAAAAGCAAATTGGAGTTGGATATAAATTTTCTCACGATCTTGATGTTCAATGGTATGGGAAATGGGTTCAAGGTGAGACGGCATTCCACCATTACACGGCATTTCAGCTGGGCGGTCAACAGCCAATCTTTTTTACCCGAGGATTCGATGGAACCCCTAAGACTGAATCGACTTAAAGAAATGATCCCCAAATCTTCAATCAATTGTTCTCTGGTAGGCCGACTGAGGCGATAGGCAAACCAGTTTTGCCTGTCCCTTTGTAATTCAGCGAAGACAATAGTTCTCCAATTGGGGTATTTATGGGAGGTAGTATTGGGCACTGGATTTTGTCGGTTGGAAATAAATTTCGATAGAAACTATTCAGGTAGTCCCAAAATTAAAATATTACAGCACTTTCTATTGAGCAAGGGTATAATTTCCTATTGGGTATTGTTATTAACTATGTTTTGAATGACCTTACGCAATTTACAGGCTTCATTTAGTCCCCGGCTTTCAAAAATTTCGCGAACCATCCTGTTATTTTGCTTCACCGGAATCAGGAAGTCATGACTCTTTCCCTTATGAACATCGTTGACTTTCATCTGGGTTCCAGGGTTGTCGTATTTCTACCAACGAATTCAAGTTTATGTAAAAACAGTTTTTCAAGTTAGGATTACGACAAAAAATACCAAGTTCACCCTTTTTCGTTCGGATTGTATACCAGCCTAAGATTATACTGTCATTCCCACAGTATTTAAATTTGAACACTTCCACATTAAGTTTAGACACAAATCTGAAATTTTTTGGTAAAGCACTATTTGTTGCCTGGAAAATTGCAGTAATTTAACAAAGTGTCTAGCACTCGATAATCTCAGGAGTTGCCTCAAGGTTGGTATTGCCATGGTTAGAAATGTTATCTTTATCCTTTTAGTATTCTTCATCGCAGCATGCTCAGGTGTCACCACCAGGCATGGCTACATTCCTTCTGATGAAGAATTGGAAGCCCTTCAGATAGGACAGACAACGACCGAGGATGTGTTAAACGAAATCGGAAATCCTTCGGTTGTTAATGAAGAATATGGCACAACCTGGATTTACATGGAGTCCAAGCAGTTTACACGTGGAATGGCAAAACCTCAGACGACTGAAAGAAATGTGGTTGTTCTGACTTTTGAAGACGATGGGGCCTTGGCCAACGTTGAGACACTCGGTTTGGAAAATGGTCGAACAGTGAAATTCACTCAAAGAGTTACCAAAACCTATGCAGGTCGTTTGACAGTCATTCAGCAAATTCTGCGAAGTTTTGGTAATTTCGGTTCAGGTGCACTCATCGCACCAGCCGAAAGACAATTTGAAAATTAATCTTCCGAGGAATTGAACCTAAGAGCTGCGCCGTTTATACAATAACGCAGTCCCGTGGGCTGAGGGCCATCCGGGAACACATGGCCCAGATGGGCATTACAACCATTACATATGACTTCAGTACGCCTACGAAATAGGGAAAAATCGTCTTTCTCACCTATGTTTTCAGTACTCTTGGGTTGATAAAATGAAGGCCAACCGGTACCGGAATCAAATTTGTGGTCGGAATCGAAAAGTTCGGTATCACAACAGATACATGTAAATACCCCTTTCTTTTTGGGGAAATTATCATGAGTGAAAGGTCTTTCAGTTCCTCCTTTTCGAGTTACTCTGAAGGCAATGTCCGATAACTGGTTTCGCCACTCGGCGTCTGTCTTGGTTATTTTATCAGGCACCTTGTCCCTCCTTTACCTTAACCACCTGTATGGCTCATGAATCTGGCCACCTGTCCATCAATTTTCTGGCGAGAATAATCAAAATCATGTCCCTTGGGCTTTCGAGTTATAGCTTCCCTGATGCCTTCAATGACCTTGGAGTTATCGTCCGGGTATTTTCTCATCAAGGATTTTAGGTCGGCATTATCTTCCTGACCCAAGCACATATAGAGTTCACCGGTACAGGTAAGTCTTACCCGGTTGCAACTTTCACAAAAGTTATGGCTTAATGGAGTTATGAACCCAATTTTCTGGCCGGTTTCTGCAACCTTTACATATCTGGCAGGGCCGCCTGTTCGTTCAGCCAAATCACTCAAGGTATATCTGGTCTCCAATCTGCTCCTTAGATCATCTAGTGACCAATATTGACCAAGCCTGTTTTCATTACCAATGTCCCCCATGGGCATAACCTCAATGAAGGTTAAATCAAATCCTTCCTCATGACACCATTCGGTTAGGTGAAACAATTCATCCTCGTTAAAGCCCTTCAAGGCAACAGTATTTATTTTAATTTTAAGGCCTGTTTGTTTCGCCAGCTTGATGCCTTCTATAACCTGATCGAATCTTCCCCACCTGGTAATTTGTCTGAACTTATCAGCGTCAAGTGTATCCAGTGAAACATTAATCCTGCGGATTCCAGCGTCGTAAAGATCTTTGGACTTTTTAGCTAATTGAGACCCATTCGTTGTGATGGTCAATTCATCCAGGGCATTACTTCCCAGATGTCTGGACAATCCCCCTATGAAATCAAGGATACCTCGACGCACCAGAGGCTCCCCCCCGGTTAGCCTAATCTTTCTGACACCTAGTTGGATAAACAGGGTGCATATCCGGTCAAGTTCTTCAAGAGAAAGTAAATCCTTTTTTGGAAGAAACATCATATGCTCCGACATACAATACACACAACGGAAATCACATCTGTCCGTAACCGAAACCCTTAGATAGGTTATTTTCCTTAAAAACGGATCAATCAAGGGCATGGTGTCCACTGTAGGATCCATTATTAGACCCGAAGTTGTTAAGGTAGGGCAGGAAATTTCAAATCACCTTCATATTGACCAAAAACTACACACGACTATCAATGAGGTTCAACCACACTAAAGTATTATCCACATTCCCAATAAATTAGGCAATAATTTCTGGTAAATTCAAGTGCAATACAGGCGATAGAGTGGCAAAAAATATTTCTAAAAGTTGAAACTCACTTTTATAACATTACAATAGCACTTCTAGGTATCAAAAAATCAATTTGAAAAACGATAGGGTTTCAATGTTAACGTTTCCAGAAGAAATAATGCTCATGATCCTGGAGGATGAAGATGGTAAAGTCCTCCATGTCCCAGAACTGTCCATGCGATGTGTGCTTTCAGGAGCGGTGTTAATGGAACTTGCCCTAAGGAACAAGATAGATACCGATTTAGAAAAACTCATTGTCATTGACAAAACTCCAACAGGTGATGAAATGCTGGATCCGACCTTGGCTACGATCGTAGAATCAAAAGAGGATCATAATGCCAAGTTTTGGGTCGAAAAATGTGCTCTTAATGCCGATGAAATAAGAAAGTTGGCTTTGAACAGACTGGTTGAAAAGAAAATTCTAGAAAAGGTTGATGATAGTTTTTTATGGGTGTTCAGAACAAGAAGATACCCTGTTATCGATGGTAAAGTAGAGCAGGAAGTCAAACTCAGGATAATGGATCTTTTGTTTAGCGATAAATTACCTGGTCCTCGAGATATCGTTATTATCAGCCTGGTTGAGGCAAGTGGTATATTCAAGCACATCTTATCTGAAAATGAACATAGAAAGTGTCTGGGTAGAATCAAACAAATCAGGAATATGGACCTTTTGGGAAGAGCTGTAACCAATTCTGTCCGTGATATTGAAGCTTCGCTGGCATTGGCTTTGCATCCCCCGTTTTAAGCCTGTACAATTAAATACCTGATTAACTCCATAATCAGGCGGGTGCGTTAGGAACGCTATAATCGTTTTGTATGTTGAGCCATTATGACTTTAGTCAACTTTGAAGGTGTGTATTTCTCTCATCCTGGCAGGCAGGTTTTGGAGGATATTTCTTTCGGTGTGGAGCCAGGTGTTTTTCTAAACATAATTGGTCCTAACGGTGCCGGTAAAACAACAATCCTGAAATTATTGCTAGGTGCCTTGAACCCTTCAAAAGGGAAAATCACCCGAGCTAAGGATTTGCGAATTGGCTATATTCCTCAAAAACTGAATATCAATGATACAATCCCAATTGATGTTCATTGCTTTCTTAATTTGGGTCAGAAATTTCCCAAGAAAAAAATCTACGAAATTGCAGAGGAAACGGGTATAACGCATTTGATGCATGTACCAATGTTGGGGTTGTCAGGAGGTCAAACCCAACGTGTATTATACACACGGGCCCTCTTGACTGAGCCAAACATACTTGTCATGGATGAACCAATCCAGGGGATGGATTCAGACGGGGAAGAGCGATTTTATCGTTTGGTTAACGCTTATCGTACAAGGACCAACTGTGCCATTGTCATGGTAAGCCATGAACTCCATGTGGTTTCATCATTTTCAAACCGTGTGATCTGTTTGAATGGGCATATCTGCTGTCAGGGCAAACCTAAATCAATTTTTGCAGATGAGAATTTTATCAAACTTTTTGGCAGATTTCCACAAAAGGAATTGGCCTATTACCCCCACAGGCACGATCATACGCACGACATTACATAAGAATTGACCCCCGAAACCAATTTAAGTGTCTCCCTTTTCTATTTCACGATCCAGTTTGGTGTCATAAAACGGCACGACCCAATTTCCAAAATAACGTTTCACCATGTGCTTGAGTCGTGAGGTTTAAGGGGTGGATGTATAGACAGACAGGATAGTCCTGACTCGGAGGTTATTTTCGCAATCGTGATCCAACCTCCAAAGTCAGGATAGTCCTAAAGGGGAAAACGGTATAATATATAACTAATTTAAAATATGGTAGGAAATAACAGAATTGTTATAATTTTTTTTATAGGTACATAGAAGAATTAATTTGGGATAGGGTTACAGCTTTTGAAACAACCAGTTTTCTATTACCAGTAATAACGTGGAAAATTCATGAAAAATCAGTATTGATCCAGATAATAACTTTCAATACAAAAGACTCCCATGCTCGCGGTTTTGTACAATTCACTTGATGAACATGAAGTCCCCACATTCCTCAGCAGCGATTGATCATCGTCATCCCCAATGTGCTTGTAGCAACAACTCAATTGGAGGATCGCTACACACTTGATCAAATGAGTGCAAGAAGCTTATCGGATCTATTACGTGAACCGCAACAATGTTATGTTTCCAGATTTTTCCAACCGAAACTTCGACAACTTTGTTTTGATTAAACCAAGTCATCCAAACCGTGCTTTCTGGGCCAATATATACGAGGTTACACTAGATGATTTGGTTGGTGGTTTTGCACAGGATCATTTTTTGTGAAGGAAAAGTAGACAAATCTGATAAAGGTTTTGATGCAAAATGCTACAATAAAATATTTTCAGAAGAATTCCCCGATACGCTGTTTATATCAAGAGAGAGTTCCACAGATGTAATCAGATTCAGAACACTTGAAACCGATCATAAAGCAGAATTGCTTACGACTAAGATGATAAAAAGGAAGACTGAATATTCCCAAAAGAAACGCATAAATATCGGCAATAATGGATAGGTTATCCTGAAATGTTAGCCATGGTCTTTATCGTTCTCAAACTGACTGGGGAGATTGACTGGTCATAGTGGCGTGTGTACTTTGTCATTTTGCTGAAAGGGATAATCTAAAGAGGCGAAAAGATCTTTATTTTGACGAGTTGGTCGAGACAACTTTCTTCTTTCGACCTTAATTTTTCCATAAATACGAGATACTTCTTTTTCAAACTCCTCAATTTTGCTTTCATGATTTTTCAGAAACCATCTTTTATGGTTTGCAACATATTCATTCCTAATGGCTTCGTCACTTAAGTCCAAGGGAACACGCTTCATTCTTGGATCAATACTATCAAAGCCATGGAAAGGTTGGGCTAGGCGCTTTTTTGTCATATCCACATAGTTCGGGTTCATTTCCAAACCAAGACAATTACGGTTAAGTTGTTGGCAAACGCGGAGAGTTGTTCCGCTTCCAGAAAATGGGTCGAGGACATCGTCACCTTCGCAAGAAGAAGCTAGAACCATTCTTTCTATTAAGCCTTCCGGTTTTTGTGTGGGATGGTCTTGCCTATTTCCCTGACAATAATGAATGTGAGAAAATTCCCAGACATCTCCCGGGTTCGCTCCGCGCATATTATTGATACTCCGATAGGTCTTTTGTGGAACACGGATATTATCCAGGTTAAATGTATATTTCTTTGGATGCTTGGTAAACATCAAAATATCATCATGGCGGGGTGAAAAACCACGACGTTTTCCCTGACCCTGAGTATAATACCAACTGATCCAAGAGTTAAAATATAACCCGCATCGGTTCTCAAGTATATCGTACAAATATGATATAAACCGAAATCCCATGAACGTATAAATAGTTCCAAATGGTTTTAAAGTTCTTACCGCTTCGGAAGTCCACTCATTCAAAAATTCCAAATATTCTTTTTTATTGATGCTGTCGACCATTGTTTCATAGTCTTTGCCAACATTATAGGGGGGATCAGCAATGATAAGATCAAAGGTGTTCGAGGAGCATTCTTTCAGCCACTTAATGGAGTTAGTTTGTATGGTCTTCTGCTCGGTCATCTTTTTATCCACTCTTTACTTTTTGCATATTCCAGCCACTCGCTATACCCCTTCTTTGAAGCGATAAATTTTTGGTCCAGAAGTTGACAGAATTCCCATGTAGTTCTAGGTGTTAAACTGACATAATGAATATCTCTAATTTGTATCTGACCTGTACCTAAAGCAGGATTGTAACTTAAGTCTTCCTCGGAAATATGTTTGAGGTCATAGGCTTTAAAATCGACTATTTCCATCACACCCATCATTAATTTACTTACTTCGTCCTTGGAACTATAAACTCTGTGTTTGATTGATAAGATAACAAAAATTAGATCCGGTTCTTTAATGTATTCTGTTCGTATTCTAGCAAACGATGTTATATTTGGTGATTTGCCGCTGTTTTTGATATCTTTGCTAGTCGCTTTGACATCAATTTGGCTAGTGACAGAACTGGAATTTTTACGCGATCGGTAGAACTGAAGAGTAATATCGGAAAAATTCAGACGATTTCCTATTTCAACATTTATAAGATTGTAAATATTTTTCTCGTCTTCAATCACATCACTGAAAACCTCGCCAGTCCACGCTTCTACGAACGGTCCTGCTATCTTATTAATATTTTCCATGGGCAGACCATGCTTAAGATTGGTGTTTATCAAGATTCTGTTTCGTCTAGACTCTATTGCGTCAGTTATTATCAATTCTATTTGCTTGATAATAAAGGTTGAGCATTCTACGTAATCGCTTGATTGCTTTGGAATTTTAAAATCATGACTGTCGTACATAAAGTTCTTTGTATCAGGTATTTTTTTGCTATGTCATTTTATATGCAGAATCAAAATTCATCATGCACACATAAGTAAGTAAAGGGAGCCCAAGAACATCATTTTTAAATTTCTTGTCTCCAACTTTCGGATTATTAATCCCATATTGCCCTCAAAATTGCAACTTTTTCCCAACTTTGGCACTTTAGGCGTTGAAACATCTACGGTTGGGGGACTCCGTCTTTTGACGTAGGCACAACAAAGGCTGTTTTCGAACGTTCAGATAGCCTTTGATTATGTCGTCACACCCTTACCTCTACTCCTGCCTTTCTCCAACCTATCCGTTGTGGTTGCCATCGTGACACCTGTCGCCTTGTACATGCTCTCAACTTCCTTCGTGGGCTTGGTGGACAACACATAACGCTTGTCCGTTTTCTCATCACGCAAAATCGTACACGGCCAGTTAAGTAACGCTTCCTGAATTCGTTCCGGTGATAAGCAGTTCTTGCTACCCGACAGGCGATGGCCAAGAAAATGAACTAGACTGAACGCCATAAAACACATGGCCATACGCGCCTTGATACGGGGAACCGTCCAATGGAAGATCGGACAAATACAGAGGTCAGTCTTTACCATCGGAAACTTTCCTCAATACGCCATAACTCACGATAACAGGCCAACACTTCTGTCTCGGCATTGTATTGATAGTGGTGATTACCCCATGCAGACTGTACCCACAAGCTTGATGTAACCGCTTACTTCTACGGATCCCCACTAGCGTATTGGGAGCGATGGAGCTGTTCAACTTCTGCACCGCCTCCAGACTAGAGAAGACGAAAGAGAAAAAAATAACTACTTCGTAAGGGGCAATATCTCAATGTATGATAATAATCACTTTTCAAATTCTAACTTACCTAAACCTCTACTCTACCGTAACAGATTTCGCCAAGTGCCTTGGGTTATCAACATCCAATCCTTTTATTACTCCTGTATGGTATGCAAGTAGTTGTAGAGGAATTGAATAAATTATTGGCGCCACCAACGAATGAACCTTTGGTAAGGTTAGGGAGAAATCAACTTCGCCGCTTATATCTTCAACCCCATCAGCATCTGATAGTAGGATAATAGGTCCATTTCGTGATTGAATTTCTACCATGTTGGATTTTGTTTTTTCAAATAGGTGATCACTTGGAGCAAGAACGATTGTGGGAAAGGACTTCTCAATAAGTGATATTGGTCCATGTTTTAACTCACCCGCTGCCATACCTTCAGAATGAATGTAACTAATTTCCTTGAGTTTAAGAGCCCCTTCCAAGGCTGTTGGGTACATCAGTCCCCTTCCGATAAACAGGGCATTGGGGAATTCGGATATAAACTGAGCAATTTTTCGAACTTCATCGCTTAATCCCAAAACGATATTTGTTAATGCGGGTATATGTGAAATAACCTCTTGGAATTCATTGTATTCATGCTGTTCTAACTTGTTTCTGATTTTCCCAATTGCTAAGGCTAGACCCAGCAAGACTATTAATTGACAGGTGAACGCCTTGGTTGAAGCGACACTAATTTCTAGGTCGGCATGAATTGGTAACGAATGGGTACCTTCCTTGGCCATAGTACTGATCAAATTATTAAGAAGTGATAAATTATGACCTTGTTGGTCAATTACATATCTCAATGCTGCTAAGGTATCAGCCGTTTCTCCAGACTGGCTAACAAATATTGATAAATCATTTGGTTTGATCATTGCATTACGGTATTTAAACTCCGAAGCAATTTCAGCTCTACCAGGAAGTTTGGCAAGATTTTCAAACCAGTAGGAAGCTACTGCGCAAGCGTAAGCAGCAGTACCACACCCCAAGAGGTTAATGCCTTCTAATTCTTTGAAGGGTAAGGAACTTGCAGAAGTTGATGCAAGCCAATTGTCAGCAGAAACATTCTCGATTGCTTTTGCCAGCACTTTTGGTTGTTCATGTATTTCTTTAAGCATGAAATGTTTGAAGCCCCTTTTATGGAGGTCAATGGCATTAATTGAAACAATAGATTTTGGCCGTTTTGTTTCCTGGTGGTCTTTACTGTATATTGTTGCTTTATTGCGGGAAACAGCAGCAGTATCACCGTCTTCCAGGTATGTTATTTCTTTGGTCAGTCCTGCCAAAGCGAGAGCATCTGATGCTACATACATAGTGGATGCACCATGACCAATAACCAGAGGGGATCCTCTACGGGCTAAAAATATCAAATCATCATTTTTTTCAAACAGAAAGCAGATAGCAAACTGGCCTTTAAGCATATCAACCGTCTTATGAACTGAGCCTTTATATGAACAACCCTGATCAAGAAACTTCTGACAAAGTACGGGTATAACTTCGGTGTCTGTTTCAGACCCAAAACTATATCCTTTCAGGATGAGATGTTTTTTTATTTCCCTGTGGTTTTCTATAATCCCATTGTGAACAACGGATACATTATTGGAGCTATGTGGATGCGCGTTATTTACAGTTGCCTTGCCATGAGTTGCCCATCTGGTATGACCAATCCCAATTGCCCCCCTAATTGGATCCCTTACAAGCAAGTCTGACAGATTGACTAGTCTTCCAGCAGCTTTTCTTGTTTGTAACTTACCCCTATGGATGGTCGTTATTCCAGCACTGTCGTAGCCCCTGTATTCCAATCGTCTAAGAGACTCCAATAGAATGGGGGAGGCCTCATTATTACCCAAGTATCCAATTATACCACACATCGAAACTGCCTCTTTGAATTCTATTTTTTGTTAGATCTGGATTTTGTATAACCAACAATATTTTTTTGTTTGACCCGTGAGATTCCCAAAGTACCATCAGGAATTTCTTGGTTGATGACTGATCCAGCTGCAGTCATCGTATCATCACCAATATTAACAGGAGATATTAAAATTGTATTTGAGCCTATAAAGGAATTATCACCTACTGTCGATTTGTGCTTACTGATACCGTCATAATTACAAAAGATGGTTCCAGCTCCTATGTTGGTATTTTCACCGATGTCAGCATCTCCAACATAGGATAGATGAGAAATCTTCGTTCCTGACTTTATTTGAGTTTTCTTGATTTCAACAAAATTGCCAATTTTACAATTTTCTCCAATGTTGGTATTTTCTCGAATTCGAGCAAAAGGGCCAATTACGGAATTGGCCCCAATCGTACAATTTTCCAAATATGAGTAAGAACGTATTCTGACACCTGAGCTGATGTTTACGCCAGGTCCAAAATATATGTTTGGTTCGATAAACACGTTATTGTGAATTATTGTGTCCAGACTAAAATAAGTAGTTTCAGGTGATTGGAGTGTAACTCCATTTTCCATCATTTCTTTCCGTTTACCCGTTTGGAAAATCTTCTCGGCGTTGGCCAAATCTTCCTGAGTATTTACACCGATTGTTTCTTCTTCATCACAAATCGTGACCGTACAATTGAAATCCTCGCTCCTAGCCAATTCAGCAATATCAGTAAGATAGTATTCACCACTGGCATTTTGGGTATCCAACTTGGCTACAAGGTTATTTATGATTGATGCCCTACCACAAACGATTCCGCTATTGCATAGGGATATATTTTCTTCACGTGGTTGCAAATCCTTGTATTCAATAATTCGGGCAATTGAATCATTTTCGTCAAGAACCATACGACCATAATTTCCGGGACTTTGTGAATTAAACCCAAGAAAGCAAATAGGTTTCTTGTCTGTTATACTGCTGATTAACCTGTCCAAAGTGCCCTGTTTTACAAAAGGCGTGTCCCCATAAAGGATCAAAACCAAGCCGTCAAACCCATCCATTTTATCAAGAGCACATTTAACCGCATGACCTGTTCCAAGCTGTTGTCCCTGAACGACAATTTCTGGTCTAAATTCAAAAGACTTAAGTGACTTTAGGATCGCCTCATTTTCGTTGTCTGTAACAAAATATGTCTTACTTGGCTGAATTTTTTGGCTCGTACTCAACGAATGGTAATAGAGTGGTAACCCTCCCAATTCATGCAGGACTTTAGGCTGGTTGGATCTCATTCTTGTTCCTTTACCAGCTGCTAATATAACAGTTGCTATATCCAATTATATTTCCCGCAAATAAAATTGTTCGAGTATTTACCTCGGGGTTATGTGATATTAATACTCAAAAATATACCAAGTTTTGAAATAAAATTTTGTTTCTTTAGACTTGTTATTCTCCAGTAATTCCCGCTAATGTCCATTCCCCCGTATTCATGATAATCTCCGAATTTCCTTTTTCGTAGGCTTTTCTCCCCGATTGGGGTATGATAAGTACACGAACAAGCCTAAGTCAGAGCCGTGAGCAGTAACAATGCCGACATCGAAAAAAACCAGGTGGTTACGCCGCCACTTGAGGACCCTATCATCGGCCGCAAGTTGACACTTCAGGACTGTCTGTTGTCGGCTCTGGCGGTGTTCAAGTTGAGATATGCCTCGCTTGTTGCCTTTGTAACGTCTTTGTGACATCGAAAATTCCTAAATGAAAAGACTTTAATTACCCACCAGTGAGTCACAACCAACGAAGGATTGCCAGGCCCTTTAGAAGATAAGCATGAAATAATTTATGAATAAAATGGCTGCTAAGCGAGCAGAAGTGTTTTGGGTAACACACATTCACCGGTAAATTTAATGAATTGAAGGTCTTGAATGAATACTTTTACAGTCTCTTATCGGCATAACTGGAACGAAAACCTCCAGCACCGTCGAACCACCAACGGCTGGTAACAACCCCCAAAACATCCTTATCCCGGCGGGCTTCACATGGCCGTTACACCCCGTCTCTGCGGACACTTGGGACACTATCTAGCATGGGCTTCGCCCCGGTCTTGTCGGGGTAGTGTGATACCAGGTGACGGTGGAACGAGCCCCACCTTCATCGCCTCAATAGAGTGGCCTATTGGGATGGGCGAAGGAAGGACATCAAGCCAATCTGCGGTACCACAACGACCAAGAAAGGGAAAAGGTCACGCCAGGCCGAAAAAGTGTAAAAAATTGGAAAAGCGTGCAAAAATTTATCTCACTACTGACGAAATAATGTGAAATATTGGAATTGGATTATTGTGAAAAACAATACCATCTTCGGCATCACTTGGCAGGTCACAGGACAAGGGGACCTCCGACGGTGACCTGAAACCGTGATGAAAAGAGGATCTGAGCGAGTTCAGGACAGTTGGCGACGGGATGTTCTCCGGCGGAAGGGTGAGGTGTATCCGGTGAGTTGAAAAACGGGGTGGTCGGACCGGCTAGGGGTTGGAAATCAAGCTGTTGTACCGCGTTGACTGTCCCGAAAATATCTGGAAAACAAAAAACCTACCCTTAAAATAATACAGGCAAGCACCATTTTAAGAATAATGGTTGCTAGCGGGAATTACTGATGAAAACGATGAACGGCAGGGCTTGATGATCCGCCTGAAGATGATACAGGTACTCATTCTAGGCATGATGGCAGGAGTTCTGCTAGGTTTGGTAGCAACTGCACAGGATCTTGATGACTTAATCCCAATAGCCAAGGCTGGGGATGCCGATGCTCAATATACCCTTGGTTTAAAGTATCACTTTGGAGTAGGTGTTCCACAGGATTATGCAGAAGCCGCAAAATGGTCTCGACTGGCCGCCGAGCAGGGTAATGCCGATGCTCAATCCCATCTAGGTCACATGTATCGCAAGGGTGAAGGTTTTCCACAGGATTATTCAGAAGCCGCAAAATGGTATCGATTGGCCGCTGAACAGGGGAATGCCGATGCTCAATATAACCTTGGTGTCATGTATCGCAAGGGTGAAGGTGTTCCACAGGATTATGCAGAAGCTGCAAAATGGTATCGACTGGCCGCTGAACAGGAGGATGCCGAAGCTCAATCTAACCTTGGTGTCATGTATCACTTTGGAGTAGGTGTTCCACAGGATTATGCAGAAGCCGCAAAATGGTCTCGACTGGCCGCTGAACAGGGGAATGTCAATGCTCAATATAACCTTGGTGTCATGTATCGCAAGGGTGAAGGTGTTCCACAGGATTATATCCTTGCCTATGCCTGGGCAAATCTTGCCACTGCAAATGGGGATTCTGATGCCGAGGAATTACGGGATGAAATCAAGTCCCTCCTTACGCCAATCCAGGTGTTAGAGGGCCAGAAGATTTCTCGTTGTCTTCATTCAGGAAAAGCCTTTGAAGAATGCCATTGAGTGGGTCACCTGGAACAGTCGGTATAAGGCCTTGATGATTGCACCTGTCGGGCAATTCCCGGCATAATGGTGAAACGTCAATTTTCGAGATAATGTGAGACCTCAAAGATTTTCCATTGCCCTTCACGTCATTCTGTGGGGGAGTTTTTTCTTTATCAAAAACTGTTCTATTGGTCAATGATTTAATTCACTACCATACAATTGCAAAGGGAATTATATTTTAACATCACGAGCATTAGTGAAGCCCTTTTGCTCGAGTCATATGCTATTGGTATGAGTACATCCATAGTCCCATGGGTATTTCTGTTATTTCTCACAATAAACCGTCTCATAACCACAGTTTTTTATCACATTAATTCAACGCCGAAGTGCTGATAAATTGAATTCATTTGAGAATCATCCTCTTTCCTTTCCAAGTCGTCTTTTTTTAAGGAGCAAAGTCCCCAGAGAGGGCCGTCACCCTTTCTGTCACGAA
This sequence comes from Paracoccaceae bacterium, assembly GCA_022822495.1. Taxonomy (GTDB): domain Bacteria; phylum Pseudomonadota; class Alphaproteobacteria; order Rhodobacterales; family Rhodobacteraceae; genus MPNP01. The sequence continues at coordinate 51,108 of JAJEBQ010000018.1, read as the reverse complement.
GAGGGCATCCGGGGTTGTCTTCCCGGATGCCCTTGTGGTATTGTGCATGTTATCAAAAATATCACGATACCGGATGGAACAATGAAATCCACTACAATACACACCTTTCCATCAAGGATTGCATTAAACAATCGGGATGGCAAAATGCAAGGTTAAAAACCTGTCCAAACAATCCCGGTGGTAACTGCCGGCTGCACCGACACGGAACCTATGCCAGGAAGTATCCTGGCTGGCGTCATAGGGCCGGGACACACCGTTCCAGCTGTTATTTCTCACAATAAAGGTGCTAAAGGCCTGTCATCACGGCACGTGCGACTAAGGTCAATGCCGGCAATGTCAATGTCGACGAGTTCACGGTGGGACTTGATAACATGTCTCATCGGTCAAATCCTGCGAAGATTGATGAATGTTTGGTGAAAAAAGGCCCTGAAACGTCTCAATCCCAGTGGTGAAACCGATCTTAATCGTAAAATCTCGATTCCAGACCCTTGTTGTCAAGGGGTGTTGTAATGTTTATATGCTTTTCGGGCAGGCACTAGTTAATTGGATATTAAGCATAACGAACAAACCAAAACAAATGATTAAACTTAAACCACAACTTGACCTGCTAGGTAATGAGTATTTACTAGTACAGGCATGGAAAAAAACTGCGTCCTATATACGTTATCACAATTGGTTTTCTGATACGTTAGAATTAGATAAAGTTGCAGTTAATCTTCCAAATTTCATCAATGAACTTCAATCCCGGCTAAGTTCAGCAGAGAATTGGCAGAATGATCCCCTAAGAATTATTCTAGCTCCAAAAAGCCAGAGGTGGATTTTAGATAATCAAGAATGGAAACCAGAAAATGATGATGATGACAAAGTAACTGTCCGGCCACTTGCACACGTCAAATTGACTGATCAAGTAATCGGAACTGCTCTAATGCTTTGTTTGGCTGATAGAGTTGAAACTATACAGGGAGACCCCCGAGAAAGAATTTCGAATCTAACGTCTCGTAAAAAAATCATATCATATGGCAACCGATTGTTCTGTGATAAAAAAAACGAAAAACTTTACCATAGATGGGGATCCGCAAAACTATACAGGGCCTATTACCAGGATTTCCGTAATTTTCTGGACAGGTCAGAATCCATTGTCAAGTCTCAGAATGATGAAAACAAATATTGCGTCATTCATGCTGACATTAAACAATTTTATGACCGTGTAAGCCCAAGTTTATTTACTAGTTCTCTAGCCTATATTAAACGTAAAAATGATGATCCAGCATTTTATACCTTGGTAGAATCTGTTTTTAATTGGCAATGGGATTATCAGGACGCTGATGAAATTTCTAACTATGCCACGAAATCACATATTGAAGATTTCTCGCGGATAGCACTTCCACAGGGACTTGTTTCTTCCGGTTTTTTTGCAAATCTAGTTTTACTTCCTTTTGAACAAAAATTAAAGGAATCAATCGGTTCTCAAATCGTGTCGGGAATTCAATTGATAGATGTGTGTAGGTATGTCGATGATTTTCGTATCTTGATTGAGTTTAATCCATCTGTTCAAAACAAGGATTTACTTGAGGGCAAAGTCACCACTTGGATAAATAAATTGCTTAAAAAACATGCGCCAGGACTTGAGCTTTCTGAACACAAAACCAAATCCATCATTTTCGGGGAAGATAAAACACCTTTAATCAGGCAGAGTGAAAAGATGAATAGAATCCAGACTGCGATTTCTGGTGGTTTCGATTCACTTGGTGGTGAAGACATCCTTGATGCAATACAGGGATTAATGCAATCCCAGGTCTCCTTGGAAAAGGAAAAAAACAATGAATGGCATCTTACACCAGTTCCTGATGTCCGTGATGAAACCGTAATCAGATTTAGTGCGGGCCGTTATAGAAGCACATACCGATCTCTACGACCACTGTTGTATGAAGATGAAGCAGATGAAAATAAAATAGAACCTAATATTGAAAAAAATGGTGGATTGCAACGTTTCAGGAGGACACAACAAGATTTAGATCAAGATGCAAGAGTTTTTGCATATGGCTTAATAAAGAGATGGATTGATGACCCATCAAATATACGACTTCTCAGAATTGGGCTTGACATTTGGCCAGATATGAATCTTCTTGAAGAGGTGCTTTTATTGCTCAGGCCATTAATTTATAACAGCCAAGCAGATAAATCTCCTCAAAGTGTAGCTTGGTATTGCATGTCTGAAATTCTTCGAGCTGGAGCAGTCGAGACCGGTTTGGTCACGGATTCTGAAACTTTTCCTTCTGAGTTATGTTTAGACTCCTATCGAAATAAACTTAAAGAGGAGGCTCTGAAACTGGTAAACTTAACGGAAACAGCAATCCCCTGGTACCTCCGCCAACAAGCATTGTTATTCCTGATAGCTTATCAACCAAATGAGAAAGTTGAGCTTCAGAAAACAGAATTAGAAAACAGATTTTATCTCAAATTGCTTAACTTTTTACAAGGTGAGAAATTTTCAAATAAAGACAAGGATTTTGCTACGCTTGCTGTTATTTCCAGACGCTCATTTCTAGATAAAGATGGGGCTTTATCATTGATTGGGCCAATGCTGAATAGAAAACGGAAAATTCAAATTGCAAAGCTTGCTCCATCGTTTTTTCTTGAGATTAAAGCAAACGATAAAGATCCGCAATTCTTCAATAAACCTCCACCACTTATTCGAGAGGATCTCTGTCTGTTCGAAGATACCCAGAAAAAATTATTGTCTGTGTTTATTTTGAGAAATCGACCTAATAATCCACTTCGAAATGAACTTTCTCTTTTAATTTTTGCGAAGTGTTTTTTGGAAAAGTGGAAGGAAACCAAATCCCGACCCAAAGTGATTACTCCAGGGATGGTTGAGTTAGTTTTTGAAGATGACCAAACCAATGGAATCAAAATTGTAAAAGAACTAAAAATTAACAATATTAAATCCAACCTATCAGGTTCTATGTTTGAGGTTCCGAATTGGTGTAAATCAGGTATGGAGTGGCGATACCAATTGGGATTCCTTTTAAGGTTCATTCTTTCACAAAATCCTGATTTCACAGCAAATGTTCGTCAACCGAGTTGGAAAGAGGCAATAAAATCATATCGATCGGCTGAAAGCCACTGGTACCAACGGCTGTATGGTCTATATAGTGGGCAATCAGCATTCGGGGATGATTGGGCACCCATTTCAGAGTGGGTTGAATTATTTTTATTGGCTTTACTCAGGTGGCCAGGATGTCGTGAATCGAAGGAATTTAATTGGGTTGAGAGGGGTATTGATAAGGCTATTTCAGAAATCAATAGCAGAAAATCTAGAATTGAGAAGCGTAGGGGAAAAGCAACTAGTTTACTTGTTCTTCCTTTGTCAATACAATACCCAACTGAGTTGTCTGAAGATCGACCTTTACGAGCATGTATGGTGCAGACTGTAATTCCCAACTATAATGAAGAAAATCCAAATAAAATGGATTTGACATATGATGGTAAAGTTAATCGGCGCAAGCATCGGAATCACTTATCTGCTGCACTAGCAGCGGTCGAAAGAGTTCTAGATCTGCGAGAAACACACAAAAATAGAAATGCACGACTTGATTGGTTGATATTACCTGAGCTTGCAGTCCATCCAAAAGATGTAAAGACTCATTTAATTCCATTCGCTCGGGCTCATAGAGCAATTATACTTGCTGGTTTAACTTACCAAGAAATCATAACTCAGGATCCATTGGTTAATTCTGCATTATGGGTAATTCCAGAGTGGTCAACTAGTAATGGACTTCAAATTAGAATTCGTCGTCAAGGTAAGAAACACTTGGCACCAATTGAACAAGAGTTTAACGATTCTGGAACAAAAGATCTTGTAAAAGGATTTCGTCCCTGTCAATGGCTGATCGGGTATCCTTGGTCTGTTGATAACCATCGGCCTATTTGGTTGACTGCTACGGTTTGTTACGACGCAACAGATCTAGGACTTGCTACAGACCTTAGAAATCAATCAGATATTCTTGCTATACCTGCACTAAATCAAGATGTCAGGACTTTTGATCAAATGGCATTAGCATTACACTATCACATGTTTCAAGCAGTGATAGTGGTTAACAATGGGACTTACGGTGGGAGCAATGCTTATTGGCCCAAGACAAAACCTTATGAAAGAAAGATATTCCACACGCACGGGCAACCCCAAACTTCAATTTCATTTTTTGAAATCGACAATATCCGACAATTCCTTGATAGAAAAAATATGCAAAATGGTAATTCAAACAATAATCCTTGGAAGTTCCCTCCGGCAGGTCTGTAAACAAATATTGTCTTTTTAGATGTCGATCGTAAATCATTGTTAACGGAACAAAATTTGGATTAGGTGGATGGATTTAAATCGGAATATGAAATCATTGGTTTTTGATTTGGATGGTACCTTGGCTGATACAAGCAAGGATCTCATCGCTGCTGCCAACAATTGCTTTATTGAGAAGAATTTCCAACCCCCACTAGATCCCGAAAAGGACAAATTAACGGCCTTCAATGGCGGTAAGGCAATGCTGAAATTGGGCTATGACAGGCTTCAGGGTTCAGTTTCAGATAAACTGATAGATGACCAATATCCTGTTTTGCTGGAGTATTATGAATCCGCCTTGGATAAATACACCATCCTATACGACAGGGTTCCCGAAACATTGACTGAACTCAAATCTCAAGGGTGGATCCTTGGAGTTTGTACCAACAAGCCCAAGAAGCTTGCGTTAAAGCTATTGGAGAGTTTGAGGATAATGGATGAGTTTAAGGCCCTAACAGGAGCCGATACCTATCACTTTCGGAAACCGGATCCACGAGCACTTACAAAAACAATTGAGGTTATGGGGGGAGATAAGGAAAAAGCGATAATGGTAGGAGATTCGATCACTGACTTAAACACTGGAAGGGCGGCAAATATCCCTGTTTTTCTAGTTGGCTTTGATCTTCAGGGCCAACATACCCCTAAAATGAATCCGGATGAGATTTTCCTGAGTTACCAGGAATTTCCGACAAAAATTGAGGAGTTTACAAAAAAGTGGGATTAGGTACAGTTGGAATATGTAAGGATCTGAGTAGTAGTTAAGTGTTTTTGTAAATTCTGTTGGTAGGAATAACAGTGGCAAGAGATTTTAATAAGAGTTTTACGCAACAGGAACCTCTACCTGAAGAATCCCTAGAAGCAGCTATGAAAGTCCTCAAGCATGGAAGGCTTCATAGATACAACATCGTAGATGATGAATATACCGAGACTGCCATCCTGGAAAGGGAATTTGGGAGTAGTGTAGGGCGACCTTACTGTCTTGCAGTAACATCAGGAGGTTATGCCATTAGTTGTGCGCTCAGGGCACTTGACGTGAAACCAGGGGACCCAGTTTTAACAAATGCCTTTACACTTGCACCAGTACCCGGAGCAATTGCCAGTTTGGGGGCAAAACCCATACTGGTCGAAATTACCGAAGATCTAGTGATCGATATTGATGATATGCTTCAAAAGTTTGAAGAGACCGATGCCAAGATACTCGTTTTGTCACACATGCGAGGGCATAGTTGCGATATGGATGAACTCAACGAGATTTGCCTTGATAGAAATATTTTTCTTGTTGAAGATTGTGCACATACTATGGGCGCCCGCTGGAATGGGAACCCATCAGGAGGGTATGGGCTGGTTAGTTGTTATTCAACCCAGACATACAAGCATCTTAACTCTGGTGAAGGTGGATTTCTAGTCACTGATGATGAGAATATCATGGCGAGTGCAACAATTTTGTCAGGAAGTTACATGTTTTATGATCGCCATATTGCCAAGCCAGAACTTAAGTATTTCAAAAAAACCAGGTTAAACTACCCAAATGTTTCGGGTCGAATGGATAATCTAAGGGCAGCCATACTTCGTCCCCAATTAAAAATGTTGGAAAGCAAGTGTGAAGCATGGAATGAAAGATACCGAATAATTGAAAATATATTGGGTGCCAACACTCTTATTGGCTTGATTCGCCGACCTGAAGAGGAAAGTTTTGTTGGATCATCTATACAGTTTCATCTGAAGGTGAAATCAGGTAGCAAGGTTAAGAAATTCATCAGTAATTGTTTGGAAAGAGGCATTGAACTGAAATGGCTCGGTAACAAGGACCCACAAGGTTATACATCAAGATATGACAGTTGGCAGTACATCACTCCTCAGGAGTGTCCCCGTACAAAAGTCATCCTCTCCAATCTTTTGGATATGAGAATACCCCTTTCATTTACGCTTTCAGATTGTGAACTTATCGCTAATATTATTGTGGAGGAAGCGGATAAATTATCCTGATTTAAGCCACTCAAAATTCATAGAATATCGGAGGGACTATGTATAATGGAGACCGTTACTTTTTTGTGGCCATTATCTATATACCTCAAGTAAATCAAATTTTAGGAATAGTTACATTGCTTTTGATGCACTTGGTAAACATTACCAAGATGTTATTTTACTTACGAAAGTTTTTGAGATATTTCCTAATGGTGAGGTAGCAGAGAAATGGTTTATCAATAAAAGGTGGAATGGAAAATATGGAATTTTCAGAAATTAATCCAGTATGGGTTGTTGTCATATTTGCTGTTGGTGGTATTGTTTGGAAGTTTAATGGCTGGTATCATAAGGTAAATTCTGACCGAGAATATTTTCATAAATCATTTGATAAATTAACAGAAAAAATAGACCGGATTTACGAACGTCTATTAACTTTAACTTCCAAAACTATAGGAACAGGAATCCCCTTAACTCTTACACCATTGGGGAAAGAAGTTGCGGAAGACATAAATGCAAAAGAAATTTCCAATCCTATTTTTAACGACGTGGCCAAAGGGTTAAAGGATTATTCCGCTTATGATATACAAAATGAATGTTTTGATTTTGTTCGGAAACACTGGGAATCATCAAGCGATATAGATCGCAAAACAAAAGAATCCGCATTTAAGCGTGGCATAACAAAACATGATGTTTTAGATGTTATTGCTATTTTTTTACGAGATAAGATTTTAGCCTCTCAAGGTAAGAATCATATCTAAAGATAATACAAAAATGGGCTGAAAAACCAGCCCCTTCTTTATTTGCACTGATGATCACTATTGTACAATACCCAAAATTAGAATGTTTATAGCATCAATGAAGTTTGATCTCAGTTCGGATATTGATGAATTACAAGAACTGGTTCATCGGTGGGCCCAGGAGAGAATCAAACCACAAGCCCATGAGATTGACAAAAATAACCTGTTTCCACACGACCTCTGGAAAGAAATGGGTGACCTTGGCCTATTGGGAATAACAGTGGAAGAAGAATATGGAGGTGCAGGCCTCGGGTATCTTGCTCATGTCATTTGCATTGAAGAAATCGCTCGTGCATCTGCCAGTGTATCTCTCTCCTATGGCGCCCATTCAAATCTTTGTGTAAATCAGATTCGATTAAATGGATCCCAAGAACAGAAAGAAAAATATCTTCCGGGATTGATTGCTGGAACCAGTGTAGGCGCATTGGCCATGTCAGAAACTGGTGCTGGGTCAGATGTTGTTGCCATGAAGATTTTTGCCCAAAAAAGGAATGGATATTACCGAGTGAATGGTTCCAAATACTGGATCACCAATGGCCCATCTGCGGATACTCTCATCGTCTATGCCAAAACGGAACCTGATGAGGGACCAAATGGCATTACCGCTTTCATTGTTGAGAAGGAAATGAAAGGCTTCTCAACATCAAAGCCCTTCTCCAAACTTGGAATGAGGGGTTCCGATACCTGTGAGCTGATTTTCGAAGATGTGGAGATTCCTTTTGAAAATGTATTGGGTGAGGAGGGCAAAGGTGTCCAGGTGCTGATGTCAGGTTTGGATTATGAACGGGTCGTATTGGCCGGTATAGGAGTTGGAATCATTGCTTCCTGCCTGGATGAAATCATGCCTTACATGAAATCTCGTAAGCAGTTCGGCCAACCAATTGGTGAGTTTCAACTCATGCAGGCAAAGATTGCAGATATGTATACTTCCTTGAATTCGGTGAGGTCCTATACTTACGAAGTTGCAAAAGCTTGCGACAGGGGTGAGGTCACGAGACAAGATGCGGCCGCTTGCGTGCTTTACTCTTCCGAGGAAGCCATGAAACAGGCCCATCAGGCTGTTCAGGCCATGGGGGGCGCAGGATTTTTATCAGAGGCTCCAGTCAGTCGTTTGTTCCGTGATGCAAAACTGATGGAAATAGGTGCTGGGACCTCCGAGATCAGACGAATGTTGATCGGTCGAGAATTGATGAAACAGGTCGATTAAGAAGTCATCAAAAATGAATCCATTCGATCAAACCATATATTGACCGCCATTAGCACTAAGGGTCGATCCAGTGATAAAGCCAGCATCATCGGACACTAAAAAGGCGACGCAACGGGCAATTTCTTCTGGCTCACCTAACCTGCCAACAGGAATTTGCTTTATAATTTTTCCTCTGACATCTTCTGGTACAGCCATAACCATTTCAGTAGCTATATAACCAGGGCAGATGGCATTGACGGTAATGTTTTTGAAAGCACCTTCCTGGGCTAGGGATTTGGTGAAACCAATATCGCCAGCCTTGGCCGCCGCATAGTTGGCCTGGCCCATCTGGCCCTTCAAACCATTGATGGAAGAAATATTAACAACACGTCCAAACCCCCGAGAACGCATACCATCCCAAACCTGGTGTGTCATGTTGAATAAACCGGTGAGATTGGTGGAGATGACATCATTCCATTTCTGGGGCGTCATCCGATGGAACATGGAATCTCTGGTGATGCCTGCGTTGTTAACAAGAATTTCAATCGGACCCAACTGATCTTCAACCTCTTTTACACCTTGGGTACAAGCATCATAATCAGCAACCGACCATTTGAAAGTTGCGATACCAGTTTCGCTGGTAAAAGTTGCTGCCGCATCTTCATTACCGGCATAATTGGCTGCGACCTTATACCCTTCTTCTTGCAATTTTTTGGCTATGGCAGCTCCTATACCTCTAGACCCACCGGTTACCAACGCAATTCTACTCATGACAATTTTCCTTCCTATCAAATTACTGCTATTTGCGTTCAACACACATAGCAACACCCATGCCACCGCCTATGCATAAGGTTGCCAATCCCTTGTTTGCATCTCTTCGTTGCATTTCGTAAAGAAGGGTATTCAAAATTCTGCATCCAGAGGCACCAATGGGATGTCCAATGGCTATTGCACCGCCGTTGACATTTACGATTTCTGGATCCCATCCCATTTCTTTATTTACGGCACAAGCCTGGGCAGCAAAAGCTTCGTTGGCTTCGACCAAATCCAGATCAGAGACTGACCAACCGGCTTTTTCGAGTGCCTTGCGCGAAGCATTTACGGGGCCAATTCCCATAATGGAGGGATCAACACCAGCCGTTGCATAGGAAACTATGGTTGCCAAAGGTTCAATACCACGTTTATCGGCTTCATCTTTGGTCATAAGCAAGACAACGGCCGCACCATCGTTAATACCTGAAGCATTACCCGCGGTTACCGAACCTTCCTTGCTAAATGCAGGTCTGAGCTTTTGCATGTTATCTATGGTTGCCCCATGGCGAATATATTCATCCTTCTCGACAACCACCTCGCCCTTTCTTGACTTGACGACGACCGGCACAACTTCATTGTCAAAACGCCCATCCTTTTGTGCGGCTTCAGCCTTGTTTTGCGAAGCAAGGGCAAAATTGTCCTGAACATCCCGTGAGATTTGCCATTTTTGGGCTACATTTTCGGCTGTTGTACCCATGTGATAACCATTAAAGGCATCCCAAAGGCCATCCTTGATCATGGAATCTACAAATTCCAGATTCCCCATTTTCTTACCCGAACGTAGGTAAGCGACATGAGGCGAGAGGCTCATGTTCTCCTGCCCTCCAGCGAACACAATATCGGCGTCCCCTAATTTGATATGTTGGGTACCGATGGCAACTGCACGTAATCCAGAACCACAAACCTGGTTAATACTCCAAGCTGCAGATTCAATGGGTAAACCGGCTTTGATATGTGCTTGGCGAGCAGGGTTTTGCCCTTGACCAGCAGTCAGAACCTGCCCCAATATGGTTTCGGAAACATCTGATTTATCAACATTTGCTTTTTCAAGTACGGCTTCCATGACTTGAGCTCCAAGCTCGTCAGCAGGCACGCTTGCAAATGATCCATTAAAACTACCTACAGGTGTTCTCCCAGCACCAGCGATCACGACTTCGTTCATAATTTAACCTTTATCTATTAGTAAACACCCCGACCAAAGAGAATTTAAATCAAAAATACATGGAAAACCATACAATGAAATGAATAAACCAAAGTAAACATGAGTTTACTGCACTCTGATATTCTATACTAAGGAAGGTGTTGAGTCTGTTTGAAATTTCAAGGTTGATTCTATTATTAAATCGGAAGAGTTTATGTGAATTAATTATGAAATTATTGTTTTCCCGATTAACCTGAAGAAAGTTCTGTATCTTTTGTTAACAAGATCAGAACAATCAATAACGGAGAATATCTATGCCCTTGGAAATGAGTAGGGATGTGTTCATTACTTGTGCTGTGACAGGCTCAGGAAGTACACAGGACAGAAGCAGACATGTCCCCAGATCACCCGAAGAAATCGCCAATAGCGCCATTGAAGCAGCGAAGGCAGGGGCAGCAATTGTACATTGTCATGTAAGGGACCCTGAAACCGGCATACCATCCAGAAAAGTCGATTATTACAGGGAAGTTACCGATAGAATAAGAGATTCAGAGGTTGATGTTGTTTTGAATTTGACAGCAGGGATGGGGGGTGATCTTGTTGTAGGCCCGACTACTTCCCCATTGCCTTTGGCTGAGGGCACCGATATGGCTAGTGCAAATGATAGAGTTGAGCATGTCAGACTATGTAGACCAGAGATTTGTACACTGGATTGTGGATCCATGAACTTTGCTGAAGCCGACTATGTCATGTTGAATACCCCTGGAATGTTGGAAAAAATGTGCACATTAATGATTGAAATGGGTGTTAAGCCTGAAATCGAGGCCTTTGATACAGGTAATCTCTGGTTTGCCAAGCGATTGGTACAGCGGGGTATATTACCTGAGCCAGCACTGGTACAACTTTGCATGGGAGTTCCTTGGGGAGCACCTGATGATTTGAACACCTACTTGTCAATGGTGAATAATGTGCCGGATACTTGGATTTTTTCGGCCTTTTCCTTGGGCAGAAACCAAATGCCCTACGTTGCAGCAACAGTTCTAGCAGGAGGCAATCCAAGAGTGGGATTGGAAGATAATTTATATTTAAGCAAGGGAGTTCTTGCAAAAAATTATCAATTGGTTGAAAAAGCGGTATCTATCGTTGAAGCTCTAGGGGTTAGAGTAATAGGACCGGAAGAAGTCCGAAAAAAACTGAACCTAACAAAAAGAACTCCCCTGAGCGAATAGCTAACAGAATGGTCATTTACAGGTATAACTTGCGATGAGTAGGGTAAAGTTGGAGATACAAAGCACGGGTGTTGCAAGGGTTGTATTGAATCGGCCTGAAAAAAAGAATGCCTTCAATGCGAGTATGATTCTTGAGCTTAGGGATATAGCTGACACCATTAACCGGAAGTCAGAAATCCGGATCGTAAATTTAAGGGGCGAAGGAAATTTCTTTTGTGCGGGCGCAGACTTGGAATGGATGAAAAAGCAGACGGAAAGTTCTCGCGAAGAAAAATACCAGGAGGCGATGTCCCTCGCAAAAATGTTGAAGGCGTGGTTTGACATCAAGGTTCCTATCCTGGCATCTGTACAAGGTGGTGCATTTGGAGGTGGCCTGGGTTTAGTCGTTTTATCTGATGAAGTCATCACAACAAGTGATTCTAAATTTAGTTTTTCTGAAGTGAAGCTTGGTCTTATACCAGCGACTATATCGCCATACGTTCACAGAGTGCTCGGTAACAAGGCAGGCAATAGACTGTTGCTGTCAGGTAAGGTGTTTCACGTGGATGAAGCTCGTAAAGTCGGATTGGTTGATGAAATCGTATCCCAGGAAGATTTGGAATCTGTTTCTGACAAAAGAGCCGATATTTATCTGGGAGGTTCACCGGAAGCGGTCAAGGCAACAAAGCAACTCTACCGACAGTTGGGTAAACAAATAACAGATGAAACGATCAACAAAACGGTTACCGCACTGATAAAAATTTGGAGTGGAAAAGAAGCTCAGGAAGGAGTACAATCATATTTTTTAAATACCAAGCCTTCTTGGAATATCAAAACCAATTGACATAGGGCTTTGATAAATTATTGTATAACCTTGTGCAAAGAAATTTTGTTAATTCCAAATTTGATGGTTGAATCTTTGGATATGAGACTTAATTTTCGGTTGTTAGATAATTTGGACTCCCTATAAGGATTTAGGTGAATTAGGTTAAAGGGTCATATTTTATGGATATTAATGCCACAAAAGAGGGTAACATTTTGATTTCAAAACCTATGGGTAGATTGGATGGTACAAACTCAAGGGATTTTGAAGAGACATTAAAAACGGAACTTGGTGAGGGAGGATTATCCCTTGTTATTGATCTGGAAGATTTGGTTTACATCAGCAGTGCTGGTTTGAGAGCCATCCTTTTGATCGCCAAAACTCTCAATTCAAAAGGTCAGAAACTTGCCCTTTGTTCATTGTCAGACCAAATTCTTGAAGTCTTTGAAATTAGCGGATTTAACAAAGTCATTCCCATTCATCCCGACAGAGCCAAAGCTGTTTCCAGTTTGAGTTAACTCTTACCCAATCCATATTTAATTATTGGTAGGTTTTTGTAACCTCTTCTCGGTCGTGGGGGGATTCAATCAGTGTTTGATTTATCAACAATAATTGACAATGAGTTTTTGTCATTTATTCGTTCATAGGAAATATCTGAAACAAGTGTCTTGACCAAGTACACTCCTAAACCTCCGATTGGCCTCTCTTCCAAGGGAGCGTCCGTATCAGGGACAGGGGCATCCTTCAGAGGGTTGAAGGCTTTACCATCATCCAGGATTTCAATCGACACTTCCTTATCAAGGTCAGTAATCTTCAGACTGACATTTGTTGGTTTTTCTAGGTGGCCATAATTTAATGCATTCAACACGACTTCTTCCAAAATCAATTTGATTTTGAAATCCAAAGAAACAGGCCAATCCCTACGAACAGAAAAGTAATCAACAGCCTGCTCAAGCTGCTCCAGACTGTTTTCGGTTGAATTAAGTTCTAAAGTTAATTCTGTACTCAAGAAAGGGCCCCATCAAATTCAAGGATTAGGCATGTGATATCATCCGACTGGGGTATACCTTTGGAAAATTCATCAACAGATTGAACCATGTCATTAACGATATCTGAGCTACCATTTTTGTGAATAGAATTTTTAACGACCTCCAATAATCGGTCCTCACCATAAAGTTCACCTTTTTTATTCATGGCTTCGGTGAAGCCATCAGTGTAGAGGACAATGTGATCTCCCTTTTCCATGGTAATTTCCATGGTATCAAACCCGAATCCAGGGAACATTCCGAGCGCAATACCTCCTGGCATGCCGACATAACCACCCTCGCCATTTTCCTTAATCAGAATGGGTGGATTATGGCCTCCATTGGCATAATTCAACACACCTGTAGCAGTATCAAAAACCCCATAAATAAGTGTTACAAACATGCCTGCATCATTATCCTCAATAAGCAGTTCGTTGACATCTTTCAAAACTACCGAAGGATCAGTTTTGGCTATAGCCGAGCCTTTCAACAAGGTTCGGCTGGACATCATAAACAAGGCAGCTGGCACGCCTTTATCCGATACATCAGCGATAGACATGGCAATTTTATTATCTGGCAGTTTGACGGTATCAAAGAAGTCTCCGCCAACATTTCGTGCCGGCTTCATCGTACCAAAAAATCTAAAATTTTCTCCTTGCGGCAAGATTGAGGGTAAAATGGATTGCTGCATTTTGTTGGCGATCTGTAATTCCTGGTTTAAAGCTATAAGTTTGGTTTTGGAATTTTGTGCCTCTCGCCAGACATTGATATGGTTGATGGTTCGCGTTATGGTTAACTTGAGGTCTTCGAAATCTATCGGTTTGACGACAAAATCAAAAGCCCCTTCATTCATGGCTGAACGAATGTTTTTCATGTCGCCGTAGGCAGAGACGATAATACTCCATAAATCTTGCCGAACGTCAGGGATCTTCTTAATCAGGGTAAGACCATCCATCTCCGGCATATTTATATCCGAAACAACCAAATCAATGCCAGGGTCGGCAGCAATTTTTTCCAGGGCCTCAACACCATTTCCAGCGAAAACAAACTCGTAGACCTTTTTACGAATTTCTCGTCTAAATCTTTGTAGAATTAGAGGTTGTACATCTGGTTCGTCATCAACAACCAGGATCTTATAAGTGTTATCCATCTAAACCGCCTTGATTTTGCAATTTTCCTTACCTCTAAAATACAACAAGATTGTTATACAATAAGAAAAAATATTTCACATAAAAATTCAATTTTGCAGAAAATAATCTCGTTTCTTAAAAATTAAACTCCTGCCACTGCAAAAGGGCAAATAGATTGGCAATCATTAAAGTGGGTTACAACACATTTACTTGATTTTGAGAGGGAAGAAGTTCATTACTATACTGGCAGGCGAGATTGGCAGAATATAGGAGATTCAAATGGCTCATTCGGATTTTGATGCCGAGGAGATGGCCAAGTTCATTCGGTTTGACGACCGGGCTTTGAATCCCTGTTTTGCTGGTAGGCATGACCTGATAAAGGAAATCAAGGGTAGAAGCAAAGATATCAGTGACAGAACCGCACGGGCATCCGCTAACAATTATTCATACCGAGCTGCTCCAGGGTTGACGCAGGTTATCCAGGGTCCCCCCGGAATAGGGAAGACCTCTCTCATGGAGAAAATTGAAAGTTCCATGATCAAGGACTGGGGAGATTCTCACTTGGAAAACAGAACGGTTCCAGTAGTCATAACAACACCGATGGGTTTATCCTATGATTCCCTTTGTATTAATATACACGCATCGGCACAAAGAATAGCCAGAAAATTCCCTCGCTTGCGTATTCATGAGTTGCTGGGGAATCTGTTTGAAAATGTAAATTCCATGAGCATGAAATTGCAAGGTCATGTTGGAGAAATTGGCGGACAAATAAGTGGTAAAATAACCCGAACTCCTGACAAAACACTTGTCCCAAGGGGTGTAACAATTTTATTGCTGATAGATGAGATACAAAGCATAGATCTGGTTACATCCCAACCGAGGGCAGGTGAAATCCAGGAAATAATCCAGTTTCTTCATAATGGCAGTAATGGGAATCCGATTCTACCTGTGATGGGAGGACTTTCCAACAGTTGTGATATAATTGAGAAAAGGGGAAGTATTACTCGTCTGGCGGATAAAAGTGTCGATAATATTCAACCCCTGAGTGAATTCGAAGTACGGTCCTCCTTCGGCAAATTCATCAGATATTTCAACATAAGGGCAGAGCCAGAGATCATAAGGATATGGTCCGACCGGGTAGTGAGATTGGCTGACTACTAGCCAAAGCACCTACAGAATGTTATGTCAGCGTTAGGACAAGACCTGATTAGAACAAATGGTGATTTAATTCAGGTCAATTATGAGCGTGTTAAACTGACGTCTATGCAATCACGCACAAGATATTACGGCACTCGCCTGACGCCCTTTGAAAAGGTTGGGCTTAAGCAGGGTGGAGGGCATAATCTTCCGGGCGAAATCATGGCTGGACTCGATAAAAATTTTGGAAGCGAGGCCATTGAAGAACGTATCAGCCAGACCCTGCAGAAATATAGGATTGATCCAGCCAGCCAAGAGGGATTCGACGGTGTCAATTTTGATACCTTCCTTCGAAACGGCCTGATTCATGCGATTGGAGACCAAAATTTGAAAGTTTATCATTGTCCGATTCCTTCCCTGAAATCCTATACGGTCGCATCAGCCGGGGGAAGGGTACACCTGGCAGCCTATGGTGGGAATGAACAGAGTATGAGAATGGTACTCGGCATGGGTGAAGATCTGAACGGGCAGGACCCCTGGTGTCGAACACCCCTACACATCGCCGCTGAAAACAACTAGGAGAAAATGGTAGATGTCCTGCTAATGGAAGGAGCAGATCCCGAAATTTGTGACAGAAATGGTAACCGTCCCCTAGAAGTGGCTCGGGAAGGAACAGCCTGCCACTCTAGGCTGAAGAAGATTTCGAAAACTCCTGGAACTGCAAACGAATCAGGGAACACTGATCGCACTGATCATGGCGATGGCAAGCCATATTCATCCAATGCTCCCGACCACTAAGGTAGTGATTTTCCGTGGAGAATGGATGACAGCCAACCATCAGGAAGGCAAGAGTTTCACATGCACTGAAAGGTTGTGATTTTTGTACCGACCAGATCTTCTACTCTTCCCTCACATTTGATAGAAAAATTGTTGTACAGTTTGATTGGCGCTAGAAGGTCATCTCATTTGACCTTTAACAGGATAAATTGGTTATGAAAAATTAAACACGAAAATAGAGTTAACGGTAAATGATGTTATTGAAAATTCAGCCATAACAAATTAAAACAACACAAACAGCCTGAAGGATATTAGAATCAACAGAAATAATAAGTTTGATAAGTGGAATTAAACATTTCCAGAATCAAAAAGGACAGATGTCATACACTCGACAAAACCTTGAGATTAAGTTTGACTGAATAAATTGTTTTGAAGTAGGGATAAGGGACACCGTTGGAAGAGTTACTAAGAGAATATTTGGCAGTACTTGTATTTGTAGGTGTTGCAATCGGCTTTGGCCTGATTTTGGCTTTATCTGCAGTTGTTATCGCTGTTTACCGCCCAGACCCGGAGAAAGTGTCCACATATGAATGCGGCTTCAATGCCTTTGATGATTCTCGGATGAAATTTGACGTAAGATTTTATCTGGTGGCCATTCTTTTCATAATTTTTGATCTTGAGGTAGCCTTTTTATTTCCCTGGGCAGCATCCTTTAGTAACAATGGAGCGTTTGGTTTCTGGTCAATGATGGTATTTCTAGGTGTGCTGACGGTTGGTTTCATTTATGAGTGGAAGAAAGGAGCCTTGGAATGGGAGTAACGAAAGCATCGGACAACCCCGCTCCCAAGGGAATATCCCTGACCGAGATTCCCAACAACGAGTTGCAGGACAAAGGATTTATATTAACCACCGCCGAGGATGTTATTAACTGGGCCCGAACAGGGTCACTCCATTGGATGACTTTCGGTCTTGCCTGTTGTGCTGTGGAAATGATGCACACTTCAATGCCACGCTACGATCTGGAAAGATTTGGTACTGCGCCAAGGGCCTCTCCAAGACAATCGGATCTCATGATCGTTGCCGGTACATTGACCAACAAGATGGCACCAGCCTTACGTAAGGTTTATGACCAGATGCCCGAACCAAGATATGTCATATCAATGGGATCCTGTGCGAATGGTGGAGGATATTATCATTACAGTTATTCAGTCGTCAGAGGATGCGATAGAATAGTTCCTGTCGATGTATACGTTCCCGGTTGCCCACCAACAGCCGAAGCCCTTCTCTATGGTATTTTACAGTTGCAGAGAAAAATCCGTCGAACTGGAACAATTGTTCGTTAGGACCTGACCATGTATCCCAAGGATTTAGTACAATTAAAGGAACATGTTCATCAGGCACAGGAGAATGCCCTGGAATTCTCAGTTATAGACAATGAAGAACTTGTCTTGGTCGCCAAAACCAGTGAAATTTTAACCCTGATGGAATTTCTCAAGAAAAATTCGGGATGCCAATTTACCACTTTGGTTGATATAACCGCTGTCGATTATCCTAGCCGAGAAAAACGGTTTGATGTGGTCTATCATCTTTTGTCCATGAATCTAAATCAGAGGGTCAGGGTCAAGACACAGATTGCCGAGGGTGATATGGTTCCATCTTTGGTGGGCTTGTTTCCTAGTGCCAACTGGTTTGAAAGAGAGGTGTTTGATATGTACGGCATACCTTTTTCAGGCCACCCGGATTTACGACGGATATTGACTGATTATGGCTTTGCGGGGCATCCGCTTAGAAAGGATTTTCCCCTGACAGGATTTAACGAAGTCCGTTATGATGAGGTTCAGAAAAAAGTCGTTTATGAACCGGTGGAATTGGTTCAGGAGTTCAGAAATTTTGATTTCGAAAGCCCATGGGAAGGGATGGGCGAAGTTATTCAATCAACCGAACCGGAGCAGGAAGAGGAAAGCAGGTAGCATTATGATTTCCGGGCATACCATAATGCAAGTAGGGAGGGGAAACTGACCGAAACGCCTCCTGAAAATCAGGTCCGCAATTTCAACATCAATTTTGGACCTCAGCATCCAGCCGCTCATGGTGTGTTGCGATTGGTATTGGAACTTGATGGTGAAGTTGTTACTCGTTGTGACCCCCATATTGGACTTCTTCACAGAGGCACTGAAAAATTGATGGAAAGCAGGACTTACCTGCAGAACCTGCCGTACTTTGATCGGTTGGATTACGTTGCACCAATGAATCAGGAACATGCCTGGTGTCTGGCCATCGAAAAACTTACCAAAACAGAAATACCCAAAAGGGCCTCTCTCATCAGAGTCCTGTACTCGGAAATCGGCCGTATTTTGAACCACCTCTTGAATGTAACCACACAGGCAATGGACGTTGGCGCACTTACTCCACCCCTTTGGGGTTTTGAGGAACGCGAAAAATTGATGGTGTTTTATGAAAGAGCCTGTGGGGCAAGATTGCATTCGGCTTATTTCAGACCAGGGGGAGTCCATCGTGACCTGCCACCCGAATTGATCGCTGACATTTATAAATGGTCTGAAGAGTTTCCAAAGACACTCAATGATATTGACGACCTTTTGACCGAAAACCGCATTTTCAAACAACGCAATGTGGATATTGCCATAGTTTCACAACAGGAAGCACTTGATTGGGGATTTTCTGGTGTCATGGTTAGAGGTTCAGGTATGGCTTGGGATCTAAGACGAGCACAGCCCTACGAATGTTATGATGAGTTGGATTTTCTTATACCAGTCGGCAGAAATGGTGATTGCTACGACAGGTATCTTTGTCGAATGAAAGAGATGGCGGAAAGCCTCAAAATTATCAGACAGGTAATCGAAAAACTCAAGAATACTGAGGGGGATATTTTGACTCGGGGTAAAATATCACCTCCGACCCGGAGCGAAATGAAACAATCCATGGAGGCACTCATTCACCATTTCAAATTATATACGGAAGGCTTTCATGTCCCCGAAGGGGAAGTCTATGCAGCTGTTGAAGCCCCCAAGGGGGAATTTGGCGTCTATCTAATATCGGATGGTTCCAACCGTCCTTATCGAGCCAAAATAAGAGCACCTGGATTTTTGCACCTGCAAGCGATGGATCAACTTTGCAAGGGGCATTTGCTGGCTGATGTGTCTGCGGTCATCGGATCACTTGATGTTGTGTTCGGTGAGATAGACAGGTAGGTGTTGAAATTTTCGGCCAAGAGAAGAGATAAGAATATTTTATAAGCAATGTTAAGACGGTTTCATCATACCCAACCCGAGAGTTTCGCGTTTTCAGAAGAAAACAGGAAATGGGCTGAGGCACAAATTACAAAATACCCTGAAGGGCGGCAGGCTTCGGCGATCATACCGCTTTTGTGGCGCGCTCAGGAACAAGAAGGATGGCTTACCAAGCCGGCAACGGAATATGTTGCTGATTTTCTTGGGATGGCGCATATAAGGGCTTACGAGGTTGCTACATTTTATTTCATGTTCCAGTTGCGGCCGGTAGGAACGACGGCCCATATTCAGGTCTGTGGAACAACATCCTGTATGATTTGTGGTGCCGAAGATCTGGTTGAGGTGTGTAAGGAGCGCATTGCAGAAAAGCCCCATCAAGTATCACCTTGTGGCAGATTTAGCTGGGAAGAAGTCGAATGCCTTGGGGCTTGTGCCAACGCACCGATGGTCCAAATAGGCAAAGATTATTACGAGGATCTTTCTCGTGCGAGTTTTGAAACCTTGCTCAATGACCTCCAGGATAACAAGAAACCTTTGCCTGGATCACGAAAGGGACGATTCTCATCGGAGCCTGAAAGTGGCATCAAAAGTTTGAGCGAAATGGCCAGGCAAAAGGATGAATTCAGTCCTGCAGTAAGTTTGGCACAAAGTGAGGGAGCCAGTTAACCTATGCTTGCTGACAAGGATCGCATTTTCACCAACCTCTATGGTATGGACGATTGCACTCTTGCCGGTGCCAAGAAGAGGGGGCATTGGGATGGTACGGCTGATCTCATAAAAAAGGGTCAGGACTGGATTATTACCCAGGTCAAGGAAAGCGGATTAAGGGGGCGCGGGGGTGCTGGTTTCCCAACCGGGCTTAAGTGGAGCTTCATGCCCAAAAATTCTGATGGTCGACCTCACTATCTTGTGGTCAATGCAGATGAATCAGAACCAGGTACCTGCAAAGACAGGGAAATCATGCGACATGATCCACATACACTCATCGAGGGGTGTCTGATTGCCGGTTTTGCCATGCGTTCAAATGTTGGGTACATTTACATCAGAGGTGAATATATCAGGGAAAAAGAGCTACTGCAGGCAGCGATAGATGAAGCTTATGCAGATGGTTTGCTCGGTAAAAATGCCTGCAACTCAGGTTGGGATTTTGATCTGTATCTTCATCATGGAGCGGGTGCCTACATTTGCGGCGAGGAAACAGCGCTTCTTGAAAGTCTGGAAGGCAAAAAGGGCATGCCCAGAATGAAACCACCATTTCCAGCGGGTAGTGGTCTTTATGGATGTCCAACAACAGTCAACAATGTCGAATCGATTGCTGTGGTTCCAACGATTTTGCGAAGAGGAGCCACATGGTTTTCATCATTTGGACGAGAAAACAACACAGGTACCAAGATCTTTGCCATTAGTGGCCATGTCAACTCTCCCTGCGTGGTAGAAGAATCCATGTCTATTACCCTTAGGGAACTTATTGACAAGCACTGCGATGGTGTGCGAGGTGGATGGGATAATCTCAAGGCTGTCATACCAGGTGGTGCATCGGTTCCATTGCTTCCCAAAGCGCTGTGTGATGATGCCATAATGGATTTTGACTGGCTCCGGGATCACCAATCCGGTTTGGGTACTGCTGCCGTCATCGTGATGGACCAATCAACGGATGTTGTCAAAGCCATTTGGCGATTGTCCAAGTTTTACAAGCATGAAAGTTGTGGTCAATGTACACCTTGTCGTGAAGGGGCAGGATGGATGATGCGGGTCATGGAAAGGTTTGTAAGTGGTGAAGCCGATATCGAGGAGATTGATACCCTGCTCAGGATAACCAAACAGGTAGAAGGGCACACCATTTGTGCTTTGGGGGACGCTGCAGCCTGGCCCGTTCAAGGGCTGATAAGGCATTTCAGGCATGAAATAGAAGAAAAAATTATCAGGGAAAAAGTTCCTGCATAATGGTGTTATGATTATTGGGAGAAGTCGTGTAATTCATTGTATCTTCAGGGATTGGAATTTTGATTGTAGAAAGTATGAGTGATCTGCGAAAAATAATTGTTGATGGTATCGAAACCGAAGCCTACGGGGATATGACCCTCATTCAGGTCTGTGAGCAGATGGGAATTGAAATCCCCAGATTCTGCTATCACGAACGCCTGTCAATCGCTGGAAATTGTCGGATGTGCCTGGTTGAAATCGTTGGGGGGCCTCCCAAACCTGCGGCTTCCTGTGCCATGCAGGTCAAGGATTTAAGACCAGGTCCAGAAGGGGCACCTCCCCAGGTCAAGACCCGTTCTGACATGGCCCGCAGTGCTCGTGAAGGGGTTATGGAATTCCTGCTGATTAACCATCCTCTTGATTGTCCCATATGTGATCAGGGGGGTGAATGTGATTTGCAGGATCAGGCTGTGGCTTATGGGGTGGATTTCAGCAGGTACAAGGAAGCAAAACGTGCCGTGGATGATCTGGACTTGGGACCTCTGGTCGAAACGCACATGACCCGATGCATTTCCTGCACCAGATGTGTTCGCTTTACAACAGAGGTGGCAGGAATTACCCAAATGGGTCAAAGTGGCCGGGGTGAGGATGCAGAAATTACCAGTTATTTGAATCAAACACTAAATTCCAACTTGCAGGGAAACATAATTGATTTATGTCCTGTCGGTGCTCTAACCTCAAAGCCTTACGCCTTTACGGCGCGATCGTGGGAATTGGAAAAGGTTGAATCAATAGATGTCATGGACGCCATGGGCGCAAATATCAGAGTTGATTCCAAGGGTCGGCGGGTAATGCGCATCCTCCCACGCAATCATGATGGTGTAAACGAGGAATGGATAAGTGATAAAACCAGATTTGTTTGGGATGGCTTGACCAATCAAAGGTTGGATCGTCCTTTTGTTCGGATTGATGGTAAATTGACCCCTTGCAGTTGGGATAGGGCATTGGAAGAAGCCAGTCACATGCTGAAATCAGGGAACGTAACATCATTAGCTGGTGATTTGGTACCCGTTGAGGCTACTTATGCCTTGGGTCAATTGACTGATTCCCTGCAAGGGCAAAAAGAATGCAGGGTGGATAATGTAGATTTACCCATTGGGAACCGATCAGGTTATGTTGGAACGGCAACAATTGAAGATATAGATGTCGCCAAACGAATCTTGTTGATTGGCACCAATCCGGTAAACGAGGCCCCCGTACTCAATGCCAGAATTAGAGCTTCATGGTTGGCTGGATGTAATATCAATATGATAGGCGAGCCTGTTGATCTGACTTATGATTATAAACATCATGGGACTGATCTCTTGTCCCTGCAAAAGCTGGCTCGAACTTTGGACGAAGAGGATCTAACCGGAACCCTTATCATTGTTGGCCAAGGTGCGTTGCAAAAGCAATTGGAAAATTCGGCCCTGAGTATCGCTATGAAACTTGCTCAAAAGGGAGCAGGTTTACTCATTCTCCACACTGCTGCCGGCAGGGTAGGAGCCCTTGATCTGGGCTTTGCTGCCGAAGGAGGGCTGGATGTTGCCCTGGGAAGCGCCGAGGTCATCTATAATATGGGTGTTGATGAGTATGATATTCCTGCCGGTCCAAAGGTCATCTATCAAGGAAGTCATGGCGACCGAGGGGCTCATAGGGCTGATATTATTTTTCCCGCCGCTGCGTACACGGAAGAATCAGGGATATTTGTGAATACTGAGGGTCGCCCCCAACTGGCGTTGAAAGCATCCTTTCCCGTAGGCGAGGCCAAGGAAAACTGGGCGATCATCAGGGCCCTTTCCGGGACGCTTAATTCACCACTTGGGTATAATTCACTCATTCAGCTCAGAGAACAGATGGCCAAGGAATTTCCGCATCTGATGGAAATTGATATGATCCAGGAAAACGAGCTGCAACCGATTGAAGTTACCGTTGGCAACAATGCTGAAATTGAAAATGTCATTCAGGATTTTTATTTGACTAATCCTATCGCTAGAGCATCAGCAATCATGGCAGAACTGTCCTACAGGTCCAAAACAACAACAGGGGAAATTAATGAAGCCGCAGCCTAACTTTCCAGACAGGTTTTCGATAGACTTGCGAGGGTAAACCCGATTATGGTTGAATTTTGGAGTTCATATCTGGGAACCTTTATCATCATCCTGGCACAATGCCTGGCGGTGATTGTGTTCGTGATGATTTCCTTGACGTTCCTGGTCTATGCCGACAGAAAAATTTGGGCGGCCGTACAGCTTCGTAAAGGACCGAATGTCGTCGGACCCTTTGGTTTGCTGCAATCTGTGGCTGACCTGTTGAAATATGTCTTCAAGGAAATTGTGATACCCGCCGGTGCTGATCGGGCGGTATTTGTCCTTGCTCCCATGATTTCATTCGTCCTGGCCATAGCTGCATGGGCCGTGATACCCTTTTCAGAAGACTGGGTCCTTGCCAATATTAACGTGGGTATACTCTATGTTTTTGCGATTTCCTCACTTGAGGTTTATGGGGTGATCATGGGAGGGTGGGCATCAAATTCAAAATACGCCTTTCTAGGCTCTCTCCGATCCGCCGCACAGATGATTTCCTACGAGGTTTCAATAGGATTTATCATTATCGGCATTCTGGTTTCAACAGGGTCCCTGAACCTCAGTGCCATTGTCATGGCACAGGATGGGAATTATGGTTTCTTCAGTTGGTATTGGCTCCCCCATCTGCCAATGGCTGTTCTGTTCTTTATCTCGGCTCTGGCTGAAACCAACCGACCGCCCTTTGATCTGCCAGAAGCCGAGTCAGAATTGGTGGCAGGGTATCAGGTTGAGTATTCATCGACCCTTTTCCTGTTGTTTATGGTTGGTGAGTATGCGGCCATTTTCCTCATGTGTGCTCTGATGTCCATTCTGTTTTTTGGCGGGTGGCTTTCACCCATTCCAGGCTTGCCCGACGGGGCGCTTTGGATGGTTGCAAAAATGTGGTTTTTCTTTTTCCTTTTTGCGATGGTCAAGGCGGTGGTTCCAAGATACAGGTACGATCAATTGATGAGGTTGGGATGGAAAGTGATATTGCCAATTTCACTTGGGTGGGTTGCCGTATCTGGATTTTTTGCCCATCTCGGATGGGGTGCCTATGCCCGTTTTGCCATAGGAGGTTGAAGAATGTTTGAACGAGATCAGGTTAAAAAAGCTGTCAAATACGTCACCATGGGAGATTTCCTGGGGGGCTTGAAAAAAGGTATGGATTATTTTTTCTCACCCAAGGCCACGGTCAACTATCCCCATGAAAAAGGACCTCTCTCACCTCGATTCAGAGGAGAGCATGCCTTGCGGCGTTATCCCAATGGTGAAGAGAGATGTATTGCCTGCAAACTCTGTGAGGCCATTTGTCCGGCCCAGGCCATTACGATTGATGCTGAACCAAGAGCTGATGGGTCCAGACGCACAACCAGATATGATATTGACATGACTAAATGTATCTATTGCGGATTTTGCCAGGAGGCATGTCCGGTAGATGCCATAGTGGAGGGACCAAATTTTGAGTTCTCAACAGAAACCAGAGAAGAACTCTTTTATGATAAGGAAAAGCTTTTGGCCAATGGCGACCGATGGGAAGCCGAGATAGCCAGGAATCTCGAATTGGATTCCAAGTACAGATAAGATTTATATGCGTTTATTAATGGAAAAAATCGGCAATAAGGGACTTGAAGGTCTCGGGGATATCCTCCACTCTTGCCGAAGTACCAATCTGGTGGGTTAAGAAGATTTGCTTTACACTTTGATATTTTATTTCTTTTCCCTCTTGGTCATCAGTTCTGGTTTGATGGTTGTGTTTTCACGTAATCCGGTTCATGCCGTTTTATGGCTCATTCTGGCATTTTTGTCGGCTGCTGGACTCTTTGTAATCCAGGGGGCAGAATTCATTGCCATGCTTCTCATCATAGTCTATGTGGGAGCCGTGGCGGTACTGTTCCTGTTTGTGGTTATGATGCTTGACGTGGATTTTGCTACGCTCAAGGCTGGGATGGCACGTTATATCCCCTTGGGCCTCCTTATCGGTGTAGTCTTTCTTCTGATACTGGGTTTGGAATTTACCGAATGGAGCAGTTCGGCCATAGCCCCTGAGCAACGTCAAGCCATTCAACCAAGTGAGGTTCAAAATACTGTAGCACTTGGTAACGTGATATACACCGAATACGTATTCCTGTTTCAAATTGCAGGTTTGATCCTGTTGGTAGCGATGATCGGAGCGATTGTCTTGACCCACAGGAAACGGGAGGGGGTCAAGAAACAGGATATTGTTGCACAAATTTACCGCGATTCTGACAGCGCTGTTACGCTTGAGGATGTGCCATCTGGGAAAGGGCTGTCATGATAGGGCTGGAGCATTATCTCATAGTTGCTGCTGTTCTCTTTGTAACAGGAGTGTTTGGGATATTCTTAAATCGGAAGAATGTCATCATCATACTGATATCCATCGAACTGATTCTGCTGGCTGTAAATATCAATTTGGTTTCCTTTTCGGTTTATTTGCAGGACCTGGTGGGACAAGTGTTTGCCATGTTTGTCCTCACTGTTGCTGCTGCTGAAGCAGCAATAGGATTGGCCATTCTGGTGTGTTTCTTTCGAAATCGGAAATCTATTTCCGTTGATGATGTCAGTATTTTGAGGGGATAGTCCAATGGAGTTGGTAATTCTCTTCAGCCCTTTGCTAGGTGCCATCTTGAGTGGTTTTGGGCATCACCTCTACGGAGAAAAGATTGCGATATACTCCGCTACGGGTTTACTCTTTCTGGCTGCCATTTTAAGTTGGATTATTTTCTTTACCTTTGATGGTAAAACACAGATAACCCAGATTTTTACCTTTATTGCAAGTGATACCTTTGTTTCCAACTGGTCAATAAGGCTGGATCGATTGACCTCAGTCATGCTCGTTGTGGTGACAACAGTTTCCGCGTTGGTTCACCTGTACAGTGTTGGTTATATGCATGGGGATCCGCAATGGAAGGAACATGAAAGTTACAAGCCCAGATTTTTTGCTTATTTGTCCTTTTTTTCCTTTGCCATGTTGGCTCTGGTAACATCGAACAACCTCATTCAACTGTTCTTTGGCTGGGAAGGTGTTGGTGTTGCTTCTTACCTGCTTATTGGTTTCTATTACCGGAAACCCTCAGCTAACGCCGCTGCTATCAAGGCATTTATTGTAAACAGGGTTGGTGATTTTGGGATGGCTTTGGGTATATTTGCCCTATTTACACTAACCGGATCGGTCATACTTGACGATATCTTTACTCAGGCTGAAAGTTTGTCCCAAAGAACCATTCCCTTTTTGTGGATGGAGGTGAATGCTGCTGAACTCGCAGGGATTCTTCTTTTCGTCGGGGCTGCTGGTAAATCGGCCCAATTGTTTTTACATACCTGGTTGCCAGATGCAATGGAAGGTCCAACACCTGTTTCTGCTTTAATCCATGCGGCCACAATGGTTACGGCCGGTGTGTTCCTGGTTTGCAGAATGTCCCCTCTCTATGAATTTGCCCCTGTTTCATTGGCAGTCATAACAATAATTGGTGCCATCACTGCCATTTTTGCAGCTAGTGTTGGGTTGGTACAAAATGATATAAAAAGGGTCATTGCCTATTCAACCTGTTCCCAGCTGGGGTATATGTTTGCCGCAGCAGGAGTTGGTGTTTACCAAGCAGCCATGTTCCACCTCTTTACTCATGCTTTCTTCAAGGCATTATTGTTCTTGGGTGCTGGGTCTGTGATTCATGCCATGCACCACGAACAGGATATGCGAAATTACGGTGGTCTGAGATCAAAGGTGCCGATAACCTTCTGGACCATGATGATAGGGACTCTCGCTATAACTGGCTTTGGCATACCCTTGACTCATTATGGCTTCGCAGGCTTTCTGTCCAAGGATGCCATTGTTGAATCCACTTTTGCTGCAGCCAGTGAAACTGGTCTCTTTGCCTTTATTCTTTTGTTGTTGGCGGCTGCCATGACAAGTTTTTACTCTTGGCGGTTGATATTCATGACCTTTTTTGGCCCCCGGAAAGGTGATGCAGACACCCATGCCCACGCCCACGAATCACCTTGGTCCATGTTGGTTCCTCTCGTCGTGCTTGCTCTGGGTTCGGTTTTTGCCGGAATGATTTGGTATCCAGAATTTTTCGGATACCAAGTCAATGAGTTTTTTGGACCTTCGGTTTTTATTGGTTCGGAGAACCATGTTTTGCATGATGCCCATTATGTTCCCGGCTGGGTTAAAGCCTCACCGTTTATAGCCATGGTCATTGGGTTTGGTTTGTCATGGCTGTTTTATATTAAATCACCGGATATTCCTGGTGCACTTGCTCGTTCACAAAGACCCCTGTATTTGTTTTTGCTCAACAAGTGGTATTTTGACGAATTGTATGAGGCTGCTTTGGTCAAGCCAGCCAAGTGGTTGGGTACATTTCTTTGGAAAAAGGGAGATGGCATGACCATTGATGGAGTTCTCCATTTGGTTGCCAAGCGAAGTATACCGGCATTGACACAGCTTGCCGTCAGGTTACAATCGGGGTATTTGTTTCACTATGCCCTGATGATTGTGCTGGGGATGGGATGCATTCTGATTTATGTCGCATTGTTCGGGGGTAATTGATTGTGAATAACCTCCTAACGGTCATAACCTTCACCCCCTTGATCGCTGCCCTGATCACAATGTTTTTTATCAGGGGTGAAGAAGCAGCCACAGCTCGTAATATTAAATTTTTGGCCCTAGTCGCAACGGGGGCAACCTTCGTGATTTCCCTGTTTTTAATTTTGGGTTTTGAACCGAGTGCCGATGGTTTCCAATTTGTGGAGGAATATACCTGGCTGTTTGGCCTGCAATATAAAATGGGTGTAGACGGCATAAGTGTTTTGTTCATTGTTCTTACAACCTTCTTAATGCCGATTACTGTTCTTGCTTGCTGGAAGGTAGAGCATCGCATCAAGGAATTCATGGTTTCATTTTTGGTCCTGGAGACCTTTATGATTGGTGTGTTTTGTTCCCTTGATCTGGTTCTGTTTTACTTTTTCTTTGAAGCGGGTCTGATTCCCATGTTTCTTATCATCGGTATCTGGGGTGGTGAACGTAAACTCTATGCGACCTTCAAGTTTTTTCTCTATACCCTCTTGGGTTCCATCCTCATGCTCATTGCGATGGTCTACATGTGGGTTGATGCAGGTACCACCGACATTGAAGTTTTATTAACACATGAGTTTTCTTACCTTCCACTTTCCCTTCTGGGGTGGGATATAGTTGGCGGTATACAGTCGCTGTTGTGGCTTGCCTTCTTTTCCTCCTTTGCGGTCAAACTTCCCATGTGGCCATTTCATACCTGGTTACCCGATGCACATGTGGAAGCACCGACTGGTGGATCTGTTATATTGGCGGCTATCCTGTTGAAAATGGGTGGTTATGGATTTTTAAGATTTAGTCTACCCATGTTTCCGGTTGCTTCCGAGGTATTTTCCGACTTCGTGATCTGGCTAAGTGTCATTGCCATAATTTATACCTCACTTGTGGCCATGATGCAGGAGGATATCAAAAAACTGATTGCCTATTCCTCCGTTGCCCATATGGGCTTTGTAACGATTGGAATTTTCTCGTTTACCCATCAGGGATTGGAGGGGGCCATCTTCCAAATGCTTTCGCATGGGTTGATTTCGGGTGCCTTGTTCCTTTGCGTAGGGGTTGTTTACGACCAGATACACACCAGAAAAATTGCCGATTATGGTGGACTGGTTATCAGGATGCCCGTTTATGCTCTCGGGTTTATGTTCTTTACTCTTGCGAATGTAGGTCTTCCTGGTACAAGTGGATTTGTCGGTGAGTTCTTGACCCTCGCAGGGATATTTCAGGTCAATACATGGGCTGCTTTTTTTGCAGCTACTGGCGTGATCTTATCTGCTGCCTATGCCCTTTGGGTCTTTAGGCGGGTAGTGCTCGGTGATTTGGTGAAAGCCTCCCTTGCGAGTGTGGTTGATCTAAGCAGCCGTGAAAAACTTGTTTTTGCTCCCCTAATCATCATGACCTTGTTGTTGGGTGTGTACCCGTCACTGGTTACGGATATTACTGGGCCAGCTGTTATGGAATTGAAGAATCATGTTTTGGCTTCATTGCCGAACTGATGGTGTTATGGTTTAGTGAATTGTAATGTTCCCGGGTGATTTGACAACAATACTTCCAGAATTGGTCTTAGCCTCCTATGGGCTAGCCGCTTTGATTTGGGCCGTCTTTTCTAAAACCCCAAGAACTGGAACAGCCCTTATCTGGCTTACAAGTTTTTTCCTTGTCGGGCTTAGTTTGTGGATTGGATTGGCAACAACAGGTACGAAAGAGGCTTTCGGCGGTGCCTTTGTTGATGATGGGTTCTCCCGCTTTGCCAAGGTTGTCATCGTGCTGTCTTCAGCTGTCGTACTCCTTTTGAGTCAGGATTATTTGGAGCGTGAGAGAATTTTAAAGTTTGAATTTCCGGTTCTGGTGGTTTTTGCAGTGCTGGGTATGATGATTATGGTGTCAGCTCATGGGCTGATGGTCTTGTACATGGGAATAGAGCTTCAGTCCCTGTCACTCTATGTTCTGGCTGCTTTTCATCGCAACTATTCCAAATCCACGGAAGCGGGGCTCAAATATTTTGTTCTGGGTGCACTTTCATCCGGGTTGTTACTTTATGGTGCTTCATTGACGTATGGGTTCTCGGGAACAACCTTGATGAGTGGCATTTCAGAAGCGATTGCAAATGACGATACATCGGTTGGCTTGCTGTTCGGTTTGGCTTTTCTCATTGTAGGCTTGGCATTTAAAGTTTCGGCTGCACCATTTCATATGTGGGCGCCTGATGTTTATGAGGGTGCACCAACTCCTGTTACACTCTTTCTGGCTACTGCACCAAAGGTTGCAGCGATGGTACTATTTGCCAGATTGTTGAGGGAAGCCTTCGGGCCAATCGCGAGTGATTGGCAAGTTATTATTGGGGGTATAGCTTTCGTATCCATGTTCCTTGGCTCCATTGCAGCAATCGGCCAGGTTGATATCAAGCGGCTGATGGCCTATTCCTCAATAGCTCATATGGGTTATGCCCTGATGGGGATTGCAGCCGGTACCGAGCAGGGCTTTCAGGCCATGTTGTTGTATATGGTGATTTACACCGTAATGAATGTGGGGACCTTTGCCTTTATCCTCTCAATGCGAAAAGGAGGCAGGCCTGTTTCTGATATCTATTCGCTAGGATTATACTCTCGGCAGTCTCCGGTGAAGGCATTTTCCCTCCTCCTGTTGTTATTTTCTTTGGCAGGGATCGTTCCACTCGTAGGCTTTTTTGCCAAATTATATGTCTTTCTGGCAGTCATTGATGTTGGTATGTACTGGTTGGCCCTAGGCGGTGCCATCGCATCGGTTATCGGGGCTTATTATTATTTACGACTTGTCTATTTCATGTATTTTGGTGAAGCAGGTGAGGATCTTGATGACACTATGCCACGTATTTCAATGATAACTCTGGTCATATCTGGTGCCCTTGTGATCGTTGGTGTTGCCAACTTGTTTGGCATTATTGATATCACCCAAGCGGCTACTGGCATGCTGTTCAACTAGGTAATGATTTTGGAGAATAAAACCGAGTTTCGAATTTTTGACAGATTGGAGAGCACCAATTCAGAAGCAGCAAATCATATAGCCGATTATACACAACCAATCTGGATATGGACCAAAAATCAGACCAAGGGGAAAGGCCGCTCAGGTCGTGTCTGGCACTCAGGTTCAAATAATTTTTTTGCATCCTATCTTCAAAAACTTGATGAATCATTAAGTTTAATTCCCCTTCGGTCCTTTGTGGCCGGTTTGGCTCTTCATGAAACACTCAACCACTTTACTGAAGGCAAATACGATTTTTATCTGAAATGGCCCAATGATGTCGTTTTGATGAGGAAAAAAGTAGGAGGAATTTTGCTTGAAAATATCAATAGCAATGGCGAAAACTATTTGATTACTGGATTTGGAGTTAATTTGCATGAAATCCCCAACTCGGTTGATATTCCAACCAGGAAACTTGATGCAGGTGGGATTTATGAACTTACTGGTTTTGATATTTCCAGTCGGGAGTTTCTTGATATGCTGGCTGAAAAAATAATGAAATTTGAGAAGACCTACCAATTCAAAGGCTTTTTGCGTATTCGTGAGTTGTGGAATGAACATGCTTTTGATTTAAGAAAACAGATTATGTTCCACAATGGCAAAGAAGAAACAAGGGGAACATTTGAAGGTATCGACAAAAGGGGTAAGGCAATCATTGCAACTCATCAGGGTAAAAAGTCATTTTCCGCAGGTGACATGTATTTTAGGGTATAATTAAGTGCTACTGGCCATTGACGTTGGGAATACCAATACCGTATTCGCGATAATAGATAAAAACACAATAGTGGGGAGTTGGCGTTGTTCCACTGTTCATGGACGAACCTGCGATGAGTATTATGTATGGTTGACTCCCCTAATGGGTTTAAGTGCGAACATAAAAGATATAGAAGCAGTGATTATCTCTTCGGTTGTGCCTGGAGTTCAATTTAATTTGCAACAGCTTTGCAAAAAATACTTTAAAACTGTTCCCCTAATCGTGGGTTCCAAAAAATGCAACCTTCCGGTTGAGGTCAGAATAGACCCCGGTGTACATGTTGGTGCAGATAGGTTGGTCAATACCGTGGCGGCCTTTGATCTCTATGGTGGTGATTTGATAGTTGTAGACTTTGGTACAGCAACTACTTTTGATGTTGTTGATAGGGATGGAGCTTATATTGGGGGCGTTATATCACCAGGTATTGATCTTTCTTTAAAGGCTTTGCATGAAGCTGCCGCCGCTCTACCCCATGTAGGAGTCAAAAGGCCGCCGAATATTATTGGAAAAAACACTTTGGATTGCATGCATTCTGGTATTTATTGGGGTTATGCTGGCTTGGTAGAAGGTATATGTAATAGAATATCCGAAGAGCAGGAACGAAAGTTGAGTATCATTGGTACCGGCGGGTATGCAAGGGTTCTGGGACAAGAGATACACTTGTTTGACAATCTCAATAGTGAATTGACCATTCACGGGTTGTCA
Source organism: Paracoccaceae bacterium (assembly GCA_022822495.1). GTDB lineage: Bacteria > Pseudomonadota > Alphaproteobacteria > Rhodobacterales > Rhodobacteraceae > MPNP01. The sequence continues at coordinate 18,444 of JAJEBQ010000018.1, read as the reverse complement.
GTCATTTTCAATTTCAACAAGAACGGAGTTTATGAAGAATAACAGGTTAATTTATATTCCTTTTGGAGGTGCCGGTGAGATAGGCATGAACATGTATGTCTACGGCTATGGCCCCAAGGGAAAGGAAAGATATATAGTGGTTGATACTGGTGTATTGTTCCCCAACATGGAAACAGCTCCTGGTGTAGATCTTGTTTTTCCGGATTATTCATGGTTGATTGAAAGAAAGTCACGAGTTGAAGCCATTTTTCTTACCCATGGTCATTTGGATCATTTGGGCGCGGTTTCCTTTGTTTCCGAGGATTTGAAAGTTCCTGTCTATGCCAGACCGCTGTCCCATAAGATTGCTTTGGACAGAGTTTATGAATATGGTGGGAATTCAGATTTATTCCACTCTGTAGGGCCCTTACCTGAAATAACAACTGCAGGACCCTTTAAGGTTTCCTATGCACCAATTTCTCATTCTATACCTGAATCCTCAAGTTTAATCATTGACACTCCAGCCGGTAGAATAATCCATACTGGAGATTTTAAAATTGATTCTAATCCTGTGATCGGAGACCCTTTTGATGAAGACTTGTGGGAAGACATTACCAGAGAAAAAATTCTTGCTTTGGTCTGTGACTCAACCAATGCCTTGAATGAAATGGCGGGAAGGTCAGAGTCAACGGTTAGTCCCAATTTGGTAGATCTCATTGAGGTGTCTGAAGGTATGGTTATAGCGACAACGTTTGCCTCACATATTGCAAGGATTTATCAAGTTTCACGAGCGGCTGAACAATGTGACCGAAATGTTGTACTTCTTGGAAGAGCGATGAACAGGTTTGTAAATCTAGCCCTTGACGAAGGTATTTTGGATGAAATACCCAATTTGATTCCAGTTGAAGCAGCTTTTAACTTGCCACGTAACAGTTTGGTTGTACTTGCGACTGGCAGCCAGGGAGAACCAAGGGCTGCAACAGCCCAACTGTCGACTGGGCAGCCCTTCAAGGGTATAAAGGTCAAGCGGGGTGACACGATAATATATTCTTCCAAAACCATACCGGGCAATGAAATATCAGTATCTACGATACAGAACCGTTTTGCCAAATTGGGTGTTGAGGTGGTTGATGACACTTCGGATTTATATCATGTGTCTGGGCATCCCAATATACCTGATTTGATGCGACTTCACAGGCTTGTAAGTCCAGAGCTTGTTATTCCGATGCATGGTGAATACAGGCATATACAACGTCATGCAGATATCGCAATTAATGCAGGTTTTGAAGCTCTTGTTGCTCCAGATGGTTCTCCTGTTGATATCCTTCGGAAAGTAATTTTGAAGGAAGAGAAGGAAAATATTGGGAAACTCTATATTGATGGCAAAGTGCTGATTGGTAACAACGACAGGGCTATAAATGAAAGAATAATAATGGCAATTAACGGCCAGATTTCAGTTTTTCTTAAACGGAATTCTGATAGGTTTGACAGGGAGGATATTCTGGTACAAACCTTGGGTCTAAGCAGATTTCAAAATGATGAGTTTGAAAAAGAACTGAAAGAAAAGATATTCATCAAATTAGACCAAGCGTCAAACCGTTCATTATCCAGACATAATGAAATTAAGAAGATGGTTGGCAGGTTAATCAGACAATACAGCATGAAATTTTATGGCAAGAGCCCCTTGATTCATGTTGTTGTCAGATAGTGTTAATCATCATTTAACTTGAAATTCACTTGACTTCTGACATTTTGGAACGAAAACTTCCCTTGCAATGGGATCTATCCTTCAAAAAGGGCATAACATTGTCCTTTTCTCGCACCCCAATTCAACCGTGCCCTATCTCATTATACTGCCGTTCGCCTCTCCTCTTCAAAGCAACAACCTGACAGATCTTGTGGCCATTCTGACAAGGTCGGCTCGGGACACCATAAAGGCCGCTACCCATTATATCGTGCATAAGACTTATCTGTATCCAGGACAAAGCATCCTGAATCTGCTGGAGACTCATGAGGTGACCACGGACCTGCAAACCATAACAAAGATGCTACAAACAGCAAAAAGCCATATAATAGATCGCCAGATGAAACCGAACACGGTGTTCCTTCCAGTGAAATTGTCACTAAACAGAGCTTCATTTAATATTTTTACCCTAATTTAACCCCTAACTCCCAGAAAAACAAAGGTAATTCTCTCTACAATGTTATTGCATACTTGACTTATTGTTTCCAGGTAATGAACTTACCACTTGACATGTTTTACTTTTATTACTGGTATTTTCATATGGTGTCATGTAAAGGAGTTTGTCATGGCCCTGTCCGTCGATACCCTACCCAACCGAAACTCAAAATCATGCCAAAGATATCCCTGACACTGACATAGGCACAGCCTGACATGCTCACGCACCAGATTTTCCTTAAACGGGCGCAAATTCATGGCAAGTTCATCATAGCCCTTGAGATCAAAAAGGGTGTTCTGATACCACCGGGGGATAATCCTCAAGATCAGTGATGATGACCTAAGCAACGCCGATGAATTGAGCCACTTCGTTATTTTTATGGGCGGTTCTGAAGTGGCGAAGGATTTTTGCCTTCGCTGATCCCTTTGGTGTTCTGGATCTTTATGATGTTGTTGGTCATTTTCTTTTTACGAACGAACATGGGGTTTAAAAATTCAAAATCAGGCTAAATGTCTGAAGTTGAGAAAAAAATTACCATGGTTTTACGGACGAAAGAATGTGTATCTTGCTATCCATGAATACTGGTTGCTTCGCTGTGAAGATCATTTAATACGATCGATATGATTAAGTAAATCTTCGATAATTATGTTAACCTCTCGCCTCCTAAGTGCCAAAGCTTCATTTAGACTGTCCCCAATGTCCTCCATACTGAGTTCGAACTGTGCTACTACCGTAGGACCATCCTTCTGATAACCCTCGGTTTTTTCGTCTCCAGCAAAACGATTCCGAAGAATTTGTAAGGCTTTCAAGATTACTTCATATGTCTACCCTTCAGTGCATCACTAAACATTAGAGCAATGTCGAGACGATTCTTCCCTGCAAATTCTATGCAATAGAGAAGATCATAGGCGTCCTTTCTCTCAAAGCGTTGATCATAGGCAAATGCTTTCAAGCAGGTGAAACTCACTAGATTGGCGTGTCTCAAATTCTCGGCAGCGATTCCCTCGTTGCCTAGTAATTCTGCTCGAATCTTTGTAGTCTTATACAGATCAAAAACAATAGAGGAGTAGGGAATATTGAGTGCAGAAATATTACCACTTGTAGGTAGTTGCTTAGCATGACCACCTCTAGCATTTTGATTGTCAGTAAGAAACTCTACCAACATCTTACTGCCGTCTTCCGTGCGTGTTTCCCATTGCCAAGACAATTTCTGCCCCTGATTATTCACTGACCGTCTAAAGTTCATCTTTCGCAGGTTCTCCTCAAGTGTATTGTAACATGAGGTTTCTGCTAGGATTTGTACGTCTATGACTATATCTACATCCATCGTTCCGGCGTGATCTGGTACTTCCGGTGGTTTGTCTTTTACCAAGTATCTAGGTGTCAATCCACCCACCAGAAACACAGAATCTTTCCAGGGTCCCAACCCACGCAACAAAGTTACCAAGACCCGTTCGCAATTGAGGGTATTCTGGACACTTTAACCAGACTGGTTAGGTTTCTTCATCAGAAACCTATCTTTTCCTTGCGTAGATTCGCTGCCATTTCCCTAGAGCGACCTCCACTGCGCATCAGATCAAGGTATACCTGTACAGGACTTGCTAATCGTATGTCGTTTACAAATTCATTAAATAAGAATTTTCCTGGCGATATAATCTCGTTAATCACAAGATTGGAACCCCGGTCAACACGGCGTGCATCAAGTGAGTCTAGAACCCCGTCTGTTGCCGAACCATCTTCAATCCAGCACCGCACTTGAAAGACATTAGTTAAAAAAGGTGCATACAATTGTGCAGCGGCCTCATGGGTGACAGCATATTTTATTTTGCTTAAGGTACAAGCATGAGCAAGTTTCTCCATTAACCCATCTACACGAACCAAAGGGACAAAGTAACGTTTTGGTGATAAAGGTCTCATTGTGGGTAACTGGTCTACCCAAGCATCCAATAGGTTACTTGGTTTTTGAAGATGACGTTCCTTCCTCGGACCCCTTCCACGCGACACCACCCAGTCAAATTTCTCCAATTCCTTAAGCACCTGTGAAGCCGTTGCGTGTGACACCTTTGAACGATGAGATAGTTCTTTCACTCCAAACCACTCACGATCCCACATAAGGAGCGTATGTAAAACTTGTGCACGGCGGCCACGGTACAAAAAACGGTTGAAATTAGTCAAGCTTTTCATTGCAGGCTTGTCTATATATACATAGATGCCATTAGCAGAAAGGTATACACTACCGCTGCTGTCGTAGTAGCCAACCCTCTCATCCCTCAGCATCGCTCGAGCACCGGGTGAAATCAATTGCGCAACTAGGAATAACATTTCCTTCCGTTTTTTTGTTGCCTCAACCCACTCCGGCATTAAATTCCGGGTTCTCCAAAGAATCTGCTGAACATCTCGAGGGTAGACAATATTTTTAACTGCTATTAGTAAGGTTATCGTTTGTTCACCCACTTGGAGAACAATTCTAGCATTAATTGCTCGGTTGAGTTCGCTGGACCGTTTGACTACACGGAGTCTAGGAACATCCTCCTTTATACTTGGCAGAGTTGTCAGGAACTCATCAAGCAATCTTAACTTATTCATCGTAAAATTCCTTATTTACTGTTCAGTAAATATATATAAAATAATAAATATTCCACAATCGTGTAGGAATCAAACCACTAAATCATACCAATATCGAAAGGAGGAACAGACCACATAGACAACTTATAACTGCTTTGTGGTTATTGTAATTCAGTCAAAGGAAATAGAGGTATGGAATATCTTATTGCTAAACTTGCAACTTGAATGGAGACATTATGAAGAAAAAACAACCAATACACAAACCTGTTGAACTCGAACTCAAGTCAATATCAGCCAAGTAAAGCAGAAAAAGAGGTTGAAATTGATATGCTAGGTATGACCGAAGACGAGTTGAAGGAGGTGTTTATGAGACCGTTTAAGGTGAAGGGGGAAGTGTAGGAACAAGGAGTAAAATATGACCATCGTATATAATCACCAAAATATTTATCAAATTAGACTAGGCGTCTAAACGTTCGTTATCCAGAGATAATGAAATTAAGAAGATGGTTGGCAGGTTAATCAGACAATACAGCATGAAATTTTATGGCAAGAGCCCCTTGATTCATGTTGTTGTCAGATAGTGTTAATCATCATTTAACTTGAAATTAACCCAAAATCATAATTCACAAAAGCTGGTATTCTATCCTCAAATCCTCTGTTCTTTGATTTTGTTGGATTTCTTCCAGGTCTTTTTGCTTCCTTTTGACCGGTATTGCCAAGGGCTTGTCGATTGTTTTTATCGTCCCGCTGCGATTTAGTTGTTATCTCACTTGAAGAATCATCGGGGTGATCGTTGTCTGCGTTGACAGCATTATCACCAGTCGCAGAAGAGAATTCCTGTTGGGATTTTCTTCTGGATGAATCCTTCTTACGGTAAGACCATCTTCTTCTAACCAAGGGTTTATTGTCATCAGATATCGCGACATCCTCCAAAACTTGATCTGATTTTCGTTCTTGGGTATGCGATGTAGTTTCAGAAAGTGCTTCAGTGCTTGTTTCGTTTAAACCTACTGAAGTTCTATTCCTGGACGATTGTCCTTGCTCTTTACTTTTTGATTTGGGGTAAGAAGTTTTTTCTTCCCTCTCTTTCAATTGAGTTTCATCTGCAGTTTCTGCCTCTTTTCTTTGTTCGTTATCCATCGGGACTATTTTCAAGTCCTGTGACCTCCCCTTGAGCACGGCTTTAAATTTGCTCAATGGTTGAGCGATTAGATTTTCAATAGCTTCGAGAGTTTTGACTTCCTTCATGCTGCACAGGGTAACAGAGGTTCCCTTGTTCCCTGCTCGCCCAGTTCTTCCGATGCGGTGGATATAATCCTCAGGATTAGATGGCACATCAAGATTTATTACATGCGAGACCTTCGGAATATCCAGTCCCCTAGATGCTACGTCAGAGGCAATCAGGAACTGAATGTCTCCATTTCGAAACTTCGTTAATGCCTCGGTTCTTGCCGTTTGGGTATGGTCCCCATGAATGGATTCACTTTTATAACCGTGAACTCTCATTGATTTTTGTAGAATATCAACATTGTTTTTGGTATTACTGAAAATTATGGCATTAGAAAGATCTTCACCAAATTTAGCAATGATTTTCCGAAGAACACTTCTCTTCTTTTTAAAAAGGTCACGTGAACCCCTTGACTCAACCAGGTAAACTAATTGTTCAATATCATCTGATACTGAGGCTTGGGGGTTTACTTCAATCCGTAAGGGTGCACTTAAGTAATCATCTGCCAACTTTTCTATTTCAGGGTTCATGGTGGCCGAAAAAAACAAGGTTTGCCGCATGGGAGATGTCCTTGAGCAAATCATTTCAACCTGGGGTATAAAACCCTCATCAAGCATTCTATCAGCTTCATCAATAACCAGATACTGAATTCCATGCAGCATGACATTATGCCTCTCCAGGTGGTCATAAATCCTCCCTGGAGTACCGATGATTACATCAACGCCAACATCCAGCGATTTTTTTTGTTCCTGATAGGATGTACCTCCTATAATCAGAGTGCTTTTTAACCTGATACCTTCTGAGAGTTTGGTGAAGTTATTAAATATCTGGGCTGCGAGTTCTCTGGTTGGGCTAAGGATTAATCCTCGAGGCATTCTGGCTTTTCCCTTCCCTTCTGATAATCGTTTGATCAGGGGTATAAGAAATGCCGCTGTTTTCCCACTTCCGGTTTGGGCTATACCCATTATGTCTATGCCATTGATGGAAGGTCCTATAGCTTGTGCTTGAATTTCGGTCGGTTTATCATAACCTAACGAGTCAATGGCATTTAATAAATTGGTATCAAGGCCAAAATCGTTGAATGTTTCCATAAGGCTCCTCTGGAGAAGATTGCTTGTCTCTTTGTTATGCGTTTAATGAATTGGAACAATCTTTGTTAAAGTGAAAATAGAGTATCAATGTTTTATTTCGTAGCGATAGGATTTAGAAATGGATTTTGGAATTGATGGTAAATGGGCAATTGTATGTGCCTCAACAAAAGGACTGGGTTTTGGTTGTGCCCAAGCACTCGCCGAAGAAGGTGTAAACCTTGTCATCAATGGTCGCAATAAAGATAGTCTTATATCCTCTGGAAATAAAATCAAATCCAGATTTGGGGTTGAAGTTGTTGAAATTCAAGGTGACGTTACAACAGTAGAGGGGCGCAAGAAGCTCTTTGAGGCATGTTCCGAGCCGGATATCGTTGTCAACAACGCTGCCGGTCCAAAAGCGGGGATGTGGATGGATTGGGACCGGGAAGATTTTATAGCTGCCTTTGACAGTAATCTGCTTGCACCTATCGAAATGATGAAAATCGCACTACCTAAAATGATGGAAAAGGGGTGGGGGAGAATAGTAAACATCACTTCGCAGTCCGTCAAAGCCCCAATACCAGTCCTGGGTCTATCCAATACGGCACGAGCTGGATTAACAGGTTTTGTTGCTGGCACTTCAAGACAAGTCGCTCCACATGGTGTTACCATCAACAACCTTTTACCAGGCATTCATGCAACTGATCGTTCGGCCTATCTGGATGAGGAAACAGCCAAAGCATCTGGGACTACTCGGGAAGATGCAGAAATTGAACGAAAAAAGACTATTCCAGCCAGACGGTATGGTCAAATTGAAGAATTTGGGGCAGCCTGTGCTTTTCTATGTTCGCAACAAGCTGGTTTCATTGTTGGACAGAACGTGTTGATTGATGGTGGAGCAGTTAACGCAACCATCTAATACAGGATTAATGAGTACTTTGCTGCCAGTATACAGACGGTGTCCAACTGGCATGTTGTTCGTTTTTTATTCAATGCTCAAAAAATACGAATACGATCAGAGGTATTCGGCTTTAACTGAAGCCTTTAACCAATGGAATTGAGTATTCAAATTGGTAGCAATAATGTGTGCTGAAGGTAAGATTTTAAAAACAATTGCAATTTTGAACGTGCTCAATTATCTAAATACCGAATAAATTAGTCGGGAATTAGTGGATTTTAGAACAAAACATACTGTGGCAAGATTAGAACTTACAGGAATATCCAGAAAACTGGGCGGAAAAAGGGTGCTGGATGATGTCTCTCTGACCGTCAGGGCTGGTGCGTTGACCTGTCTCCTAGGCCCATCGGGCTGCGGTAAAACAACGACCCTAAGGATAGTCGCTGGGGTCGATCAACAAGACGCTGGCCAAGTTTTCATTGACGGTCGGGTTATTTCAAATCAAAAAATACATGTTCCTCCTGAAAAAAGATCTGTCGGGTTGCTGTTTCAGGATTTTGCTCTTTTTCCTCATCTTTCGGTCGAAGAAAATGTTGCCTTTGGCCTCATTGGTAGGGGGGCAAATCGAAAGCAAAGGATAACGGAGCTTCTGGAACGGGTTAACTTGGAACCATTGCGAAAAAAGCTGCCTCATCAACTATCAGGTGGTGAACAGCAACGAGTTGCCCTTGCCAGGGCTCTGGCACCAAAGCCCAGAATAATGTTATTGGATGAACCCTTTTCCAACCTGGATGACAGATTACGAGATTTTGTTCGCGAGGAGACCATCAGTATTCTCATGGAGGAGAATGTGGCTGTCCTGCTGATAACTCATGAACCTTCCGAAGCAATGCGAATGGCTGATGAAATTGTATTGATGAAAGAAGGTAAAATTGTTCAGACCGGTACGCCCTATGATCTTTATAATTCCCCCAAAAACAGGGATGTGGCTTCATTCTTTTCTGATTTGAACGTTATTCATGGCGTGGTCAAAAATTCAGAAATCACTACTCCCTTTGGCAGATTTGCTACGCCCGATTTTGCGGATGGGGCTGATGTGGAGGTGATCATCCGGCCGCAATATATGAGAATTGATTTTGATCGTAAGGGAAGTGGACCTGTTCCAACCCCAGAAGATGGCGTGCCCGTACTGGGTTCGGTTGAAAAGGCTCGCTATATGGGAAATGCGAGTTTAGTCGAGTTTCGGATGGAGAATGATAAATCTTTGCTCAAAGCCTCTGTTCCCTCAGTTTTCTTGCCAAAACCTGGAACCAGAATGTGGTTAAGTTTAAAACGCAGCAAATGTTTTCTCTTTCCCTGTATAACCCAGACCCGATTGTCAGACCCCTACAAGTTGTCCGGGGAAGTCGATACAGATCAAACTGAAATACCTACTGTTTTCTGACATCTCCCTTCTTGCCCTGATTTGCGAGTTGACGAATAAAATGCCCAGGTGACTTGTGTCCTTGGATTTTCTTGAATAGAAAATGGAATTGGATTATATCTGAGTGAGAAGGTAAAGATGCCTAAATTGAAACTGGAGTTATGCAATGTTAAACAATATCGGGATTCCTGGACTGTTGTTGATCACAATAGTTGTTTTGGTTCTTTTTGGACGAGGTAAAATTGCCGGGCTTATGGGTGAAGTTGGAAAAGGATTTTCTTCCTTTAAGCGAGGGCTGAAGGAAGGACAGGAAGAGATTACTTCCGAAGGTGAAAAAGAAAAATAATCCTACCATTTTGAAAAGACTATCGTGTTTGACTTAGGTTGGGGTGAAATCCTACTGGTTGGAGTTATCGCTTTAATCGTTGTTGGCCCCAAGGAATTGCCGGGTATGTTTAAAGCCTTGGGACAGGTTGTTGGGCGAATGCGAGCCATGGCCCGAGAATTCCAGAGAGCCATGGACAGTGCAGCGAGCGAAACCGGTGTTAAAGATCTCTCGACGGGTATCAAGGCGGCAACGTCCCCCAAACAGTTGGGGTTGGATAAGTTTAATGAACTTGCCGACCGGGTAAAGGATGGCCTCAATATTCCTGACAATAAGATTATGTCCACTGCCCTGAATACACCGCCTCCAAAAAAGAAACCTGCAGAACATAATAGTCAAACTAACGATTCGGTGGAGAGTTTGAGTGAGGTTGAGAAACCGTTGGAGACTGAGGGGGGAAATACACAGCCAGAAGACACAAATTCAACCCAAGAGTTGGGTACAGAGGTAAATTTACCTTCAGACTCGAATGGGAATGAAACTAAAGACAATCAAAAAGTTTCGGTTCAATAAGTGTAGGTCATGCCTGACCAGGATGAAATTGAAAGCACCAAAGCCCCATTAATCGAGCATCTGGCTGAATTGCGGAAAAGGCTGATCCATTGTGTGTTGGCCTTTCTTGTTTGTATGGTTGCTTGTTTTGCTTTTTGGGAACCAATCTTTAACTTTCTGACTGAACCCATCTGCAATGCGCTGCTAACCAGAGGTCAACAATGCAACCTGATTCTGATTAAACTGCAAGAAGGCTTCTTCGTTGCAGTAAGAATTTCGTTTATGGGAGGGTTCATCCTCAGTTTTCCATTTCTTGGTTTTCAGTTATGGAGATTCGTAGCACCAGGTCTTTACAAGAATGAAAAAAGTGCTTTCCTGCCCTTCATGATTGCATCCCCTTTTATGTTTCTGCTCGGTGCATCCTTTGCCTTCTTTATTGTTATTCCTCTGGCGTTTAATTTCTTCTTGAGTTTCCAACAGGAAAGCACACTTGCCACCATCCCTCCAACGCAACTTGTTATTACCGAAAATACAAATCTCACCGAAAGTGAAAACAGTTTCAAAGGAGGTAACCCAGAAAATGGTCTTGATGGTGTTTCAAAAGCATCTGATGATATTGATATCCTTGCTGATGGAAAAGAGATAATAGCTGATGTTGGAGTTACTTTCCAAGGATCGGTTGCTGAATATCTATCGCTCACAATCAAGTTCATTCTTGCTTTTGGCTTGTGCTTCCAGTTACCTGTCCTGTTAACTTTGATGGGTAAAGCGGGTTTGGTTACTGGCAAGGGGTTAGGGAGTTTTCGCAAATATGCGGTTGTATGTATACTGGTCCTGGCAGCCGTGGTTACACCCCCTGATGTCATAACCCAAGTCATTTTGTTCACCGCAGTTTATGGGCTGTATGAAATTTCAATCTGGCTTGTTAAAAGGGTAGAGAGAAAAAGGGAAAAGATATACGCTGAAGAGGGGATCCTGTTTGATGATGAAGAAACTCCTTGAAGTACCAAACAGGCCAATCTCAATTGTTTTTTTAACATGAGTTCCTGATCAGATGAAAAGCAAGGAAATTTTACATCAAATCACTCGTGTTGCGAAAGCACTGGACCGATTATCTCCACCGCCTCAGGAGAATACAGATTTTACCATAGCCGATGCTTTCGTTTGGAGAATTAATCCCGATTATCTGCACCCGGTTGAAAAAGTTAACAGGGTGGATCTAAACTTATTGTTGGGGATAGATAGAACCAAGAAAACCCTGTACCAAAACACGTTGAATTTCGCACAAGGCTATTCAGCAAATAATGCCCTTCTTTGGGGTGCTCGTGGAATGGGAAAATCTTCTTTGGTTAAAGCAATACATTGGGAAATTTCTCGTTCTGATAAAGATTTGAAGCTGATAGAGATCCACCGTGAAGATTTGTCCTCCCTGGACAGGTTAATGGATGTTTTAAGAGAAGCTAATGAACGGTTTGTACTTTTTTGTGATGACCTTTCGTTTAGTATGGAGGAGAACAATTACAAAACATTGAAGGCAGCACTTGATGGTGGGGTTGAAGGTAGACCCCAAAATGTAATTTTTTATGTGACTTCTAACCGTCGACATTTGATGCCAAGGGATATGATTGAGAACGAAAGGTCAACTGCAATAAATCCATCAGAATCTGTCGATGAGAAAGTATCCCTTTCTGATCGGTTTGGTTTATGGTTGGGCTTTCATCCTTGTAACCAGGATTTATATCTGGAAATAATTAAGAGGTATAGCCTCCATTACGGCTTACCCGCAACAGAGAAGATGCTCAACTCTGATGCCATTGAATGGCAACAAACGAGAGGTGCCAGATCTGGACGTGTTGCATGGCAATATATCTTGAATCTTGCAGGAAAACTCGAATACAACCTCGAATCTTGATATCGGGTTATTTTTGACCAAAAAGTTAATATACATTCATCACCTCTTCGAAGGATCTATTGGTAGGTTGCCTTCACTACTTGCCGATATATCGGTCGGAACATATAAAGGACACTCTTTTTTTACTATGCCATGACATTGTGCTTAGTTGTCATCTCATGTTTTCTTTGGCAAGGGGTTACGTATTATGGGTTATGGGAATACATACGCCTGTAATGATCAAGATTGTTCTGTGACCTAGGTTGCATGAGGATTTTCCTTTCTGGCCAAGGTCAAGACAAAAAGGAAGAATGCAACCGATGCTCTGGTGGTTCAAATTCTGGAGAACCTTGTGGAAGAGGATCGGCTCTGGTTTGATCTTTCTGCGGGAGCCAGGAGCGAAGGTTTTATCGGTGTAGAGTGATCCGAAAGGTGGCTGGAACGTATGAAAAATGCGTAAGTTTGTTTTGACAACTTTTAAAAAAGTTTGTGGATTGATTTATCTGGTTACCCTTGCTATGTCCTTTTTATGAGTGAAGAGCCTGACAATCAAGAACTGGAACATAGAATTGAACTTCTGAAGAAGGATTACAGAATCATGGAACTGAATATTGATGGTACCCTTAAGACCATGCGTACGGATATTGATAAAACCCTTCATAAAATGCGGGACGAGGCGGCCAAACGAGACGAGGCAGCTGTCAAACGAGATGTGGAAGCAGCCAAACCGGAAACGAGCCTTATTCTGGTCACTCTTGCAGCGGTAGGTACCGGTGTTGGCGTCTTGGCTTTTATCCTGAGCTGACTGGTTTATAACCTGAAAACTGCCAACCCCCAAATGTACCTCTTCGCATAATTCAATGTAGCACACATCTTTTCCCGTCGAGGGATTTGCAGCCTCGAAATCTCCCATTTTTTGTTTTCACTGACTATTTGTGAAGGGAGCAGAGTTCCCCAATCACCAAGTGGCTTCAGTTTCGGTATCAAATCGAAAGAAACTTTATCCAAAGATGATTGTCAAAAATGCCCTAATCTTTCTTGAATCAAAATTCATCTGGAAGTGATTCCACAATGGGGGTTGTAGCTTCAATTTTCCTGACTTTGATACTTTTCCTGTAAACCCATCCAATTTTCGAAACCCTATAAATGGAGGCATTCAGCAATTCATTTTGGAGGGACTGTCTGTAAACAAGATGTTGCAATACCTATAGTGAGAAAGTCAGGAAAAGGTAGCCTTTCCCGTGGATTGCTTTATCAGTCTTTATCTTCCTTAACCTCTACCGATAAAGGGCATTTTGGTAGCCATGATAGTAAGAAACTGAATATTTGTTCGCAAGGGAAATTGCGCAATAAAAGCAATAGCTTCGCCGCAATGCTCGACATCAAATACCGGCTCTGGACTGATTAAACCTGAGGCTTGTGGGACACCAATCTTAAATTTTGTTGCCATATCGGTGTCGGCGTTACCTATATCAATTTGCGAGCAACTTATGTCAAATTCCCGACCATCTAGTGACAAGCTTTTGGTAAGACCAGTAATGGCATGTTTGGTTGCAGTATAGGCCACTGTTTTGGGTCTTGGTGAGTGTGCCGATACGGATCCGTTATTAATGATTCTCCCACCCAGAGGATCTTGTGCTTTCATCATGGCGAAGGCATGCTTGGCGCAAAGAAAGGAACCGTTTAGATTGACCTTCACGCAATTGTTCCAATCTTCAAAGGTCAATTCATCTATTCCAACAGGTGGCGTTCCAATTCCCGCGTTGTTGAACAAAAGATCTAGCCTGCAAAAACGATTATTAACCTGATCAAATAGGTTTTTTACTTGAATAGGGTCTGAAACATCGGTTGGTACACAAAGAGTTTCAGTATTTTCACAAAAAGAGGATGTTTCATGTAATGGTTCTGAACGTCTTCCAACCAAAACTAATTTATATCCAATTTTTGCCAAAGAGCGCGCGGCAGATCTTCCAATACCTGTCCCAGCGCCCGTTATGAGTGCTATCTTGTTTGTCATAGCATTCTCCTGTAAAATACCTCAAACGAAATAAACCTTAGGGATTACATTACGTGTTGTGTAAACCCAGTTTAAAACTTAAGGTATTTCAAAAACGAATAACCAACAGTTAGTTCGTATAACTGCTAGATGGGAGGTATTCCTTGGGATCGGCTGAATCGGGACCTAACCGAATTTCAAAATGCAAGTACCCCAAGGCTGAGTCAAGGGTTCCAATTTTTTGACCTTTATCAACCAAGTCTCCACGCTCCAAGGTAATATCCTGCAAATTCTGGTAAATTGAAAACACATTGCAATCATGGAGAACCAGGAGCACTTTGGTACCTTCTGCCAGATCTGAAATTAAAGCAACTTTACCTTCTCCAACAGCAAATACCGAGGATCCAACCGGTGCTGCAATATCAATGCCTTTATTAGCCGCAGGTTCATTCGAATAGTCCTTGACCAGTTCTCCCTGAAGGGGTGGACTAAACCCAAACTGAGCAGGGGCAAAGTTATCACAATCAATTTCTCCTGGGGGTAATGGCTCAGGTTCCTTGACAACCACAACGGGTTCTTGTTCTTCTGTAGGGGTCTCTTCAACGATGACCTCGGGCTGTTCCTCAGTTTGCTCCTTAACCGAGGTTACAGGTTCCTCAATCTTTTCTTCAATTTCGACCGGCTTGGGCTCAGTTTCAACGATCTCCTGGGTGCCCTCTTCAAGAATTTGATTTGCTGCGGGAATGATAAGTATTTCACCCTCTGTAACAGCAAAATCAGCATCCAGCTGATTCCAATCAGCCAGGGTCCTTACTGAAATACCATAAAGTTTGGCAATAGTATATGCGGTTTCCCCTTTTTGTACGCGGTGGCGATAATAATTCTCTGTTTTTCCACGAATATCTATTTCAAATTCTGATTTTATATCGTCATTGACGATATAGCCAGTAGCATCCAATTCCTCCGAAGAAGGTGTCCTATTTGGAAGAAGAAGCACTTTACCAGGCTGGAGAGGAGTGTCGGGATTGATTTGATTTAATTCCGCAATGACCATCGTGTCTTCATCCGATCTTTTGGCAATATCATAGAGGTCCTCACCGAAACGGACCTCAATATATCTGCGATTATCAAACTGAAATATGCCGTCTGCATCAGGTTTGGGCCATGCTTGCAACTCATCAAATGGAACCTTTGGATTCGGGTTCTTGGTAACTTCATCACGGATATCCGGCGCACAATTTGCCAGCAAGAAAAGGCAGGAACAAACTAGTGAAAATCGATATAAATACCTTATCATGGTATCTCCCCAAACCAAATTAGTATTTGCCATTTGTGCTGCTTAGGCATTCTCGGTACCCGCAATTAGTGGTACAAATCTGACTGCACAGACTTCTTTATATTCTACTTCCGGTTCTGTTTTGTTTACAACGACTAACCTTTGTTGCCATTCACTTTCAACCACAGGCAATACCATGACCCCATTGATCTTCAGTTGCGCCATAAGATTCCTTGGAACCTCTTCGGAGGCAGCGGTTACGATTATCCGATCAAACTCAGCTGCATCGGGCAATCCCAATGCACCATCAGAATAAACGAAACTGATATTTTCACGCTTGTATTTCTGTAAAATAAGGTTTTTGGCTTTCTGGTGCAGTGATCTTATTCTTTCTGTTGTATACACATGCCTCGCCAAATACGAAAGGACCATGGTTTGATATCCAGAACCAGTTCCTACTTCCAGAACTCTGTGAGTAGATTGGATTTGCAACTCCTGGGTCATCAAACCAACGACCGTCGGTTGGCTGATTGTCTGACCGCTGCCGATTGAAATGGGAATATCCATATAAGCACGATGCTTAAATGAAGGTGGTACAAAATCCTTGCGATCAACCTTACTCATGGCCGCAAGTACCGCTTTGTCCTCAATACCTTGATTTTTAAGAGTTTTAATCAGATCTTCCATCACCCCTTACTCATGTAGCCAAAGTAATATCAATCTTGTCCAACAGATCATGGTCGGTTAGATCTGCGCGCATTGGTGTGACTGAAATATATTGATCCAAGTTGGCATTCACATCGGTACCTTCGTCGCTCCGATTCACTTGTATCCCCCCTTGAACCGTTAGTAATTCTCCCTTTGGGGTGGTTTCATAAAATCCAGCTGAAAATTTTGTATTCTTTCGTTGGCCCTGCCTCACAAGCCTTGCCCCCTTTACTTCACTAGCACGATAAGGCGGAAAGTTAACATTGAAAAATATTTGATAGTCTTGTCTGTCCCAAGGAGTATTATAGTACAGGTCCTTAACCAGGGTCAAGGCGTAAGCATCGGTTGCTTCGAATGGATTTGCAAGTCGGATATTTCCTTGACCAAAATATTGGGACAAAGCAACAGATTTAATGCCCTGGAGCGCTCCTTCCATGGCGGCACCGATAGTCCCTGAATACATAGCATTCTCACCTGAGTTATTTCCTCGATTAACTCCAACCAAGATGAGATCAGGCAGTTTATCCATTACTTGATAAATCCCTGCCAATATACAATCGGCAGGAAAGCCATCCACTTTATACCTTCTTGAGCCGACCTTTTCGATTTCAAAGGGTGTTTTAAAGGAAACACAATGTCCGGTACCTGAACGTTCACTATTTGGTGCAACAACCCACACCTCACCATTTTCACCTGCGAGTTCGGTTGCAATGGCTTGAAGTGACTTCAAACCGGGAGCATCAATTCCATCGTCATTGGTTAGTAAAATCCTCATTGGTGCAGTCATGATTCCAAGAAACAGCTATTATTGATTGAATTCACCATCAGGAAGTATGCTTGTTGCTCCCTTAAGTAAAGGAACCAGCACATCAGGAATGGTAATGCTTCCATCCTCGTTTTGGTAATTCTCCAAAACCGCGATGAGGGTTCTTCCAACTGCCAATCCAGATCCATTCAAGGTGTGCACAAAGTGTGTTGCTTTTTCCTCTTTGGGTCTGTACCTGGCATTCATTCTTCGTGCCTGAAAATCACCACAGTTGGACACAGAGCTTATCTCGCGATATTTTTGCTGACCAGGTAACCAAACCTCAATATCATAGGTTTTTCTAGCCCCAAACCCCATATCACCTGTACACAGGACAACGGTTCTGTAAGGAAGGTTCAGTTTTTCAAGAATCCCTTCGGCGCATCGAAGCATCCTTTCCTGTTCGCCTTCACTTTTGGAAGGCTTGGTAATGGATACCATTTCGACCTTTTCAAATTGATGTTGCCTTAGCATGCCTGCAGTATCTTTGCCTGCAGACCCCGCCTCGGAACGGAAACACTGGGAATGTGCACAATATCTCCTAGGCAAGGAATCCTCATCAACAATCATACCGCTGACAATATTAGTCAATGTCACCTCCGAAGTTGGAATCAACCATTTTCCTTCTTGTGTCTGGTAGGAGTCTTCAGCGAATTTGGGTAATTGACCTGTTCCCAGCATAGTTTCGGGGTTAACCAATACCGGTGCCCAAACCTCTGTCAAACCATTTTCTTCGGTATGAACACCAAGCATAAATTGTGCAAGTGCTCGGTGTAATCTGGCAATGCTGCCGGAAAGAATGACGAAACGGGAGCCTGATATTTTTGCCGCGGTCGTAAAATCCATACCTGCTTTAACCCCGGTAATATCAAAATGCTCTTTTGGGGGGAAAGTAAATTCCATGGGGGTCCCCCACTGGTGCAGCTCAACATTGTCCTCTTCACTCCTTCCAACGGGAACTTCTAATGCAGCAAGGTTGGGAATGGTTAGTAAGAGGTCATTTAATTTCTGATTCTCCTCTGAGGCTTGTTGCTCTAGTTTTTGCGCTGTTTCCTTTGTTTCAACAATGGCTTTCCGGAGTCGTTCGAATTCATCCAAATCACCTTTTGCTTTGGCCATTCCAGCCTGTTTGGATTGTTGGTTCAAGCCGGCTCGAAATTTTTCGGCTTCATTGATCTTTTGTCGGCGTATTCTATCAATAGATAGAATTTCAGTGGACATGGGTTCCAGGGCCCGACGTGTCAAGTGATAATCAAAATCTTCCGGGTTCTCGCGAATGTATTTTATATTATGCATAAATCAAAAATTCGGATGTCTGCTTGTGCTTAGGTAAACCTAATTTACAATAATGTAAAAGTTAAGGTGCTGTTACTTAAATTTAGGGAATTATATACTTGTTTCTCCAACTTTCCCTAGCCATCCTCCCTTGCCATGAATCACCAGTCTTTCTTTGAACGAAAAAATCCTTCTAATATGTTTTCATCGTAGATGCAGGGATAAAAAGGGTTGCTGGTAGGCCGGTGGCTTATGTTATCATAAAAATTCATG
>JAJEBQ010000052.1 GCA_022822495.1 Paracoccaceae bacterium | reverse complement strand
GCAACAACACAATCCGGCTGAGACTGCTTCCAATTGTTCCTCTGAAATATTTGGATCAGGGGGTAGTGCAATATGAATACTCTGCATGTCACTCTCATGGACATGGATGGACATGGATTCAGGCATGGTTATGCCCAATTCTGAGCAAATAGTACCCTTAGGTTCTGCCAACAGTTGTTGGCGGAAAGTCGCGTCGACTGCAGACTTGTCCACAATCTGTTTCAGCATTTCATCACCACTTCTCATAAAATAAAAACTCCTTTACAGTTACTTTTATGGATACCCTACATAAATCAATTTTATAAATTTTTCAACCTAATTATGGCAATGAATCAGGGCTATCGCTTTTGAACTGCCCCATTTTCAGGTAAAAGTTCAGCCAAACTGATACGTTTCAATGCATAATTGTGATTCCATCCGGCTTTTTTAAGCCTTCCCCGAATGGATGGAGTTCTCTTATCCACGGCCAAACGGGCCAGATTGAGGGCCAACCTTCGCATGACCGCCAAGGTCTCCGGCCCCGGACCGGTACGGTTGCGTCAATCATCTTCGTTCATTGTCACATCGAGAACCCAATGAAGCGCGTTCTCAAGCGCCCAGTGGGATCGGACGTGCCGGAGTCACTGTTCCGGTTTCCGTTTCTTGTTCATGATAAAGTAGCGGGTCTCACTCCTCTGTTTCCCCCCGTATCTCGCGTTGTGCTGTAACCGATCCAATCGCCGCCAAGGCCGGCCAGTTATGTACCCCCAACCAATCAATGTCATGACACACCGATGCTGTGCGGGTTTCAATCCGGCCATGCCCGGTGTCCACGTTGGGGTCCGAGACCGTGATGGACGATGCCTGATCGGGATTGTCCAAAGACCGTTTGATATCCTCGTACAGTGTTTTTGGTTTCCCCTTCAGAGCCCAGATGGAGGTCCCACTGGCATCGGTGAAAGCCGTGCCGTCGCGCGTTGTGTCGGCATCGCCTCCAGAGTCACGGTCCGTCCCTGAATATCAAGCACGTCAAGGAGGGCGGGACGGGCTGTGATCTCTCCAAAATGCACTCATTTATATTTCCCCTCATATCAGAAAAGAATAGTTTCCAGAATATCACTAAATCGGAACCGTCAAGCCAATCTAAATAGCACGAGAAGCTATTTTGTACAGAAAAACAGTCTCTAGAGAATAATCTCCTAACACCAACTACCCAAGAGTTAGATCAACAAAGAAACTAGCGACAAGGAAATCGTTGTAATTTTTTTCTGTAACTTGTTGAGCCTCAGGGTCTACTCCCCATTTCTGCTCTTGCCAATCCTCATCAATCCTGGACAACTTCCAAATTATGTCTTTTGAAGCATATCCAAAAAGGTAGCCTAAGCCCAACATTAAAGAACCCAATAAAGGGACCATGGAACTGAGACCACTCAACTTGTAATGGTCCAAGGTAAGTATCCTGTCCCTGAAGACTTTAATGGCATTACTGTCCTGGGTAAACGGTAGAATACCTTGACCTGTTTTTATCCTGATGGCAAACTCTTCTTCCAGCCACACCAAGACAGGATCCCAATTTTTGGATTGCCATTCAATAAGTTCAGGGGGCGAGTTGGTTCGGTAGCATAAAAGATCGGTTTCACCATAATTCAAAAGGGCTTCAATCATACTACTACGGGTAACAGGAACGCGATCAATCGTGGTATTTGTCAATCTGGTAAAAGGCATAGTGGCGGGGTTGATTTTCTCTTCCTGACCTTTAAACTCTGCGCAAATCTTTTCCGCAAGAACCAAACAAGGAACCGCCAGCAGATTCTTGGCAGGTGTCATGGCGAAATTGCTATCAATCTGGATTCCAAATCCTTCTGGCAATTCTCTTATCCGTACATCTTGCCAGAATTTTCTACCGGTCCACTCATTCATTGATATATCCAGCCTATCCAAAGCACTTCAAATCCCATTCCAGATACTTAGACAATACCTCGAAATGTTGAGGCGCCTCAGCTGTGATTGTAATCTCCTTTTGGAAAAAAGGATGTTGAAATTCTATACTTCGAGCATGCAGGAACATACTTGAGGCTAAATTTGTTGCCTGAATGTCAGCCGGGAGGTTAGCAGTTAATGCTTTGGAGGAATATTTAAGGTCTCCCAATATGGGATGACCCATCGAAGATAAATGAACCCTCAACTGATGCGTTCTTCCTGTTTGAGGGGATAAAACAAGGAATGATAGAAGCGTACCGAAAGTGTGTTGTACAGCATATTTCGTAATGGCTATTTTGGCTTTTTTTTCAGAAGAAAGATTTGACAATGACATGCTTGCCATTTTGCGGCTTGGTTGTGAGGTATCTTTAACAAGTGAGGATTTGATTCCACCTGTTTGTTTTTTAGGCACGCCATGTGAAACTGCCCAATAGGATTTATTTATATTTTTGTTTTTGAACAATTTCATCATCTCTCTGGTTGCCGCCAAGGATTTGGCTACAAGCAACACCCCGGAAGTATATTTGTCCAAACGGTGGATCAAACGCAAATGATTGCTTTCGGCATTGAGGCTTAATTGCGCAAGATATTTATCAATGTGCCTATTCTGATTTGTTCCGCCTTGCGTCGCCAGCCCCGGAGGCTTGTTGATGGCCATCAGGTATTCATCCTCATAAATGATATTTGAATTCAACTGGCCAATAATTTTATGATCAGTAGCGCTCAGGACCTCAGTTTTTTTAAGTTTTGTAATGTTCTTGCCTAAGGTTACAGGCAATAAAATAATCTGGTTGGATTCCAAGCGAAAAGAAGGCTTAACCTTTTTGTTATCAACTTTCACAGTTCCCTTGCGGCACATTTTCTCAATAAGTGATTGTGGAAGTTTCCCATACTTTCGCCGCAACCACCTGTCTAGGCGCTGATCAGCATCATCAGTTCCGATAATTTCCTTGGAGAAATCTATCAATGCAACCAGACCCTTGCCAAAAACATACCTAGATAGAGAGCTCCAATCGCTAGTATAAAAGAGATCAGGGCGTATAGTATGGCATGTTCAATCTTACCTGTACTTGACAGCTGCCAAAAGTCATATGAAAAAGCTGAAAAGGTTGTAAAACTGCCCAGGAAACCGGTAATCACAAAGGGTGTATAACGATCAGATAAAGTCAAATTCTCTATCATTAAGGCAATGATGAAGCCCATTAAAAGGGAACCGATTATATTGACAAACAAAGTTCCGTATGGGAATTTATTCCCCATAATTGTTGATACACCCAAAGTGACAAGATAGCGTGAAGTAGCGCCTGCCGCACCACCGATAGCGATCTGAACAAAAGTCCCTATCATTGTTTTGTCTCTTGGGTGGTTTCCTTGTAGAGCTGTACTCTCAGGTCCTCAAAATATTTCAATCTCTTGGCCAGGGTGTGCTCAAAGCCTTTCTTCATTGGCTTATAGTATTTTACTCGGTTAAGTCTTTCTGGAAAATAATTTTGCCCCGAAAAACCATGGGGGAGATCATGGTCGTATTTATAACCCTTACCAAATCCGAAATCTTTCATCAGTTTCGTAGGGGCGTTGAGAATGTGTTTGGGGGGTTGAAGAGAACCTGAAACTTTAGCATCCCTAATCGCCGCTTTGTATGCGACATAACTGGCGTTTGATTTTGGTGCCAACGCTAAATATATGATCGCTTGAGCAATTGCGAGTTCGCCTTCAGGACTACCCAATCTATCAAAGGCTACCCAGGAATTAATTGCAAGTTCCAAGGCATCAGGGTCTGCTAGCCCAATATCCTCTACAGCCATCCGAGTAATTCTTCTTAGCAGGTAATGAGGATCCTCACCCGCATGTATCATACGGGCCAACCAGTAAAGTGCTGCATCAGGGTCAGACCCACGTACTGATTTATGGAGGGCTGAAATTAAGTTATAGTGCCAATCGCCAGTTTTATCATATGATGTTGCTCGTTGTGTCAGGAAAGAGGACAATGCATTCGCATCTAGGTCTTTATCCGGTTTCAGTGCACAAAGCTGCTCAATATTGTTCAAAAGACTTCTACCATCACCATCGGCCATAACCAACAACCATTGGCGGGCCTCTTTGGTAAGGGGCAAGGGGGCTTCCAGGCACTTCTCTGCTCGGAGGGCCAGTTTCTCCAGATCATTTTGGTTGAGTCTTGATAAACTTAAAACCCTAACCCTTGACAAGAGAGCTGGATTTATTTCGAATGAGACATTCTCAGTTGTCGAGCCAATTAATTTGATGGTTCCATCTTCAACATAAGGCAGAAAGCCATCCTGCTGGCTTTTGTTGAAACGGTGGATTTCATCCACGAACAATACCGTTCCCTTGCCATCTTTCCAATGAGCCCGTGCCTTAGCAAAAATTTTTCTCAATTCGGAAGTATTGGAAAAGACAGCACTTATTTGAACAAAGTGGTAATCTTTTTTTTGAGCAATCAAACGGGCTATGGTTGTTTTGCCAACGCCGGGAGGCCCCCACAATATAATGGATGGGAGGTTTGTCGAGGCAATCAGATTATTTATGGGCTTGCCGTCACCAATGAGATCTTCGTGACCTATAACCTCTGCCATGTTATCTGGCCGTAGGCGATCTGCCAAGGGTCGTAATGGCGCTGATAATTCGGCTTGGTTTTCTATTTGATTAAGAAGATTGGTCACGGCACTTGCTTAAGGGTAATGGCTTCCACCAAAAACCTATTGGATAAACCCGGTAGGAAAAATTACTGAGGTTCTGATTATACCATCAAAATCAAAACGAAAAATGAAAAAGTCAATTTCTGTTTCGTTGTGAGGATTTCAAATGTCAGGAACGCAACAAAGATTGAAGGTCACTATGATTCCTCTGCTTCTTTTTCAGTAATCCTTTCACGATCGATTTTTCCCTTAGCTTCAGTATCCCTTTCAACCAATTCAATAACGGCCATGGGCGCTCGATCACCATAACGGTAACCTGCTTTGATTATACGTGTATAACCACCATTACGTTTGGCATATCTGGGTCCAAGAACATCAAAAAGTTTCTGGGTATGCTTACTTTGTTTCAGTTTGGCACTAGCCATTCGTCGAGCGTGCAAATCACCTTTCTTGCCCAAGGTAATGAGCTTTTCAATAACCCTTCTTAATTCCTTGGCTTTTGGCAGGGTTGTCTTGATCTGTTCATGTTCAATCAGAGACCCAGCCATATTGGCAAACATGGCCTTTCGATGTTCACTGGTTCTGTTGAGATATCTGTATCCGCCGCTGTGTCGCATTATAGTTACCTTATATCCTGTACAAATTTAGTAATTAGTTCTGGGAAATAATTACATATCCTTCTCTTCCAACTCTTTGGAGAGCTGTTCAATATCTTCTGGCGGCCAATCTGGAATATCCATTCCTAGTGATAGGTCCATAGTCGATAGAATTTGCTTGATTTCATTCAGTGATTTACGACCAAAATTTGGAGTTTTCAACATTTCCTGTTCAGACTTTTGAACCAGATCACCAACATAGATGATATTGTCGTTTTTAAGACAATTGGCCGACCTGACTGAAAGTTCCAAGACCCCTACCTTCTTGTAAAGATTGGTATCTATCACGGCTTCTGGAACGTCCTCTTCCTGCTTTAATTTGGTCGGTTCATCAAAATTGATAAAGATCTGGAAATATTCCTGGATAATTCTGGAGGCATACGCAACGGCATCTTTGGGTATGACTGAACCATCTGTTTCGACATTCAGTATGAGCCTATCGTAATCCAGAATCTTCCCCTCCCTAGCTGGTTGAACCTTATACGACACCGATTTAACGGGCGAAAAGATTGCGTCAATGGGTATGAAATTTATCGCCGCATCGGCTGGTTTGTTCAATTCGGCAGGAACATATCCCTTACCAACCCCCACCGTAAGTTCCATTTGAATCGAAGCATCACGATCCAAATGACATATGACATGTCGGGGATTAAGTATTTCAACACCAGTTACCTGATTAATCATACCGGCGGTTACTTCGCCGGGTTGTGATGATTTCAACAGCATTTTCCGTGGTTTGCGATCATCAGACTTAACAACAACACCCTTGAGGTTCAGCAAGATATCTATGACATCTTCCCGTACTCCAGGGATTGGTGAGAACTCCTGCACGACCTTTTCTATTTCAACACCAATGATGGCACTTCCTCGCAGAGAGGACAAGAGCACCCTGCGCAAGGCATTACCTATGGTTAAACCGAAGCCACGTTCCAGAGGCCCGATTTCAAGTGTCATCTGATTAGGATTACTTCCTGACTTCTCCTCCACGGTTGGGGAGATAAGTTTTTCCCAGTTATCTTGGAACATAGATTAGCCTCCATCCTTTTCCCCAGTGGTTCCAGCACCGGGAATGTCTCGAAAAACTAAGTTAAAATGGCGAAGAGTGATTAAACCCTTCTTCTTTTTGGTGGGCGGCAACCATTGTGGGCAATGGGAGACACATCCCTGATTGAAGTGATATCAAAACCAACTGAGGCCAGCGAACGAAGGGCACTTTCTCTGCCTGAGCCGGGACCTTGCACCCTTATTTCAAGGGACTTGACACCGTGCTCGCGGGCCTTTCTGCCGGCATCCTCAGCTGCCAACTGAGCAGCGTAGGGGGTAGATTTGCGAGACCCTTTAAAGCCGACAGTTCCGGCCGAAGACCATGCGATCGCATTACCTTGGATATCTGAAATCAAAATTTTTGTATTATTGAAAGAGGAACTCACATGAGCAACTCCGACCGCGATATTCTTGCGTTCTTTTCTCTTTAAACGGGGCTTTTCACGAGCCAAGACACATCTCCTTTATTTTTTCTTGCCGGCTATTGGTCGGGCTGGACCTTTGCGGGTTCTGGCATTCGTATGCGTTCTTTGTCCTCTGACTGGCAACCCTCTCCGATGTCGGAGGCCACGATAACATCCAAGATCCATCATTCTCTTAATGTTCATTTGGACATCCCTGCGCAAATCACCCTCAACCATGTAGTTTTGATCAATGTGTTCCCGAAGTTCCTTGACATTAAGGTCGGTGAGTTGATTGACCCTGGCCGATTGTTCTATTCCCACGGCATCACAAATTTTTTGTGCTGATTGGTATCCAATTCCATAGATACTGGTTAATGCGACAGGAACTCTTTTCCTCGTTGGTATGTTTACGCCCGCAATACGTGCCATTCTAACCCCTAAGAATATACTGTTATTCCACCATGTAAAAATGTTACTGGCAAAGGTGGATTGGTTTATATTGAGAAAACTTGCAATAAATCAAGACCACCAAGCTAAAAAACAGCCGATGGATCAATAAAAACAGAATAGGGACATATATTTGACCTCTTTTCAAGAGTCAAGATTTTAGCATTCTTTAGGTAAAAATTTTCATCAACTCTCATCAGAGCGACAAGGCCTTCAAAGGCCCTGTCAAGAATTTTATTCTTTTCCGTTGCGATTTAGTACGCTAAGAGGTTTCCGGTTCTACCATTGGGGATCTGGTAACTGCGCTTGAATCTTCGGCCAGTGATTTCACCAGACCCCAAGCCATGAAGATCATGATTACCGAAATTGGTAGCGCGGCTGCAATTGAAGCAGTTTGAAGTGCTCCCAAGCCACCTGCCATCAGGAGAACAGCTGCGACAAAACCCTCACCAAGTCCCCAAACGATGCGGAATCGTTGTGGGGGATTATCATCTCCCATCGATAACATGGTAGTAATAACCAGAGTTCCAGAATCGGAAGAAGTAATAAACCATGTAGCCAGCAAGAGGGTCGCCAGTGCCGACATGGCCCAACTCAGAGCAGACATTGTGGTCAAATTATCAATCGCACCATAAAGTGCACCCGGCAAATTCCAGCTCATGACAATATCAATTATACCTGCCGTTCCAACACCCCCTTCTGCATACAATTCCATGTAAATGGCATTACCGCCAAACATGCAAAGCCAGAAGAATGCTATTGTGGTAGGTACAAACAAAACACCAACCATGAATTCTCGAATGGTACGACCGCGGCTTATTCTGGCTATAAACATTCCCACAAAAGGTGCCCAGGAAATCCACCAGCCCCAATAAAAGATGGTCCAACCTCCTTGCCAGGCTATATTTTCGTCAGTTCCGGCTGTCCAGAATCCCATTGGAAGTACATTCCAGAGGTAATCACCGATTGAAGTTACGAAGAAGCCCATTAACCATTGCGTTGGCCCCCAGAACAAAAAGAAGGCTAACAGTACGACAGAAAGCCATATATTCCACTCGGAAATTATTCTAATTCCATTGCCCACACCAGAAACGGCGGATAAAGTTGCGACGATAGATATAACGACAATAAGAATGATTTGAGTTACGATACCAGGGTCAATGCCAAAAAGGACATTTAATCCGGTTGCCATTTGATTGACACCCAAGCCCAAGGACGTGGCGACCCCGAAGACGGTTCCGAAAACGGCTAAAAGATCAACGGCATGTCCGACAGGGCCATAAATTTTATCCCCAATAATTGGATAAAGTGCTGAGCGCAATGTTAAAGGCAGTTTTTTCCTGAAACCGAAATATGCCAAACAAAGTCCAATCAACACATAAATGGCCCAACCATGGAAACCCCAGTGAAAATAAGTTGTTCGCATGGCAAACACTGCCCGTTGTTGATCCAGCTGGGTTACGCCTGCTGCATCAGCATGGGGATTGTTCGGATAGCCAAAGCCACCTGAATTGTCAAAGTAGAAAACGGGTTCAGCAACCCCAAAAAATAGAATACCTATGCCAACACCGGCCGAAAATAACATGGCAAACCATGAAAAATTGCTGAATTCCGGTCGTGCATCGTCATCCCCAAGCCGGATGGTCCCGTATTTTGAACACATTAGGAATATGCAAACCAGAAATATGACTATCGCCACCAAAATGTAATACCAACTTAGAGTTGCTTCGATCCACCCCCTTACGGCTGAATATATGCTATTGGCAAATTCTACATTGAGAACTGTAAAGACCACAAAGCAGACAACCATAGCTTTGGCAGCTATACCCATCCCGCTATGAAGACCCTTCATAATTCCTTTGGTGGCAACCAAGTCTTTATTTGGAAATTCATTCATTGATTATTCTCCCATCCCTAGGACTATGTGCCTGAGAGGTTCAAGCACCTACCTTCCTCAATAGAAACCTGCAGAAGACGCATTTCCAAACCTCGTCGCATACTAACGGCAATTCTCCAGTTAGAAATTTCATTCTCAGACCTTGAATGCATTATTGCGATTAAAACCTATACACGAAAATTACGAATAAGTCTAATTTCTTCAAAATTAGATTAAATGTTCCCTTTTCAGGGAATTTTTTGACAAAAGGATATATTAAATGGGAACTATATACAATGTTGCCCATCAATCCAAATCCGTTGATTTGATAAGGGTTGTTGCCTTGTTTTCAAACATGATTTGCTTCGCTACCGCCACACTTGCCTTATGACTAAAACCAGTCATTTCCGTCGGAGGTTTTGGCACAATATCAACTTCAAATACATTGTTGGGGTTTTGACTTATTTCCCGCAGGGCTTTCCCTTTCAAAACAACACCATCACTAACTTGCTTGATGTATTCTTCTTCAACCATTTCTGGTGTTCCATACACAATTCCAGTGCCAGAAATAATAAATAGAGTTGCTGTATCCCAATATCTTTTTCCACCACCTAATTGATTTACCAACTTTACGTCACTGATCTTGCCGGTAAATGTGCCTTTTACTGATAATTTCTTGTTATTTGGGAGAATAATATCACCTGATTTTGCCTGACTGCCATAAAGGGAGCATTCAATACCAACCGATTTTAACAGAGCATAGGTAAAGACCTCAACAGTACCACCTACGATAAACCGATTTTCATAAATGGTTGTGTTGTAGCGTTCAATCAAAATGGACAGAATATATTCATATTCATATTTGGCATCTTCGGAACAATCAGACTTCAAGCGATCGAATACCCGCTTTTCCTGATTGAACTTACTCATGCAGCTCCGATCACGTAATGCCCAAGGGTAACTGAATACGAACCGCTATATGGGGCAAACCTGTTTAGTGCTAGCACCCAAGATATAGATGACGATTTAGGGCATGAATCTTTGGCATTGAACTGCTCTTTCCCGTGGATATTTTGCTTGAACGAAGCAATTTTTAGTCGTGTAAAATGCGCCTATCACACTGATAAGCGTAAATCAAGATAGATACCTATTGTCCTCACCTGCTTAATTGGGCATAAGAAGCACATTATTAAGGATTAATATGTTGGTAACACAATCAGTGGCCCAGATATTGAGTGAAGTAACCGAACAAAGAAATGATGAAGCCTTTGCAGTTAATGAAAAGTGCCAAGCAGGCCATCCTTGATGCCGGCAAACGGTTCATTAACTTGACCTATGAGCAATGACAGGCTTGGGTTGATGCAACATTACCTGCTTGGGAAAAGTTCGAGGGGGATGTTGGAGCAGAGAATATAGCTGCTGCCCAAGAGAATAATGCTACAAACTGACCTAGTAACCAATTAAGATAAATTGAATTCAATAACAGATAACTGTCTATGGTGTGTTGATAAAACTATCTACACAATGATTTCAGCTAATAACTCAAACTTTATTCAAGTTCATTGAATATTGATTATGTGGTTGTTTGTGTTTGTACAAATTACAAATCTATTGACTCATCATTTATCTTGTTTGTTTACCACATCTAAAAGCTGCTTAAGGTGATCAGGAAGTATATCATTACGGTCACTTCTGGTACGATAAACTCCACGTAACAATATTGCCATTAAAAATACAGAACTGGCACCAAGAGAAAGAATTAAAGGTATTTGGAATTCACTATCCAACTTGGAAAACCAAATCGGTGGATTAAGAGATATCAAGATTATAAAAAGAAATAGACAAACTGACATAATAACTGAAATTAGTGTAATCCAGAACCTAAATCTATTTATATCTTTTAACTCTTCCTTTAAATCAGTTACATATTCAGATAATTTTGTCTGTAATTCCTTAGCTATATTTTGTTCATTTAATAATTCTAATTCATCAAAACGCTTCGAATTTCAGCAATATCATCATTATATGATGGGATTTTACCAGCATCATGAGAAATTGTATCTCTATTATCAGAGATATTAAATTCAGAATCACTGCTGTCTGAGGTCATCGAATTCCCTTTGAATCAAGTCATTTTTGATGGGCTTGTAATATCCAAATTTTTCAACGGTAATAGACCAAGGTGTTCCAGGTTTGTGCATCAAATCAGAGAGTACAAACGCATGATGTTTGCCGTATGACAATACCACCTCCTCAAGTATAGCCTTGACCTCATTTGACATGTCTGCGTAGAATTCAAAACCTGTAATAGGATCAACTGCTCGACCCGTAATTGGGCGCTTGTCAAATCTTGAAAAAGCATTATACACCTCACGATATACAGGTCCGTATTTCCATGCTTGTGGCAATGTGCTAGTCAATGGATGGCCATTCGTAAATTTTAGCCACCATCCATGTGCTAAATAAACTAGTTTAAGCAACTGCATGATGGTTAGAGGCGTATCTTTCTGATCCGCATAATCTAGAATTTTATTTGCTATGGCTCGAGAATCGAAGGGGCCGTTCTTCTGCATACCAACCACACTACAACAGTACACTGATTAATTGTATTGTTGCTCCTTTGAGGTAAGAATTGAAATTCATCATTATTCTTTACCATAACTTTGTCTGAATCTTTAGTTTAAAAAATCTATCTATTCCTATGGATCTATATTTGCAATATGAAATAAATCTTACTGAATTTTAGGAATTAGTAATTTTCTGATAAGAGAAAGACTGGCTTCTATAATATATAAGCGTATAGTTTGTATACCAAAAAAGCAAATACTCATGAAAATGAGGATATAAAATCCTTTTTTAGTCATTTTTTGTTTGAATGATAAACATGTTAAGATAAATTCAAACCTGCAAGTATCATAAATCAGCCTAGTTGAGTCCCCTACAATAAAATAGGGAACTATACCAAGGTTGCGTTCTTGTTAATTCTAAACCCGAAGCCGGCGTGCGGATCGTACCATAACAAACACTCCCATCAAAGGCCCTTGGCTAAACTCATCGGAACATGGGTGATCTCCAACCTGTCACCATAATCGTCACCCAAATCAAACCATTCCGTAGACGGTGTCAACGCAAGACTCGCCTTGGACGACGGATGAAGAGGAGTGGAACTCACAAAGCCTATTGTGCCAAAACATTGTTTCGGTAACTATAGCATTTTTATGCCGGTGTTACCTGTACCTAGCAGGTGCTTTTTATTTTTTTTGGTCGCTAATCGTGGAAATCAATACTGATTGATAATCCTTTTGGGGTGAAATACGTTAGACAAAATGAATCCCCAGGCGATGGCCTTGCCTTCTGAGGAAACCCAGACCTTAGAGTTATCCTCAACGGGCACGTTTGAAAAAGAAACTGTCTTACCATGTCGGATATCTTTAACTTGGTTAAGGTTACAATTAATTTCAGGGAGATCATAAAAGCCTTTTTCCAAGGGGAGCAACCAATCAAATGGGTTGTTTTCAGGTGTTATTTCGGTTAGATTAGAAAACGGTTGTGCATGCGCCAATTCAAAAGGGCCAGACCATGTTCTGGTCAGGTTGTCTACGTGGGCCAAACAACCTAACTTTAGGCCCAAATCTCTGGCGATTGATCGAACGTATCCACCCTTGCTACAATCCATTTCGAGTTCAATCTGGTTGTTTGAAATCCACCCCTTGAATTCGAGTCTTTTTACTTTGAGAGGTCGGGGTTTGATCTCAACCTTCTGGCCACCTACAGCCATCTTATATGCCCTTTGACCATCAATCTTCACCGAAGAATATTGTGGTGGCACCTGTAAAATATTGCCTCGGAAGGATATCAAGGCTTCACCGATGGCTTTCTCTGTAGGTATAATGTCGGTTTGGTTGATTATTTTTCCAGTGGCGTCATCAGTATCTGTTGCTACCCCAAGGTTTACAACAAAGCGATAGCCCTTAAAGGAATTTGTGACAAATGGTATGGTTTTCGTTGCTTCGCCAATAGCAACAGCAAGTATGCCGCTTGCTGGTTTGTCCAAAGTACCGGCATGACCAGCTTTTTTTGACTTAAAAATCTTTTTCGAGATGTTCACAACACGATTGGAAGTAATTCCAGGGGGCTTGTTAACAACCAACCAACCGGATACCTTGTTCTTGGTGTTATGGTTAGAGGGCATAAGGTTAAAATCTCAAGGATTAGAGATCCCGTTTGACTTCATCCAGGTTAAACAACCTCCTGGTATTGTCCATTTGATCATAGAGCGGATCAGAAACAAAATACAAGCTGGGAGAAAACTTCAGTGCCAATTTCTTGTTTAGCTGGTGTCTAATCTCTCGCCTGCTTTCATTTAGAGATGTTACCGTTTCTTCCATGCGGTCTCCTCCAAGGGGAGATACAAAGACGGTAGCTTTTTTCAAGTCAGGGGACATCCTGACTTCGCCAATTGTGATGGAAACAGGGGATAAGGTTTCGCTGTACGAGTCCCACTGAAAGAGAATTTCCGCCAGACCTCGGCGTACAAGTTCACCGACACGCAGTTGACGTTGGGTAAATCCACCCGGGCCTCTTGTTGATTTGACCATTTTAAAGAACCATTTACCGTTATCACAGGAAAACTAAAAAATGTATATAATTACTTTTGCTTTAATGTAAGTATTTCTTGGAGATTTGAAGGTGGATAAGTTACCTGGAATTGGAGTGGTGGGTGCCTCTGGCAGAATGGGACAAATGCTTATTAAGGCTATTACCAACTCAGAAATGATGAATTTAGATGCTGTAACAGAAATTGCCGGTCACCCGTGGATTGGTAAAACCCTGCTTGAGGTCAATCCAGAATGTCCGCTTGAAATTACTGTTCTGGATAATGCCGAAGCGGCATTTAGAGAAGTTGATGCCGTCATTGACTTTAGTTCTCCTTCAACCAGTAGATCCCTTGCAGAATTGGCAACGAGTTTACAATTTGTTCATGTTATCGGAACCACTGGTATAAACCAGGAACAGGAGCAACAAATTAAAAGGGCTTCGGAAAAAACAGTTATTATCAAGGCAGGTAATATGTCAATGGGAGTAAACCTGTTGGAGAAAATTACCGAAACGGTAGCAGCTTCTCTCGATGCTGACTTTGACATCGAAATCGTTGAAGCACATCATCACCACAAGGTAGACGCGCCTTCGGGTACGGCACTTATGTTGGGTAAAGCTGCAGCCAAAGGCCGGAATGTATCTTTGATGGATCACATGGAAAAGCCCAGACATGGCCAGGTGGGTCCCAG
The DNA here is from genome assembly GCA_022822495.1 of Paracoccaceae bacterium. GTDB lineage: Bacteria > Pseudomonadota > Alphaproteobacteria > Rhodobacterales > Rhodobacteraceae > MPNP01. The sequence goes on along the minus strand of JAJEBQ010000052.1, from coordinate 82,842 downwards.
AAAAAGAGGAAATATTGGTTTTTCTGCAATCAGGGGCGGCAGTATAATCGGTGAGCATGAGGTTATCTTTGCGGGAAATGGGGAAAGGATAATACTTTCACACATTGCAACCGATCGATCAATTTATTCATTGGGTGCTCTGAAGGCGGCGCTGTGGGGTTTGGATCAATCGCCAGGCTTATACGACATGTTTGATGTTCTTGGACTTTGAAAAATAGTCTCTTGATTACAATCGAAATAGGAACTGGCTATGCAATGGATGAAATCTTTGATTTTCATTTTCCAGATGTATCTGGTCATGGTCATAATGGCCCTGATTTACATGCCTCTGACACTCATCAGTCGGGAATTGACTTTCAAAGGAATAAGGCAATATTGCCTTTGGGTAAGGATTTCTGCCAGGTTTCTGGTTGGTTTGAAAACAGAGATTAGAGGTACGCCACCAAAAAATGAAGTTTTGGTCTGCTCCAAACACCAGTCCTTCTTTGATATTTTAATATTATGCAGCGTTTTGCCAAAACCGCGCTTTGTCATGAAGAAGCAGCTCAGAAACACACCTATTATAGGATTTTTTGCGAGAAAAATAGGGTGTGTTGTTGTGGATAGGGGCAAAAAGAAACTGGCAATTAACCAGTTGATACAGGGTGTAAGTTCTAGGCAGACAACAGAAAGCCAACTCGTCATATACCCACAGGGAACCCGGGTCGCTCCAAATCAGAAATTACCCTATAAAATTGGAGCCTATGTAATTTATGAAATGTTGAGCAAGCACTGTGTACCGGTTGCGACTAATGTCGGCTGTTTCTGGCCCAAAAGGGCGATATTACGGAGACCAGGTGTTGCCATAATGGAATTTATGCCACCAATTGAGCCAGGTTTGAACCAAAGGGATTTTATGAAAACAATCGAAACTGTCATTGAGGGGGCATCAAACAGATTGATTAAGGAAGCGTAATTGAGGGCAATCAAACTAAGGTGATTGGAAATTACGAAAATATCTACGCCATGGTGAAAATAATAATATCAAATCCAACTCAAAATTACTCGAATATAACGCTCCAAAAAGTTCACAAATACCCTGCGTGTCGGGTCGGCTTCATCCCAAATTTTTACTCGATTCCACAGTAAAAGTTCTCAAGCTCAAGAAACTTATAACCAAACTCAGATTCATTCTTGGAGATAGCTTTCCAGAGAATCATCCATGGCATCGACCCATTTAGTATGATGAGGTGGCGCCAGAGCACCGGTCATCGGAGAAACATAACCATTATCACGGAAGGCCATAATATTCTGCTTCTTATGTTTTTTCCACTGTATAAAGGCCTTGTCAGAAGCATCAACATCAAAACTGGGATAATCTGTTTCTGCTATGAGCTCTCGAACATAATTGCCCTGATACACAATAGGACCGTAGGAGTCGTCAATGGCATCCTCCCGGGCAACTCGTTCTGCCACATCTGCCAACATGTCATCTTTACCGGGTACATTTATACGCCCCAAAATTACGTCCCGTACAAACCAAGCCTGGGCATCAAACATATTGAATGTGTACCATTGATCCTGCATACCGAGGTAGAACATTTTTGGATTATGAGCCCAAACGACACCTTTGTAGAGGTCCGCTGTAGCCAGTCGATTGGCGGTTTTTAATCTTAGGTTTTCTTCCAGAAATGGGAAATGATGCAGATAACCCGTGCACAGGATAATAGAATCAATTTTTCTACTTGACCCATCCTTAAATGTAGCGGTTTTGTTTTCCACTTTGCTAAGGAGGGGAACCTCGTCCCAATTTTCAGGCCAATCAAATCCGATTGGGGCAGTTCTGTGACTCACTGTTACCGACTTGCAACCATATTTCCAACATTGCGAACCAATATCCTCAGCGGAATAACTTGTGCCAATGATGAGAATATCCTGATCTATGAATTCTCTGGCATCACGGAAATCATGGGCATGTAAAATACGGCCATTGAAGGTATCAAAACCCTCAAATTCAGGAACATTGGGTGTCGAGAAGTGGCCACTTGCAACCACAACATGATCAAAATTCTCGTCTGTTTCGCTGCCGGATGCAAGGTCTTCGGCAACCACCCTGAAATTACCATCATCTTCACAATACTCTACTCTTCTTACTGGCGATCGAAAACGAATCCAATCCCTTACGCCGGCCTTTTCAACCCTACCCTTGATATAATCAAAGAGTACTGCACGGGGTGGGTAGGATGCTATATTGGTACCAAAATGCTCTTCAAAGGTATAGTCAGCAAATTCCAATCCCTCTTTAGGGCCGTTTGACCATAGATATCGGTACATTGAATTATGTATGGGTTCGCCGTACTCATCAGTGCCAGTTCGCCATGAGTAATTCCAAAGGCCTCCCCAGTCTCCCTGCTTTTCGAAACAAACGATTTCAGGGATATCCCGCCCCCTTTTTTTGGCTGATTGAAACGCTCTTAACTGGGCCAAACCAGAGGGGCCAGCACCAATGACAGCAATACGTTTACCCATTTTTCCTCCACGTAAATGAAATAAAATTCATTGATAAATATATTATTTGGTAATTATTGTATATTAATGAGACCATAAAAAGTAATTTTTGGCTAACAGAGGAGGAAAAGATGAAAAATTTTTCAAGCCAAACCAAACGCGAGTTTCTGAAGCGGATGGCCGCAACAGTTTCGGCAGGAATGGTTGTGGGTTTGCCTAAAATGTCCTTGGCCGCCGGTGAAACAATCAAGATTGGATTTCTGGCACCACTGACTGGACCTGTTGCTGCTTGGGGTAAGCCTGGGCTAGATGGATGTCAGATTTGGGCTGAAAGGATCAATGCAGCAGGAGGTATTTCGATCAATGGTGAAAGCCATCCTGTCGAATTCATTGGTTACGATAATGAATATGATCCAGCCAAGGCTCGAGCTGGGGCAAGTAAACTAGTCATTGAGGATGGCGTAAAGTTTGTCATGATGCTCGGTGGTGACCCATGGCCGGGTGCACAACCTGTAGCAGACAGGACTGGAATGCTGTTTTCGACACTGTTGCCTTCAGACCTAGGTCCTGATACCACCACTCTGATTGCACCAGCCGAAGTTCATCCAATTTATAACGTAACGGGTGTACAGTGGTTGGCTGAAAATCATCCAGAACTGAAGTCGGCCGTCATTTGTGCGCAAGATGACGCCTTGGGTATTCCATCGGTTGCAACCTACCTGGCAGCTTTTGAAGCCTCGGGTATAGCTAACGAAGACCCCATCCTGTTCGATGCAGCCACCACTGACTTCGCACCAATCGTCTCGCGGATGATTTCACTCAACACAGATATTATTTGTTTGGATACCTGCTATACCGAGTTCGTTCACCCATTGGTTGAGCAGCTTTTCCAGCAGGGATACGAAGGAACGATTATTTCATGTACGGCTGATTTCTATCAACAGATGATTGAAAAAACCTCAGCCGAATTCATGGAAGGTTTTGTTTTCCAATTCCCGGATTTCGATGATCCGGCTCTGGAACAGGACTTCATCAATTTTGATGATCCGGCTGGTTTCTTTAGTGAATATAACAGTCGTCATCCTGGAGAATGGGGGGCTGTCAGTTGGGAGTATGCATCCATTATGGATCTATGGAAATGGGCGGCCGAAAAAGCCAATTCTGTCGAACCCGGAGATGTTTTGGCATCAATGCTTGAATCTGGGCAGGGTGAACATGCCTTCGGAACTGCTGACTGGTGGGGCAAGGATTTGTTCGGAATTGATCATGCTCTGGTTGGAAACTGGCCAGTTGTTGTCATCAAGGGTGGAAAAGCCCGTATCCAGGACTATAAGTGGATACCTGGCTGGTATGACGAATTTGGTGATATCCTGAAAAAGTACTTTACCCAGTACAACCTGATGTGGGATCAAAGATAATCGGTACCCAAAACTTAGCAAGCTTGGTTATGTAATCAAATGATTGAGCTTTTGATGCAAACGGGGCTTAATGCCCTGTTTGCCGCTGCCTATCTTTCACTTGTAGCAGTAGGACTCGTCTTAATATTTGGAGTCATGGGCGTTATCAACTTCGCCCATGGCGAGTTGTTTATGCTAGGTGCCTATGTTGTGGTCGCCTTGTACACCAATTTACAGATGCCGTTCGTTCTGGTTGTAGCTATAGGCCTTATTTTTGTAGGTCTCGTAGGCATTCTTATGGAATTTACCATGTTTCATCCCCTCAGGGACAATCCCTTGGGAGGTCTGGTGGCATCCATTGGTTTTCTGATGGTGATACAGGCATCAATAACAATAGGATTTGGTGTCCGAATGGAGCATGTTCCACCTGTGACCCAGGATGTTATTATCCTTTCCGAAAAGGTTAGGCTTCCAGTTCAAAGGCTGTTTGTTATACTGTCAGCATTCGTTTGTCTCACTGCGCTCTGGTTATTTCTAAAGAAAACCAAATTTGGTTGGGCCTTGCGTGCAAGTGCCCAGGATCCTGAGGCAGCCATGCTCCAGGGAATTTCAACCCGAACTGTTTCCATAATTGCCATGTTTATTGGGGCGGCTCTGGCGGGTGTGGCAGGCAGTGTAACGGCTCCCGTCATATCGGTCAGTCCGGTAATTGGCCATTCGGTCATCGTTTCGGCTTTTATCGTTATCATAGTTGGCGGTATCGGCTCGCTGGAAGGTGCTGTTTTAGCCTCGGTAACTTACGCATTTATTCACACCGTGATTACGACTTTCATTGACGGAGTGATTGCTGACATAGTCGGTTTATCGCTTATGTTACTGGTTTTAATCATCAAACCTACGGGAATGTTTGGTACGCAGGATCGTGTCTAGGTCAAACGCATTGCTCATGGCCTTTATCGGCCTGTTAACTTTGGTGTTGATAGCTCTCCCCCATGGCTTGAGTTATTCCCAAAGGGAAATTCTGGTTGTGCTAACAATCAATATCCTCGTTGTATCCTCTTATCGATTGTTAACCCTTACAGGGGAATGGTCACTCGGGCATGTCGTCATGATGGGGGTGGGCGCATATGCCTCGGCCCTTTACAGTAAGGAATGGGGTGTTCCAGTACCTATATCCATGATTATCGGTGCGCTGACGGCCGGGTTGGTCGCTTGGGGCCTAAGTTTTCCATTGTTTCGGATGAAGGGATTCTATTTTCTGATAGGCTCGTTTGCTGCAGGGGAAATCATTCGACTTCTCTGGAAGCGTTTTCGTGACCCCTTTGGCGGACCGAAGGGAATAAAGCGTATTGATCCTTTTCCAGATATTGATCTAGGCTTTATCCGAATAGATTTTTTTGACCCGGTCAATTACTACTACTTTACCCTTATTATTGTGGTGCTGTGTCTGGTCATACTGTGGCGTATCGAAAAATCCCTGATAGGTCTAACTTTTCATGCCGTGCATTGGCAGGACAAGTTAGCCGAATCTGCGGGGGTCAATGTCCGTGATTATCGAACCTTGGCTCTGGTTATATCCTCCACTTTTGCAGGCTTGGCAGGAACCTTATTGGCCCATTACATCGGAACCGTAAATCCAAACGGTTTTGACATTGAGCAAATGGTCTTTGTACTCACCTGGGCCATAGTGGGTGGAACAACCACACTGTACGGTCCAATTATAGGATGCATTACCCTGACGGCCTTGAACGAAATAGTCCTAAGGGAATTGGGTTTGGAACAAGGACGCCCATTGATCTACGGTCTTATACTGATAGTTTCGGTCTTATTCATGCCAAAAGGTCTGGAAGATGTTGTGAAAAGAGGCGTGGCGTGGGCACAACTCCAAATTGTCAAGGAAAGGACTAATGGAGTCTAAAATTCTGAAGGTCAATGATCTTGGCAAGCAATTTGGCGGGATCAAGGCCGTAAATGGCTTGTCTTTTGTCGTCAAGGAAGGTCACATTCATGGCCTTATCGGGCCTAACGGTGCAGGTAAAACAACAACGTTCAACTTGATTTCTGGTTTTTACAAACCGTCCCAAGGATCGGTTAGACTTTTCGATGAAGAGATTTCGGGCCTAGGGATGTACAGGGTCGCCAGAAAAGGCGTTATAAGAACTTTCCAGCACTCTACGCTTTTTGCTGAAATGTCTGTTTTGGAAAATGTTCTTGTTGGAACCCACATGATGTTTAAACCCAATTTCCTGGCGGCGTTAATCGGCAATGAAAGAGCAATTCGCGACCAGGCAATAAAACGTTCCAGGGAAGTGCTTGAATTTTTCGGTTTGGAATCCTTTACTTCCAATCTGGCAGGTGAATTATCGCATGGGCACCAACGAACTTTGGGAATGGCTGTTGCCATGGCCTCCAACCCAAAAATACTCTTGCTTGATGAACCTTTTACCGGCATGAACCCGGAAGAAACCCAGTCCATGATGGGGTTGATGGCCAAATTACGGGATAGTGGCATGACCCTTCTTCTGGTTGAACATGATATGACGGCTATTATGGGGTTGTGTGATCGCATTACCGTCATGAATTTTGGCAAGCTTCTCACCGAGGGGAAACCCCTTGAAATTCGAAATCACCCTGATGTGATAGAAGCTTACCTGGGGACACGTAACCATGCTACTTGAGTTAAAAGACCTTATTGTTTCCTATGGACCGGTACAGGTTTTGAGGAATATTTCCATGCAGGTGAGGAAAGCTCAAGTTGTGACCATAATTGGTGCAAACGGTGCTGGCAAGTCGACGACATTGCGATCAATTTCCGGTCTGGTCAATTTAAAATCAGGTTCAATTCATTTTGATGGTCAGAGAATAAATGATCTGCCAGCCAATAAAATAGTTTCAATGGGTATAAGTCATGTTCCTGAGGGGCGACGGATTTTTCCTGATATGACAGTAGAAGAAAACCTTCGTACCGGGGCTTTTCTGAGGAAGGATAAAACTGAAGTTGAGAAGAATCTTAAGGATATTTTCAATCAATTTCCCATTCTCAGAAACAGACGGTCCAAGAATGCCAAAACGCTTTCAGGGGGTGAACAGCAAATGTTAGCTATTGGCAGAGCGTTGATGGCCAAACCAAAAATGTTGCTCATGGACGAACCTTCCATGGGTTTGGCTCCGGTAATTGTTGATGAAATCAGAAAAATCATTGAGCAGATCAGGGAAAATGGAGTAACTATTCTCCTCGTCGAACAAAATGCCGAACTGGCCCTGAACTTGGCTAATTATGCCTATGTCCTTGAGAACGGACAAATTGTACTTGAGGGCCCCGCCGAAGAGCTTCATGACAATGAGCAAGTCAAGGCAGCCTATCTTGGTATTTAATAATGATCAAGAGTTGCAAGCCGCAGTCAACAGCGGCTGGAATCCTCCCGATCTGCACTGGGAACGATTGCAAGAAAAGGGTAATACAAGACAACAGGAAGGGAATCTTGTTGTTGCTTCAGGTTATTTTATTTTGGCCGGTTTATTGGCCACGATATGTTTCAAACCCACTGATCTAAGAAGTCTCACCAGTCAGGCAAACGTCGTATATATTTGCGAGCGCATAGGGTTTAGAAACATTGCAAGAAAGCATTTTAGGAAACTTGAGGACCGGTGGCTAGATTTGAGCAAGTTCGATTGGACCGATTTGGAAATTAAACCACGTGGACGAAGTTCCTTGTTTCATGTTCGTATGGAGGCGTTGCATTGGGACCAGTATCGGCAGAATGTAACTTCCAGATTGTTAAATTTTACCCTTGAGACCGGCCAATGTCTTGGAAATTATGCTTTGGGTAAGGAAGCTCCCTTTCGCTTGTACAGTAGGTGGAAGGGTGAAAAATATCCCATTTTCGATGATACAAGAAAGATTCTGGGAGCCTGCCTCCTTTTAGCTGGGGAAAGTTAACAAACGTTCCAGCTGGGTTGACAAATACTCGTTTTGTAGAACTCATGGAATTATTATATTCCCAACTTATGATCGGGTACCATCTCTCGCTGGCAACAGACCATCGGGTCTGATGAGAAGCAATATGATGACGATGCTCAAAACGATTGCATCACGATAAGGAGCAAGACTGTCAAGCAGAAATGCTTGTGCCAATACTTCAAGTATGCCCACCACAAAACCACCAAGAACGGCACCATTCAGGCTACCCAGTCCTCCAAGAACCGTGGCGATAAAGGCTTTCAGCACAGGAAAGGTTCCCATCATAGGATCAACCGACCCACGCTGGGCCGTCCAGATTACCGCTGCGATACCAGCAAGTAGGCCCGAAAGCGCAAAGGACACAGCAATGATGCGGTTCGCCCGAACACCTAAAAGCCGGAGCATTTCGAAATCTTCGGCTGCGGCACGCATAGACATACCGGTTGCTGTATGTCGCAGGAAAAATGTTAGCCCGCCAAGAGCCGAAATTGTGACGATGATTGAAACCGTTGGTGCCACACCAATCGTCATTTCTCCAATCTGGTACGACCCCGACCACAAGGATGGAAAGGAAATCGGGACAGGTCGAGGAGAGATAAAGTTTTGGAAAAGAACCTTAAGAATTTCCGAGACAGCAAGGCTAGTAATTAAAAGTGAAATTATACTTGCCCCACGCATTGCCCGAAAAGCGACCCGTTCCATCATCAGTGCCATTACCACGGCGGCAGCAATCCCGACTGTCAGTGTCACAAGAATTGGAAAGTCCAAGGCCATAGAGAGGAAAATGCCATAACCTCCGAAGGTCATAATTTCACCATGAGCAAAGTTGATAAGCCGTGCAATGGAGAAGACAATCGCCAGTCCAAGAGCTAACATTGCATAGATTCCACCAAGGCTCAGTGCATTTATGAATTGTTGGAGCCAAATGTCCATTGTTCAGGCTGCCAAATACGCTGATTTCAGAATGTCTTGTCCAACGATTTCAGATGGTGTGCCAGCCGCGGCAACTTTCCCGTTGGCCAGGACAACCGCATGGTCAGCTATTTCAAGCGCAAGGGAAGCATTTTGTTCAACGAGAAGAATTGAAATTCCCTCGGCCCGGAGTTCCTCAATGATTGCAAACATGGTGTCAACCATTTGTGGCGCAAGACCAAGTGAGGGTTCATCCATGAGGATCAAACGAGGTCCGCTCATTAACGCCCTTGCTACTGCTAGCATCTGCTGTTCTCCCCCAGATAGGAGTCCGGCTAGTTGCCGTCGACGCTCTCCTAAGATCGGAAAACGTTCCATCATCATTGCCCGACGTTCAGCCGATGTTGTGGATTTGGTTGTCGCCGCCCCTGCAAGGATAAGATTTTCTTCCACCGATAGGGAGGCAAAGATGCGTCGTCCCTCCGGCGTTATGGCAACGCCCGCACGAATAATCGTATCGGGCGTTGCTCCAGTCATGTCTTGACCAAAGATAGATACTTTTCCCGAAACATTCGGCACGACTCCAGCAATGGCCATAACAGTGCTTGTTTTGCCTGCTCCGTTAGCGCCGAGTAGAGCTGTGATACATGCCTTAGGAACCACAAGATTAATGCTACGTACCGCCTGAATCTGGCCATACCGCACATCAAGTGCCTCTGTCTCAAGAGCGATATCCACTTGATCAGTGTTAGGGTTGTGGCAGGATCGCAGGATCCGCTGATTGACGCAGAATGAATTCCTTATCACCGTTGGCATTGATCCGAGCAACAACGACATCACGTAACGGCATTCGGTCAGTACCAGCGAAGGTAAAGTTCGACATGACACCTTTACCATCTTTGATTTCAGCCATTGCTGCACTGACTGCGGCAGGATCAGTGGATCCTGCAGAGTCAATCGCCTGTTCTATCATATGCGCAATATCACAGCCATTGACATAATAGTTGTTGTCTGGTGTTGTGCCCGTGGCATCCTCAAAACGGCTTATAAAATCAGCATAGGCTGATCCTTCATCGGGATATCCGCCAGATGTATGAATCACGCCGTCAACCACATCGCCGAGGCCACGTACAGTAGGGGTATCTAACACATCACCACCCATCACTTGTGTATCCACACCCGCACCACGTAAAGCCCGGATGAAGGCAGGAAAATCTGGCTCCCAGGCCCAAGTAACGATTAAATCTGGCTGGTTATCGGCACCCTTGATTGTTGTGACTATGGCTGAAAAGTCAGGTTGATTCAGTGAATAGATGCTTTCACCAACGACTGTACCGCCAAGTTTAGTAAAAGCCTCACCAAAATATTCAGGACCACCGAGCGTATAGGCACTATCAGGTGACTTGAGGAGCCAGACATTTTGAAAACCCTCATTGCGGGCAAATCCCGCAAGAACTGTAGCCTGTTGGTTATCTGCGGGATAACTCCCAAAGACATGCGAGCCAACTTGAGTTAGGACCGGAGCCGTTCCAGCAAAAGTCATGGTTGGAATCATGCCGGCAGCAGTAATTTGTGCAGCGGCTATTGTTGGGTCCGCGTCCGCTGAAGAAACGACAAACTGTGCGCCTTCATCAATCATTTCCTGAACTACCTGAACACCCACAGCAATATCTGATCGGGTATCTTTGACAATCAATTTAGCCGGTAAGGTTCCGTTCAGTCCACCATTGGCGTTCATTTCATCAATGCAGAATTGAAAGCCTGCGTAAGCTGGACCGTCGTATGGTGCAAGGTAGCCTGATTGGGCCGACATTACCCCGATGACATATTCTTCCGCCCATGCCGTAGCGGTGAGCACAGCAATGGCGGATGTTAGTAACAGTGTATTTTTCATTTCAAAACTCCTTCTGGTTGTTTAAACGGTTATAGGTTTACTTATGGCTGTCTGGGCAGTTCTGCCCCAGCCAATATAGGCCTCAATGACATGGGCATTGGTCCGAACTTCTTTCGGTGTTCCTTCCGCGATCTTATGTCCGCGGTTCATCACTACAATGCGATCAGCCAAACGATTCACAAATCGTAGGTCATGATCAATGAGCAGAATACCGATGTTACGATTACGTCCCACTGCGTCAAGGCGGCTAGCGAGATCCTCGGTCTCGGCCGGGTTCATCCCCGCAGCGGGCTCATCTAGCAAGAGCATTGTGGGATCTTGTGCTAACGCACGGGTGATTTCTAGCCGTTTACGCGCTCCATAAGGGAGTTTTTCGGCCTGCATCCCGGCAATATCAGCCAAATCAAACGCGGTGAGTTCTCGTAGTGCAATTGCTTCGGCAGTCCGGCGGGTATGGCCAGTCGCAAAAGCGGCCACGAGCACATTTTCAAAAGCCGTCAGTCCATGAAATAGTCGTAGATTTTGAAAACTCCGCGCCACACCACGACGAATAACGGCATGCCTAGGAAGATGTGTAAAATCTGCCATCCCCATATGCGTACGGCCAGCATCGGCGTTATATTGGCGGGTCATCAGATTGATTAGCGTTGATTTTCCGGCCCCGTTTGGTCCGATTAATCCGGTGATTTGACCGGTCGGCACGGACAGGCTGATATCATTGACGGCGGTCACCCCGGCAAAACTTTTTGAAAGACCACTCACAACAAGCTGTTCGTCTCCAACGGGTGCAGAATTTGATGCGGGTTCAGATCGACGGGAGAACTTGCGTAGAACCCCTGAATCCGCCTCAGGTCCCAGTTCGAACATGCCAACAATGCCTTGGGGTCGTAGCCAGATAATGAGCAGAATCGCAAGTCCAAGGGCAACAGTTGTCAAACCAAAGACCTCCGGTAGCACAAAACCTGCTACAGAAAAGCCGCCTTCAAGATTGCGTACGCTGTTTTGTAACATCGTCACTGCGATGACCCCTACGACCGCACCACCGACTGAGCTCATACCACCGACGATCATCATCACAATTTGTGCAAAAACAAGACTAAGATAGAAGGATGCGGGGGAGAAGGCACCAAGAACATGCCCCTGGAGTGCTCCGGCAACAGTGGCCATGGCACCAGAAAGACACCAGGCAATGAACCGCGCACGAAAAGGGACAATGCCTAAGGCGGTCGCGGCATCTTCGTCGTCACGCACCGCTCGAGCAAAGAATCCCCAGCGACTTTCCCGATAAGCGCGAGCAATCAAAATGAAAATTACCGCCGCACTCAAGACAAATAGAGTATCAGTAATTCTTGGCACACCATAAAAAGTTTGACTGCCACGAGTAATTTCACGTGCACTTACCGCGATACTGTGCACGATTATCAGAAGCCCAAGCGTTGCAATGGCAGCGGAAGCTTCTTTGAGACGCGCAATGGCAAATCCTGTTAAAATGGCGACTCCAAGGCCGGCAGTAGCAACAAAAGGCAGAGCTACCAAGACGGTTAATTCATGTCCAGCAAGAAATTTGGGAAGTTGCGGGAGTGCCGAACCCTGGAGTGCCGTTGGCATGGTTAAAATACCCGACAAATAAGCACCAATTGTCATGAACGCTCCGTGTCCAAAGGATACATTTCCAGTATTGCCACAGTAGACCGCTAACGCCACGACAGCAGCAACATTCACACACATTTGCAAAGCGATCCGCTCACCTGTGTTGCCAAACAAAAGGGTGAGTGCCAGGACACTGACGAGGAGAACACCTACTGTTGTTGCTGAACGCAACCGATTGGCCATCTTCAGGCGCGTTGGGTGAGTCTCTAATGTAGGGTTATTGATCAATTTCTTGCCCCAGTTCGGCGATCATATCTTTGGTGATGATTTGTCTGCAATATCCCTTAATGGCACGCAAAGAGTTTGAATGTCGTTCAGAACTGAAAGTTAGGCAGGCATCCGTAATTTGTGTGACAAGATACCCAAGATCACAGGCGTCACGGATTGCACTTTCAACACACTGATCCGTGAGTAGTCCCGAAACGATCAATTGGCGAACACCAAGGTTGCGGAGGATGTAATCAATTTGGGTCGAAATAAATACCGAGGATGATGATTTGGTCAATACGATTTCGTCATCTTTTGGAGCAATCTGATCAATAACTCTGCCGTTCCAGTCGCCTTTGGGCACATGAAGTCCTGTGATCTTGTAGTCAAGCGAGCGATCACGCCCATCGTGAGTGAGGCTTTCAATGGTACAATACATAACCTCAATACCCGCATTCCGGGCTGCACGTTGGATGGATTGCATGTTGGGAATGACACGATCATCTAACTCTTTAAAAAACCAGCCGTATTCAGTTTCAAACGTTGTTCTTGGGAGAGATCTAAACTCGGCTCCTTCGCGATGCGCAGAAAAATTCTGCACATCAATGAAGAGAAGAGCGGAGTTTTCAGGATTGAGCGGAATATTTCGGGTCAGAGCCATCAGGTGACCTTTAGAGTTTGGGCAATAGCATCTGCGAGTAACGTGGCCCATTGCGCGGCACCTTTCGATCCAGCGATTTGGTCGTTTCGAATCTCAATTAGCGTGTGTGTTAGCTTGCGCCGTTCGGCATGCACCGGGATAAACCAGTCAGTTTCATCGTTAATTTGGTAGGGCTCGTTAACAGCTAATCTCAGTTTGGGGCGGCGGGCCAGTACAGCCTTGAGTAACGCATTGGCTGTGGCAAGATCTTTGCGGCTTAAAAAACCCGCATGCCAGGGCCTGAAGCGTTTGTCCAGTTCCGGGGTGAAGGAATGAATTGAGTAACAGGCGTGTCGATTGCTGATCGCAAACATTTTGTTAATAGTGGCGTTCATGGGTTGGAAGATTTCTGCGATTCGGCGCGCCCGGTCCTCGGGTGCTACTCCGGTATTGCCCGGTATTCGAACACAATCGCTTTCGGCAGGAATCGCGTTTTGGGATTGTGGTGGACGATTTGTGTCGATTACAAGACGGCTGTAACGTTGGATAACAAGAGGTGCACCAAGCTTTTCTGAAATGCCACGTGCAACATCTTCTGCTCCAATATCCCAACCTCGATGGCTCATCAGCAATTCGGATGAGATACCAAGAGTGCCGAGGGATTTTGGGATAGCATGCCCCGCATGCTCGCACAACAGCAAAACCGGAAACGCACTATTTCCATTAACAACCTCAACTGGTGGGAGGTCGGTTCTACCGAGCAGTTTATTTTTTTCATTTGCTGACATTATCCAATTTTTGGAAATTTTTTTTCACTTGTCAAATAAAATCTATTGACTAAAAAAATATTTTCATGTTTAACCAAATGTATGACAGTTCGTAATCTCATCAGTAAAGGCTCTGATCGCCTTACTCATTCTGAGCGCAAACTGGTTGCAGCCCTTTTGTCTGACTATCCTTTTGCCGGCCTTCTATCGATTCGTGAGTTGGCTGAGGTCGCAAATGTGTCACCGCCATCGGTTTCCCGTTTTACATCGAAAATTGGTCTCTCTAGTTATAACGAAATGCAACGCCGGTTGTTGGAAGAATTGCGTGAAGGAGAGCGTTCCCCGGTGGAACTACACGATTTCGGCGAACGCATCGAAGGGGGATATCTGCAAGGATTTCTCGGACGTGCAGCAGAAAAAATCCAGTTTGCAGGGGATGCTATCACGGAAGGACAGTTCCATCGTGTTGTGACTCTCTTTACCGACCCGAAGCGGGAGATCTTCGCACTCGGTGGACGCATTAGCGATACAATTGCCTTGCATCTGACCTTTCATCTTAAACAGGCACGATCGGGCGTTCTACATTTGCCGCGAGATCCTGAGGCATGGCCTGAATATTTACTCCGGATGAATCCTGGTGATGTAATTTTTCTAGTCGATTTTCGTCGCTATGAATCCAACATTGCTCGGTTAGCAGAAATATCGGCTTCTCGGCGCGTACAGGTGGTATTACTTACTGACAAGTGGATGTCGCCGGCCAAACGGCATGCGACAGAAATTTTGGCTGTTCCGATCGAAACCGGAACGATCTGGGATAGTTATGTTGCTGCTCTTGCCACAGTTGAGGCAATTGTTAGCTGTGTAGCCGAAGATACTTGGCGCAAGACTCGCAACCGTATAACGGAGTGGGATGCGGTGCGGAATCTAGCATCGGAGAAAAGAAAATGACCAATCTGATTTTTGTGGGAACCTGTGATTTCTCTGGAAAGGTACGGGGTAAGGCATTTCCGGCAAAACAACTTGATAAGCGATTGGTTCGTGGCGTGGGTTGGACACCCACAAATGTCCAGATTACTTGTTTTGACGAGATCGCTGACAGCCCTTTTGGTGCCTTTGGTGACCTGCTTTTGGTACCGGATGCAAAGGCAGGGTTCACTGCGCAATTTGGTGATCGTACCGAACGATTTATGCTAGGTAATATTATCACGCTTGAAGGAGAACCTTGGGATTTTTGTACACGCGCACTTCTTGTTTCTGCGCTTGATCGTCTGTATAGCCTGTCCCGTGTCCGACTTTTGACAGCATTTGAACACGAATTTCAACTCAAAGGTGAAAGTTCGCTTATCGGAGAGGGTTATGGTCGGTTGGGGTTTGAAATACAACGTCCGTTTTGCGAAAAATTGATGGATCAGATTTCCGAAGCAGGACTTATCCCTGACAGTATCATGAAAGAGTATGGTCCTAACCAATATGAAGTTGTCATTAGACCTGAGGTGGGTGTGCACGGGGCTGATGCGGCCGTAATTGTTCGAGAACTCGTACGCTCTACAGCACTCTATTTTGGAGAGTTCGCAACCTTCTCACCTATTCTTGATCCCGCCAGTGTTGGCAACGGTGTTCATATTCACATGAGTTTCCTTGACGACTTAGATCAGCCTGTGGCTTTTGATTCAGAGGGCCCCTGCGGTATGTCCGAACTGACTGCTTCATTTGCGGCAGGAATTCTAAAATACCTCGACAGGATTTTATCTCTGACGGCGCCCTCTGCCATCTCAAGTTTACGGCTGCAACCACACCGCTGGTCTGCGGCTTATAATAACCTTGGTTTTCGTGACCGAGAGGCATCGTTGCGTATTTGCCCGGTAACAAAAAGAGATCAAGCATCAATTGCACAGCAGTTCAACATTGAGTGTCGTGCAGTCGATGCTGCTGCATCCCCACATCTTGCCCTCGCTGCGATTATTCATGCCGGCTGTCAAGGAATTGAAGATGGGCTTGTTGCGCCATCACCAACAGACGAGGATCTATCGCTTCTTTCAGTTGAAGATCTTGCGACCCGTCACCTTATTCGTTTGCCAGAGTCGCTTGAGGCTGCGCTTGATCATACGGTGAACAGTCCGATTGTAAGCAGTTGGTTCCCAGAACAGTTCATACCCGTTTATGCGGCCCACAAAGCGACTGAGATCGCGCATGTTGCGGCCATGGACACATCAGCTCGCTGTTCTGCATATGCAAAAACGTACTGAAATGTTTGACACTCCTTCTAAGAGAGCACTTGTGCCCTTTATCAGTGTTGAGTCGACGTTGTCGTTGATTTTTACCCTTGGTTTTGATCGTTGTTTGTTTGAAATCACAGACGCGATCGCGGAAGCCTTTACCCGTTGGAACGATTTTGAAACCATCCCCCGCGTAGCATCCCATTCTTCAATGGGGGTTATTGAGTTGATGCCGACCACGGACGGTACAGATTATTCCTTCAAATATGTGAATGGACATCCAATCAACGCGAGTCGTGGGCTGCAGACAGTTGCTGCCTTCGGTGTATTGGCGTCAGTGGAAACCGGCTATCCTAAACTGATCGCGGAAATGACCCTATTGACAGCTATGAGAACTGCGGCCATGTCAGCATTGGCCACCCGCACTCTCGCTCGCAAAGATAGCCACATTGCAGCCATCATTGGAAATGGTGCACAGTCCGAGTTTCAAATTAGGGCGCTGGCAACGGTTTGTGGAATTAAAAAGTTCCAACTGTACGATATCGACACCAATGCAACGCGGCGTTGCATAAAAAATCTTTCAAACCATAAACTGTGCTTAACTGCATGCAGTTCGACAGAAGAAGCTGTGTTAGGGGCCGATGTAATAACGACTTGCACGGCTGATAAGGCTTATCAGACAATACTGACTGATAACTTGATCGGCAAGGGCGTACATGTCAACGCAATTGGTGGCGATTGTCCAGGAAAGACCGAACTCCATCGGGATGTTTTGCTTCGATCTGATATCTTTGTTGAATACGCGCCACAGACACGTCTTGAAGGAGAGATTCAACAACTTGATGAGGATTTCCCTGTAACCGAGATTTGGCAGGTCCTTACCGGATCTGCTGATGGGCGGAAAAGTCCTGGTCAGATAACTGTTTTTGATGGTGTTGGATTTGCAATTGAGGATTTTGCAGCTCTTCGGTGGCTGGAACAAAACTTAGGAAATAAATCACAGGCCCAAAATCTTGACCTGATCGCAGATCCCAATGAATCCAAAGACCTCTATGGCATGATATGTCGCTTCATGTCGCGGGCCAAGAATATTGAGCCTATATAAATAATATCACCTTTTTACATGAAAGATCACAATTACAGCGATTAGCGTAAGCGAAATGCCAATTTTATTGCCAATAATCTTGTTAGCTACCCTGAATTAACGGAAATGCTTTTCTTGTGTTTGAAAACGTAGAGTTTAATTTGGTAACCAAATCTTGGATGCAAGTGTAACCTATAGAATTTTAACCCTTCTTTTGGAGGTTGTTTTCCCCCTGATTTTCCCCATATTCTTAAACTTTTCTATTCTCTCCCTACGCAGGGTTTCCGGTCTCTTGTTACCAATTTCCTTAAGGGTTGATCGCAAGGCAGATTCGAAAGATTTGAACACTTTTTTAGGGTCGCGATGCGCACCTCCAATTGGTTCCGGTATGATCTTGTCAATAACACCGAATTCCTTCATATTTTCAGCAGTTAACTTCAGGGCATTGGCCGCAGTGCTCATCATCTCTGAATTTTTCCATAGAATTGAAGCACAACCCTCGGGACTAATGACCGAGTAAATAGAGTTTTCCAACATGAGATTACGGTCGGCCGTTGCTAGGGCAACAGCACCGCCGGAGCCACCCTCTCCAATAATAATGGATATAACCGGAACACCAATTTCCAGGCTTTTTTCGATAGTTCTTGCAATAGCTTCTGATTGTCCTCGTTCTTCTGCGCCCAGGCCCGGATAGGCACCAGGCGTATCAACTACCAATATAACTGGAAGCTTGAACTTTTCTGCCAATTCCATTAATCGGATAGCCTTGCGATAGCCTTCAGGCCGGGCCATACCGAAATTGTGTACCAGTCTGGATTTGGTATCATGACCCTTTTCCTGGCCGATTACAACAACCGGACGGTCATCAAAACGAGCCAAATACCCCAAGACGGCCTGGTCATCTGAAAAACTTCTGTCCCCTGCCAGAATGGTACATTCAGTGAATAGTGCATTGACATAATCATTGTAATGGGGTCGGTCGGGGTGCCGCGCCACCTGGCATTTCTGCCATGGGGAAAGTTTTTTATAAATTTCCTTTAATTGCGTGTCCACTCGCTTCGACAAGCGGTTTTTTGAAGTCTGCAACTCTTTATTCGTTTCAAAGTCCGGGGACGCTTCCAATTCCGCAATCTGCACATCCAGATCAGCAATAGGCTTTTCAAAATCCAAATAATGTTTCATGCAAGAACTTCGGGTACAACTTTCTTAAATTCAAATGACAGAAAATTAAGTCATTCCCCTTAAATTTACAATCAAAACCCAACTATTGTGGATTACCAAATTGTGAATCAATGATCTAAATCAGCGAAAGCGGACTTAAATCGTGCAATAGCTTCCAGTAGAATTGGTCTGGGAGTTGCTAGATTGAAACGATGAAAGTTATCGCCTCCCAAACCGAAGGTTGTGCCAAGATTGGTAGCCAATTTTGCCTTTTTGTGAATTCTATGGGTTACTTCCTCACGGGCTATTCCAAGAGCACTGAAATCAACCCAAGCCAAATAGGTCGCTTCAAGGGGAATGGAAACCAATCCAGCTATGGAATTGATGGCTTGATCAAACAATCGACGGTTTTCGTCGAGATAGTTCATCAGTTTATCAACCCATAATGCACCTTCTTTTGAGTAAACGGCTTCAGCCAGAAAAAGTCCAAAAGAATTTGGTGAAATACCCAAGGCATTCATTCTTTTTTGAAACTTTCCACGCAAATACTCATCCTCAATTATGACATTCCCTGTATGCGAACCGGCGAGATTAAAGGTTTTGGTGGTTGCGGTCAACATCACCAACAAATCTTTAACTTCTGGTATGGCATTCGGAGCAACGATGTGCTTTGTTCCAGGGAACACCAGGTCATGGTGAATTTCATCAGAAACCAGGATCAGGTTGTGCTTGCGGCAAAAGCACCCAACTTCGCGCAGTTCTTCTTGCGTCCATACCCTGCCTCCAGGGTTTTGGGGTGAGCAAAGCAAGGCAATTTTTTCATCTCCACTCAGGAGGGAATCATAAGTGTCAAAATCAAATTTGTAGGATTGATTTTCCAATTTTAGGGGGCATTCGACAACTTTTCTTTCTGCTGCTTTTATTATTCTGAAAAAGGCATGGTATACCGGAGTGAAAAGTACAACTCCATCCCCCGGAGAAGAAAAGGTATCTATACAAAGAGCAGTTCCATTTACGAGGCCATGGGTGGAGAATATCCAATCAAGTTCAATTTTCCAGTTATGTCGGTTTTGCATCCACCACATGATTGCTTCCCGATAAGTTTGTTCATCACCATAGTAGCCAAATATGCCGTTATCCCGCATTTTATCCAGCGCTTCATAAGCAACTTTGGGGGGACGGAAATCCATATCAGCCACCCACATTGCTATACCTTCATCTATTGGCACTCCGTAAATTTTTTCAATTAGGTCCCATTTTGCGCTATGAGTGTTGCGGCGTTCAATTATTTCGTCGAAATTCAAGTTGTTCTCCCATCGAAAAAGGAATTGATAAGTTCAAAGAGTTTGAACTTATAATCAATTACAAATAGGATTACACACCTATTTGAAAATACTAAACACGAGCGTCCTTAACAGTGAAGGAAGTCACCAATAGTAATGACAATGTTATTAACCTATGTAAGCAAAAAAATAATTATCTACCAAATACTTGTCCTGATATGACAATACGCCCTGTAATACTGTATCCAGATCCTGTACTTAGAAAAGAGGCGGAGTTTATAACTCGGATAACCAAGGATATCAGGCAGTTGGCAAGAGATATGCTGGATACCATGTATGATGCCAGAGGTATAGGCTTGGCAGCCCCACAAGTAGGGGTAAGTAAACAGATGTTTACGATGGATTGTGGTCAGGCAGGAGGGTGTGCCAAAATATTCATTAATCCGGTTATAATTGACTCTTCTGAAGAAACTGAAGAGTCTCAGGAAGGATGTCTGTCCTTTCCACAACAATATGCTGATATTGAAAGACCATTTTATTGCACAACAAAATACAGAAATTTGGAAGGTAAATTGGTCAAGGAAAGTTTTGAAGGGCTTGAAGCACGTTGTGTTCAACATGAAATTGATCACTTAGAGGGTAGGTTGTTCATAGACCATCTACACAGTTTTAAGCGACAAATCTTACTCCATGATCTCAAGAAATTATTGGCCAATCAATAGTAATTAAGTCATAGTGTGAACATCAGATGGGTTCAATTTTGATCAAAACTGCACATCCGGTCCAATCCAGCCATGTTTAAACATAACCTGATGATTGGAATTGCCAGTTCGCAATCACAAGTTACCTGGACCTAATAAAGGGGAGAACACATTAACAGAATTATCCTGATGGGGTCATCCGAATTTGCAATTCCTACCTTGGAATTGTTGCTGGCAAGGGATTGTGAATTGGTGGCTGTTTATACCCAACCACCAAGAATGGCGAAGAGGGGGAAGAAAGTTACTCCAACCCCCATACAAGAATTAGCCGAGCAGAATAACCTTCAGGTTATTACGCCACTGAATTTCGATGATGAATGTACAATCAGGCAATTTGAAAGTTTAAAACCAGATATAGCCGTCGTAGTTTCCTATGGGTTGATATTACCCAAAAGCCTTCTCGCCATTCCCAAGTTTGGATTTTTGAATATCCACCCATCTCTATTACCTAAATGGCGAGGAGCAGCACCTGTGCAAAGAACACTAATGGCCGGGGATACCAAAACAGGAGTGTGTATCATAAAGGTTGTAAAAGCACTGGATGCAGGCCCTGTTTACATAAAGGAGGAAATTAAGGTCGAACGGGGTATAACAACAGCCGAATTGTCGAAGATGTTAGCAGATGTTGGCGCTGACCTGTTGGGTCAGACGCTTGATGGGCTTGATCACCTTGTTCCTGTTCCACAATCTAGGGAAGGAGTTAGCTATGCTCACAAAATTAAAAATGAGGAAACAAGAATCAATTGGAAACTTCCTGTCGGAGATATCTACAATACCATTCATGGTTTGTCTCACCACCCCGGAGCCTGGTTTGAGCATAAAGGGGTACGAATAAAGATTTTGAAATGTGAAATTGCCGAATTAAGAGGGGCGCCAGGCGAGGTGTTGGATAATGACCTGGCTTTGGCTTGTGCCAAGGGTTCCATACGACCGACATTAATACAACGCCAAGGCAAAAGCCCCATGAACCGACCTGACTTTCTGCGCGGGTATAAATTTCAGGTTGGTGAGATCCTGCAATGATCTTGGCTATAGCCGCCATTTGGGCTAGGCAATGGCTACAAAGCAATCCGCAGGGACAGACGAAATCCGTGGCCTTTTAGCCTTGCAACCGTTGGTAATTGAGTCCACGTATTTAGTATATCTCCAGTTGTGTTTGAATTAACTTGGCCCATACCTTTGCCGGTATACAGAGATCCGAGGTCAGTGTACTGCCAAGCAAGATCAAGGGTTGTTTTTATATCTATCTTATAACCAATTCCAGCGGTAAGCATCCAGGCCTCATTCGTTTTATTGGTCCCTGGTATTGTCGTTGTCGTATTTTTGAACCGTATCTGGAAGTCATTCATTTTGTTGCGTGCAATGCCTATACCTGCTCCTATGAAGGGGACCACTTTACCTTCATCGGGGGTTGATTTATGATTGAAATCCACATAACCCACAACCATACTAGCCAAGGATGATATATTCCTGGCTGTTGCTTCCTGAATAGAGGTATTCCAAGTGGATTGGCCTTCAAAATCGAATTTTGGCCGATATTCCAGGAGATATTCCAATCGAGTTCTACCAATTGGCAAGCCCATTCCAATTTCCAGTACGGTTACGTTATCAAAGTCACCCAGAGATCTTTTCACCGGAAAGTCATCATTTCCTGGTGTACAACCATAAAGCAGTGTACCCCCAATTGCCCGACAATCTTCATCATGAAAATAAGTTTTGGCCGGCCGATCCAACCCGATACCAAATCTGAGATAGGGATCTTTTGCCATGCTGCTTGCAGGGGTAAACAAAATTGCACAAAGAAGAATCACTGAGGGTGCAAATTGCCGAAGAATCGTCTGGAAAGTGTGAAATTGGAGCCACTCTCCTGATACCCTCAGGACTTCTTCCCCCAATTGGTTTGTACGATAACTCAAAATACCCGGCATTCTCGAATAGGCCATATGAATCGAAAAACAATTTTTTATTAACACGATTATACCTCCAAGAATAAAAAACAACCTAGACTATTTTTCAATTTTCAACACTTTCCATAATAATGGGGAGTCACATTTTTCCCCAGGTACAAGGGATCCACAAAATACGCTTGTTTTAATTCTGTTTTGCTGCTGTTGTAGCCAAAAGGTCAGCTTGGATATTACCGTCGCAGACATGATGACCTTTGACCCAATTCCATTTGACTCGATGCTGAGAAGTTAATTCATCCAGCCATTGCCATAAATCCTTGTTCAATACAGGTTTGCCGGCAGATGTATGCCAGTATTTTGCTTTCCAGTTTTTGATCCAGCCTGTAATACCATCGTACAGATATTTGCTGTCAGTATTAATTGTAATTTGCGAATTCTCGGGCAAGTTTTCCAATACCTTGATGGCTCCAGTTAGCTCCATGCGGTTATTGGTCGTATTTGGTTCGGAACCAGAGAACTCGTAGGTCTGTACAAGTTCACCCTGAGACCTTGCTTCAACAACAACTCCCCATCCCCCGTTGCCAGGATTTCCCAGGCATGAACCATCGGTATAGGCGATAAATTTGGTGTTCTCGGATTTAGGAATGAGGTTATTTTCCTGAGAGCTTGAGGGTACTTTCAACTGTTTTTCTGACCCCTTAGGGGTGGTGAGCAACCAAGAGATATTTCTTCTGGAACTCAAGTAAAATAGGATATTAAAAAGATCATTAACCCGATTGTTGTTCTTGGTATCAACCTTTTTTTGCTCTTTATATTGACTACGAAACTCTTGCAGCACAAAGGTGCTGTTTGAAGAAACTTCCACGAATTCGTTTCCCTCGGGTATCAAAGACAGGGTTGTTATGACAGCAAGTAATTCAATCTCCTGTTGGAAAGTGTTGATGTACTTCCCGGAAAGTTCTCTTTCGGTAATTTGCCGGCAGTCATCTTCAGGAAACGCAATTTTTGAAGTCCAGAAACCTATACCCTTAACAGCATCATAATTTACTGTAATTCGAGCGGTTATCATGCAATTAGCTATTCAGCCTCGCAATAAGGGGGGCTTCGCTCATACCCTTAATTCTTTAGGTAGATTGAAAGTTACATTCTCTTTTATGGTTTCAAGCGAAACAAATTTGATGTGAAAATGCTTTTGCAGGAATTCTTGACATCGCTCGACCAGAATTTCCGGTGCACTTGCGCCCGATGTTAGACCTATGGTTTTGAATTTTCGAATGAGAGACAAATTCATTTCCTCTGGCCCTGAAATCAACATGGAAAAAGAACAACCAGCATTTCGCCCCACTTCAACAAGGCGCTTGGAGTTGGATGAATTAGGACTGCCTATCACAAAAAGACCCTCTATGAATGGGGCGGCTTTCTTGACAGCTTCCTGCCTGTTAGTGGTTGCATAGCAAATGTCAGACTTATGTGGTTCCTTGATATTTGGAAATTTGTTTTTGAGAGCTTTGATGATAGGGGTTATATCATCAATTGACAGGGTTGTTTGAGTTACATAGGCAATTTTGTCAGGATCATCGGGTGTCAGGTTTTCAACATCCTCAACTGTTTCAACAAGAAAAATTTCACCTAATGACAGCTGGCCCAGTGTTCCCAATGTTTCGGGGTGTCCAGCATGACCTATCATAACATTCTGTAGCCCTTCCCGGTGGTTTTTCAGAATTTCTACGTGGACCTTGGAGACCAGAGGACAGATGGCATCCATAAAATTCATGTCACGATTTTGAGCCTTCTTGATTACCGATCTGGCTACACCATGAGCCGAAAGGATGACAGGCCGGTCGTCTGGACACTCGTCCAGTGACTTGACAAAAACCACGCCCTTATTCCGAAGAGTGTCAACAACAAATTTATTGTGAACAATCTCATGTCTGACATAAACAGGCGGCCCCCATTTGACTAGTGATTGCTCAACTATCTGAATGGCTCTTTCCACACCGGCACAAAATCCTCTGGGTGAAATCATATAGAGATCAAGTTCTGGTTTTTGTTTGGACATACTCATAAAACTACCAAGGTTATATCGGGTTTGATACTGTTTACCTATAGAGTAGTAGATTTATTGATAAAATAAAGACAAAAGTTTTAAATCTGCAATTCATTTGAAGTTATTTCATGCCAATAACCACTTAAATCAATAGTACAGACAGGGCATTCGTGGTAAGGCATATTTTTTTGCCAAACCGAATTCTGACTTCATTATCGGTTGAAACTCCCGTTGAAATGGTTATATGATGAAGGTGAATAAGTAAGTGATTTATGGAGTTTCCAGATGGCTCGAGTTACCACCGAGGATTGTATTGAAAAAGAACCCAACAGGTTTAAGTTGGTCATGCTTGCCGCCCATAGGGCCAAAGAACTTTCAAATGGCGACTATCCAACTGTTGAGTTGGATAATGACAAGCATACAGTCGTTGCCTTGCGAGAAATCGCTGATGGTACACAAGCAGTGGATACACTGAACCAAAGAGCCATTTCCAAACACCAGAAATATGCCGAAGCCCCACCTCTTGAAGACGAAGAGTTCAATTTGCAGTTGGGATTGGATGCCACCGACTATGGTGGACTACAGGGCAAGGACTTTTTTGTTGAAGATATGATAGGTCTTGGCAAGCCGGGCGGAGAAGAGTAACAATTATTAATGGAATTGATGCCCAAACACATGATTGGGATGCTCATCTAGAGGAATTATTAAGCAAGATTTCCTCCTATGAGGCTTATCCAGACAAGCGAAAAGTCAAGGAAGCCTTCTACTTTTCTCTTGAATGCCATAAAAAACAAAAACGAAAATCTGGTGAGCCATATTTTATTCACTTGGTGGCCGTAGCCAATATATTGGCCGACAAACAGCTTCACTCCGACATTATCATTGCAGCCCTGCTTCATGACTCCATTGAGGACTCTGAAGGGATTGTTTATAAGTCCATCAAGGAGAAATTTGGCCATGAAATAGCCGATATTGTCGATGGTGTGACCAAAATAACAGAACTGAACCTGGACCCTTCGGTTCAAAAACAGGTCGCCAATGTACAGAAGCTAATTGTCGCCCTGGCCAGAGATGACAGGGTTATCCTGGTAAAATTGGCCGACCGTCTGCATAACCTGCAAACGATCAGCTTTCTCTCGGTTTCCAAGCAACGTTTCAAGGCCAAGGAAACCATGGAATTTTATGCTCCCATAGCTG
Source organism: Paracoccaceae bacterium (assembly GCA_022822495.1). Lineage (GTDB taxonomy): Bacteria > Pseudomonadota > Alphaproteobacteria > Rhodobacterales > Rhodobacteraceae > MPNP01. Next base: position 57,271 of record JAJEBQ010000052.1, on the reverse strand, counting down.
GCATGCTGGGGTTGCAGGCTTGGCGGGAAGAACTTGAGGATTTGGCTTTCGAAATTTTATATCCCCGAGCACGTCAATCCGTTGTCAAATACATTGAGGAGCTTCGATGGAAGGCCGAGCAAAAAAATCAAGGTTCAGAACCATTGATGGAACAAATTACCAGGCAGCTGGAGCGAAGCCTCCTCCAAAAGGGACTTGCCGGCATCAGAATTGAAAGCAGGGAAAAAAGACCTTTTTCCCTTTGGCGTAAAATGCGAACGGGGTTAAAGAAAATTTCCTCTATTTTTGATCTTTACGGCATCCGAGTCATCACTCGAGTTGAGGATGATGTCTATGTGGCATTAGGGGCTATTCATAACAAATGGCAAGCAGTTCCGAACCGATTTAAGGATTATATCAGCAATCCAAAACCCAATGGTTACCGATCTTTACACACTACCGTAAATTATGACGCCGAACATAGAGTTGAATTCCAGATTAGAACGAGGTTGATGCATGAAGTGGCTGAAACCGGAATTGCCAATCATTGGCAATACAAGGAAGGGGTAAAAATGGCCAACCCCTATATGGTGAATTCTTCAGTTTGGAAACAGAAACTTGACAATGTATTGTTGGAAAGTGCAGACAAAGTTGATTTTCTTGATTACTTGCGGGAAGAAATCAACGCCCGAAGTGTGTTCTGTTATACCCCTTCCCTTGAGGTTGTATGGCTCGCCAAAAACGCCACCATATTGGACTTTGCCTACGAGTTGAACCAGGACATGGGTGATCGGGCCATAAGTGCTACCATCAATGGGGAAGTTGTTCAACTGGATAACAAGATAGCGAATGGGCAGGTGATTAATATCATTACCGCTCCAAGCAAATACATTGATGATCAGAAAAAGCAAAGTGCCTCAACCAAGAAAAGTCAGAAATTTGTTAAGGATCTGGAAGCGGACCTGAAAGTCAGTGAAGCCATTCAGTTTGGACGGGCAACCCTACGACATTTCATGGAGGACAACGGCAAGGTTTTTTCGGAAAGTGCCGTACGGACGGCGGCAGAAATTCTCAAAATTGAAAGTGGTGACGAACTTCTCAGACGGATTGGAATCATGGAAATCAATTCCCGTGATGTGTTGTTTGTCCTGTACCCCGACTCCTCATTCGCAACATCGGAGGAGGAACCTGAGCAACTTATTCTGGGATTAAAAAATGATACCCACCCAGACATGGCAACCTGCTGTTATCCTCTTCCCGGGGATCGTATCATTGGGTTTCAAACAGATGACAACTCTGTTCAGGTACACGTTTTTGATTGCCGAATCCTGGAGGATATGCAACAGTATGACCGGTGGATTGATTTGGAATGGCATCCCGGACCGTATGCTATCAAGCACCCTGCCAAACTCGAAATCAGCATGTCAAATCGGCCTGGCGCCCTGGGGGAAGTGTGTTCGGCTATAGGTTCAAGAAAAGCCAATATTAGCAATGTGATTGTAAAATCCCGAACTCTGGAAAGTTTCCATTTTCAGCTGGAGGTAGAAGTCAGTCATCTCAAGCATTTGTACGAAATCATCAGTTTTGTTAGTGCCAAACAATGTGTAAAAAGCATAACCAGATACCGAGGAAGTGCAATTCAAAGCAAATACTCAAATCAGACCCTTGAAACGGTAGCCTGAGGTCGTTTATCAGTAACTCCAACTTTTATTTTACTTTGGTGACAATATGGTTAACTCCAATTATTTGCGTTTGGGTGTGAATATTGACCATGTGGCAACTGTAAGAAACGCTCGTGGTCATGATCATCCAGATCCAGTTGATGCAGCGCTGCTCGCAGAAAAGGCAGGTGCCGATGGTATCACAGCCCACCTCAGGGAGGATCGAAGGCATATAAGGGATCGTGATATTGCTCGATTAAAAGATAATTTGAATATTCCCCTCAATCTTGAAATGGCAGCCACCAGTGAAATGCAGCAAATAGCCCTGAAACATAATCCCCACGCCATCTGCCTGGTTCCTGAGCGACGCCAGGAAAGAACGACCGAGGCAGGTTTGAATGTCGTCGGTCAGTTGACAGTTCTGCGAGAGTACATCAAACCGCTCAACGATAAAGGCTGTCGGATTTCCTTTTTTATTGGGACTGATCCAAACCAGATAAAAGCTTCAGCCGAGGCCGGTGCTCAGGTAGTGGAAATTCATACAGGACCCTATTGTGAGGCAATTAATGAGGGTCTTGATAATGTGCAAGCAGAGGAACTAAGGAAAATTATTACAGCTGCTTACCAAGCCCATGAATTGGGACTTGAAGTGCATGCCGGGCATGGCCTTAATTTTCAATCGGTGAGGGAGGTGGCGGCCATTGATATAATCAAAGAACTGAACATTGGCCATTTTCTAATTGGCGAGGCTATCTTTACCGGTTTGCAAGAAGCTGTAAAGACCATGCGTCAGGCCATGGATGAAGCACGTCCCGTCCAGTAATCGCGGGGGCTTAAGGGATGTATTTGGGTATTATATCAGTAATTCCCGCCAACGGGAATTACTGAGGATTAACGAAAATTATTGTAATTCTTACGTCTATTTCGTATATTTTCACTTGGGATAATTATTTGGATAAGCAGGCAAAGAAATGAAAGAATACGAGTATCTAACTAAAGCATTAGATGCCACCTTAGCGAAATACTCTAAGGAGGTATTGTCGCCTTATGCCAATAAAAGAAATACAATTAAATTCAAAGCTATCAATAACAATAAGGAAGATCTCATTGAACTTCCTCCAGCAGTGGTAAGGATTTTGTTAAAGATCCTCGACATTATGGCGGAACATAGAGGTTTGGTAATAATTCCTGAGGGGAGGGAATTATCACCTCAAAGAGCTGCTGAAATTCTTAACATCCCACTATCAGAACTTATAAAACTCTTAATGGAGGAAAAGATTTGTTATCATAAAGTAGGCTCGCGCTATCGAATACTAATAGAAGATTTAATGGCCTATAGAAATGACAACGAAGAAAAGCAGGAAGCTATTCTTAAAGAGCTAGTTGCTGAGGCGCAGGAGCTAAACCTAGGCTATGGTAGTGGATGAATAACCCCTCAGTTCTTTACGATGCCAACGTACTTTATTCTGTAACAATTTGTGATATTCTAATTGAGTTGGCAATTTCAGGAAGTTTTCATGCTAAATGGACCGATGCCATACATAGGGAATGGATAGAAAATTTGATTAAGAATAGACCCGATTTATCTCGCGCCAGGCTTGAGCGTAGGCGCAAGAAAATGGACGTAGCCGTTCGAGAATGCCTTGTTGTTAATTATGAACATCATATACCAAACCTCACCTTACCCGATCTTGGTGACCGACATGTATTAGCTGCTGCTATTGAAGCGAAATGCAAATATATCATTACTATAAACCTAGGAGATTTTCCAGTAAATACGCTTTCACTATATGGGATAAAAGCACTTCATCCTGACACATTTATCTGCGAATTGTTTGAATCTAGGCCAACAATTACACTCATGGCGTTTAGAAATGTTCGATCCCGTTTGGTCAATCCCCCGTACACCCCTGTGGAATACCTTAACAATCTACACCAACAAGATCTTATTGATACAGCGGAGAAACTCCACCAAAATTTGGATCAGATTTGAGAAGTTGTCACCCTAATACCGAATGTGTTAATTCGGATTTTTCATTTATTTGATCCTTTTCCAATATACTTCATAGTAGAGTCAAAGGAAGGTGCTCCTTGATTTAGGTTCAGAGAGTGGTCGTTACCGGTGGCTTTTGTCCTTCACCAGCACCTCATTACCCTAACGTATTCACACATGTCCTGTCCAGGCTATATCCAAGTTGTATGGCGCTGAATTGATACAGTCCCCGCAACATGACAACCGGTCCGGGTTGTCCCTTAGAGCAGTTCCATTCCACCGCGGTCTGGACATTACCCAGAAATCGGCCTGGTTTCTGGCCCGGCGCCTGCGCGAGGCCTGGTAGCAGAGAGACTTTGTCTTCACACCAGATTATCATAATAAAAAACCAGGTACAAAACCTGATAATGAGTCGGGTGTTGATGATGGTGTCCAGGATGACGACCCCGACTCTGGTCGTGGCCAGCCAGTTGGGGAGGATGACGATCCGGATGATCATCTCACCAAACTTATGATATGTCTTGTTACGGTTGATGGGACCTATGTGGAGAGCAAGGAGAAAAACCGCCATGCGAAAGACAGGAAAAAATTTGGTCTGTGGCAGGCAAGATGATGAATGTAGGCAAGCGGCTGTCCTATGACCAGTTGATCACCACTGAGGAACAAACTAGTTTTGGCAATTTATTACCATATCTTGTTCATGAAATCGTAATTCAGTTTACCTCTGTTAAGAAAAGGTGTATCAAATCCTGGATGTAAGTAGGTATTATAAGCGAACAGTTGGGAGTAAAAGAGTTAAATGTTGAACTTGGACAGAAGTAACAGCGAAGATGATGTCCGCTTTGAGGTTGCAAAGATGATAGAACAATTCAGGCGACCACAAGGACGTCTTTTGGTTCGGCAGAACTACACCATTCCATCAAATGCGGGGAAGGCTGATATATATTGTCCGGGATTTCGTTTAGTCATCGAAACCAAAGCGCCCTGGTTAGCTTCTGATCCTCATAAGAAACAGTCAGGGAAGGATAGCGAATCACCTTTTGAACAGCTGAAAAGGTATATTACAGCATTAAGGTCTGATGAACTGGTACCGGGTTCAGAATCTGATACAGATCCAAGAGACTGGATAGGCATTTTTACCGATGGAAAACACTGGCATGGCTGGAGGTGGAAACATCATGCAGATGCACTTCATGAAGAAATTTTTGGGCTGAAAGGATTGCCCGGATCTGAATCCGCCCTTCAGGAACGATTAGCCAAATTTCTGTCCATGGGGCCTGTCAAGTTCCCCCCTGTGCCCGAGGAACTAGCGGAGCATCTTACAGGTTGGCCTGATCAACTTGAAGAATTTTATTCAGATTTAATGAAACGCAACCAATCAGCACCAATACGCAGACACACGAAAAACAAGTTTGATCTCTGGCTGAACATGCTCAGGGGATCTGGAATGGCTCCTGCAGAACCAACTGGACAGGCACGACTATTTATCAAGCATACTTTCCTGGTGGTCCTCGCCCGATGTGTAACTTCCGTATTGGCACATCCTTCCAACCAGCCGACCCTAAATGATTTGACCCTTGATGGTTTTATTGGGTGGGTCAGGGAAGTTCCAGACGGTGAATCGTGGCTTGAAGCTTTGCTGGCGTTTGTGGGCAATTATAACTGGCGAGCCCGACATCGGGATGTGTTACGGGATGTGTACCATAAATTTGTTGATGCCAATGATCGCAAGGTATTCGGTGAATTCTATACGCCTGACTGGTTGGCGGAGTTGTTGGTAGAAACGGTCCTGGATGACGCATGGATAAGAAATGCGGTAGAACAAGCCTTGCGCCAGAACCAGGATTTAATGGAAGGAATAGGGGTGTTGGATCCTTCGTGCGGATCGGGGACCTTTCTGTTTTTTGCAGCCAAAAGGCTCTTGCAAACAGGATTGTTAGCCGGTAAGAGTATCACAAATACTCGGAAAGCGGATGTTGTTACACAGTTGATAAACGGAATTGACATTCATCCAGTTGCTGTTGAAATAGCAAGGGCAACCCTGCTGCGTGCCTTGCCTGAAACACCAGCGGATGGCACAGATGCGATAAATATTTATCAGGGTGATACCCTGATGCTGGATGGGGATAAATCGGGCTCCCTAATTTCGGAATCACTTTTCAATACCGATTGGACATCTGGGAAAACCAAGACTGTGCCATTGGATATACCTGGCGGTTTTTTGAATTTACCCCGCAGTTTTGTAGCAAATCCCAAATTTCCATCAGCGATTGCAGAATTGGTAAATTACGCAATTACCAACAGAGAGTCATTACCTCTACATGTACTTGATGTTGCTGATGAGGGCGACCGTGACTGTTTGCAATCTGTTTATGAGGAATTAAAGGGAATAATTTCTAAAAAAGGCAACTCGGTCTGGGCATGGTATATCCTTAATGCGACTGCTCCTCTGCGGATTGCCGAACGAAAGATTGATCGGGTTCTGGCAAATCCACCCTGGGTGAGAATGAATGACATTCAGGTGCAGGAACGAAAGGATGCACTGATAGGACGGGCAAGGGATACCGGAACATGGAGTGGTGGGACTACAGCAACGTCCTTCAATATAGCTTCCCTTTTTCCATCGGCCGTACGTAATTATTATATCAAAAAGGATTCGAGATACAGAGGGGGGTGGATTGTTCCGGCCCGTGCTTTGGGCGGTGAAGGATGGACCGGGTTTCAAAACCATTATGGAGACAATATCAGCCAGGGGGTTTACCTGGCTGACATGAAACCATTCGGCCCTGGAGTGGCCAGTGATTGTTGTCTTCTTTTGGAAAATTGCCTTCTTAATGAAAAAACAGATGACAAGATTCTTTCAATGGAAAGAATTGGAGATATTAAACCCGCCAATCGGGACAGGTTAAAAGATATACGTAAGCAATTCATACTCAATACAGTCCCGGAAAAAATCCCGGAAGGCCCCAGTGAATATCAGGAGATCCAGAAAAGCGGCAACCGAAAGCCTGTCTTCAGAAATGGCGCAACAATTGTCCCGCATGTTTTGACCTGTGTGGATGAGATTTTAGAGACAGGTTCCCTGACAAAAGTCCGAACGAAGAAGTCAACAAAAGGGGATTGGAAGGTATTAAACCAGCAAGAAGGGGACATTCCAAACCATTGGTTACATCCCCTCCTAACATCTGATCAGCTTCTTCCGTTCGTAGAAGTAACATCAGTTCACGCAATAATTCCAACCAACAAGGAAGGGAATCGTCTTCTCGAGGAACCCGCAAAGGCTTGTAAGTTCTGGCAAGTTCTTGAAAGGCACTACGAAAACTATAAGGGGATTGGAGAAAACACCCCTGAGACTCTCATGGGAAACATGGATTATTCCGGTAAACTCAGAAAGCAATTAACTGCACGTAATAGGCTTTCAAGCAGGCGGGTTGTGTACAATGCTTCTGGCCACATCATGCGTGCCTCCAGACTGGGTAAGACAAAACCGATATTGAACCATTATTTATACTGGTGGGATGCCCCCACAGTTTCAGAAGCCTGTTATCTGGTCGCCATTCTCAATGCACCAAGCCTGGAAGAAGCCTTTTTGCAATCACAGGGTGGAAAGGGTTGGCATTTTCTTTTAAAGCCTTGGAGAAAAGTACCCATTCCTCTTTATGACAAGAACAATGAGGATCATGTTAATCTTGCTAAATTGGCAAAAAGAGCTGAAAGACAGGCCTCGAAGGTTGTAAAAGAATTGGACGCTCCTTTGAACAATCGTAGCGGACATTCAAAGATAATCAGCCAGCATCTGTCTGAGGTAGGAGTTAACGCCCAAATTGACGACATTATACGCAAAATCATGCCAGATCAGGCTAGATAAAGTATGTAAAAAGTGTTGCATAACAAGAGATTCCATCCCCTTGCAAAGGGCAGGATTTCATCATTAAAGTCATGAATTGGGATTAAAGCGCGGGTTGTACCATCCAAAGAAATAACCCCCATATATTTTTATAGGTTGCATGTGATTATTGGTATCGGAATTGACATCGTGAGTATAACACGCATTGAAGCTGTTCTTGCCCGGCATGAACACAGGTTTCTGGCCAGGATATTTACTGATGGGGAAACAAGATTTGCCCAACGAGTGCCGAACCAATCAGGTGTTTTGGCCAAAAGATGGGCCGCCAAAGAGGCCTGTTCCAAAGCCTTGGGAACGGGAATGCGAGAAGGTGTCAGATGGCAGGATCTAGAAGTTCTAAACCTTGCTAATGGTTTTCCAGAAATGGTTGTAAAGGGCAAGGCCAAAACCCGATTGGCACAATTGGTTCCTACCGGGCATGAAGCAAAGATATTTCTAACCATGTCGGATGATTATCCCTGGGCCATAGCGAAGGTTATCATTGAGGCAACCCCTTTGAGAAAATCATCCACACGAACCCATGATAATTTGGTATAGGTATCAAATTGGGTTTATCATCAAAGGGATAATTAATGGGGGAAGAGGATTTCCTTTCCAGGGTCTATAAACTGGAAAAGAACACTGAAATTTTTGATTTATATACTGAATGGGCTGAGACCTATGATCAGGATATGATCGAAAATGGCTACAACACACCAGCAAGATGTGCCAGCGACCTTACCAACGTGGTAAGAGATTTTACTCTGCCAATCCTGGATGTTGGCTGTGGTACGGGATATTCTGGCTTGGCCCTGATGAAGCATGGCTTTACCAACATTGATGGTACAGATATAAATCCAGATATGTTGGCGATAGCACAAACCAGGAAGGTTTATAAAAAGTTATATCTTGGAACCTTGGAAGACCCTCTTCCTGGCAACGCGGATTCCTACGCGATTATCGCCGCGATAGGTGTTATCGGCTCTGGTGCTGCCCCAGTTGATTTTCTTGAGGAAATAGTCAGAACCCTTTCACCTGGTGCATATTTCGTCTTTTCGCTTAACGAGCACACTCTCAAGATCCCGATATTCAATGCAGCAATCGAAGAGAGTCTGGAAAAGGGGTATTGCGAACTACTTTCAAAAAGCATAGGTTCTCATCTAGAGAAACTGAACACAAGCTCGACCGTTTTTGTGTTACAAAAGAAATAAATTATTTTCCCAGGAAACTATGCTAGCAACCATAAAAGAAAACGTTATTACCCTTGTTTTGGCTCTGTTGATAGCGGGTCTGTTTAGAACAATTTTCTTTCAACCCTTTTATATTCCTTCTGGTTCAATGAAGGATAATTTACTGGTTGGAGATTTTTTGTTCGTGAATAAAATGGCTTACGGTTACTCACAATACTCCTGCCCTTGGGCCATGTGTCCCTTTGAGGGCAGAATCTTGGGAAGGGAACCCGAAAGAGGGGATGTGGTGGTGTTCCGACACCCCACAAGGAAGGAAGATTATATCAAACGTCTCGTCGGTTTGCCGGGTGACCAAGTCAAGATTGTAGGTGACAGGGTCGAAATCAAAACCAGAGAAAATCAAGACCATGACAATTGGTTTGTCTTTCCGAGAGAGCAAATTGAGGATTTTGAAGAGCCCTTTGTTCCACAAGGAGGGGCCAGATCATATCCCCGATGCTCCAGCCAGCCCGATTTGGGAGGAACCTGTAAAAAAACGCGATTTGAAGAGACCAATTCGGACGGGATTACCTACACCGTTCTGGAAATAAACACGCCAAGTGAAACTGGTATTGAGTTAATCTATAAGGTTCCTGAGGAACATTTCTTTTTCATGGGGGATAATCGAGACAACAGCCTTGATAGTCGTGTACCTCAGGAAAGAAGGGGGGTTGGCTATGTTCCCTATGACAATTTAGTCGGTAAGGCAAATTTGATTGTTTTCTCTTCGGCTGGATCGTCCCTCTTTTTCTTCTGGACCTGGCGGGCTGATCGATTCTTTAAGGCAATACGGTGACCCAAGGTATAAACTTTGCCAAATTGGAGCGCAAGATGGGCTATGTTTTCAAGAACAAGAAGTTGTTGGAAACAGCTTTAATTCACAGTTCGCACCTACATGATGAAACTGAAAACAACGAAAGATTGGAGTTTCATGGCGACCGAGTACTTGCCCTAATCATTGTGGATTATTTGACAAACCGTTATCCCATGGCCAGTGTTGGTGAATTGGCCTTAAGGGTCAACCGGGTTGTATCCAGAAAAACCTGTGCCGAGGTAGCGAGATCCTTTGATCTCGGCAAAAGTCTAATTTTGGGACCTGATGCAAGGCATTCTGGAATAAGAAACAAATCATCAGTTCAAAGCTGTGCAATGGAAGCATTGATTGGTGCCGTTTACCTTGATGGCGGATTGGAGGAGGCAAGGAAGCTGGTTCTTAAACTCTGGCATCCACACTTTTCGTTTGAAGTTGCCGAAGCCGTTGACCCCAAGAGCAAACTACAGGAAATGCAGCAGGCTCAGAAAGGGGATACTCCCAGCTATCAAGTTTTAGCCAAGGAAGGTCCCAACCATGCCCCTGAATTTCTGGTAGAGGTGAGCCTTTCATCGGGTGAAAAAGAGGTATCTTGGGGAAATACCATCAAGGATGCCGAAAGGAGTGCGGCAATAAAAATTTTAACCAAATGGAAGGTTCTTGATGAGTAAAACCAGTTTTGGTTATGTTACCCTGGTGGGCGAACCTAACGTGGGAAAATCAACCCTGCTTAACCAATTCGTTGGTACCAAATTGGCCATTGTAACCCACAAAACTCAAACGACCCGGTCAAATCTCATCGGCATTCAGCACCGGGGCGATACGCAAATAGCGTTTGTTGATACCCCAGGTATCTTTAACCCCAAAACCAAATTAGATCAGATCATGGTAAAATCTGCCTGGGGTAGTATCAAATATGCTGACATTATATCTTTGATTGTACAGCCAAAGTCAGCCCAGAGGTCTGAAATCAGCACTGTCATAAGAAGGCTCAGGCGGATGGATTCCAACCAGGCAAAACGAATACTTATCGTAAACAAGATAGACCTTGTTAAACCAAGTGAATTACTCAAGATGGTGGAGGTTTTTACCAAAGAGATGGATTTTGCCAAGGTATTCCTGGTTTCTGCGAAGACTGGGGATGGCATACCTGACTTGCTGGATTGGTATGGAGACAATCTTCCTGATGGTAACTGGCTCTTCCCCCGTGATCATATATCTTCCCAATCTGTCCAGAATCTAGCTTGTGATATTACCCGTGAAAAGCTCCTTATCCGTCTACATCAGGAAATCCCCTATAACCTGACGGTTGTTACGGACCAGTGGCAGGAACTAAAAAACAACGAAGTTAGAATTGATCAGAACATCATTGTTTCCAGAGAGGGGCATAAGGCAATGGTTATTGGTGCCTCAGGTTCTTGTATCAAGCAGATTGGTATTGAAGCCAGAAAGGACATTGCCAAACTCCTGGGCCAAAAAGTTCATCTCTTCCTTAGAGTTACTGTTCGAAAAAAATGGATGAATGATGAGACAAGGCTTGGAGAAATGGGCATTGGGATGATCTAGTTGCTCATTGAATCTACAGAAAACGCTAACAAGGATCTGGATCTGAGTAATTTCGAATGGATTGGCAGGACACAGGTTTTTTTCTATCGGCCAAACCTTATGGTGAGCATGCCGCGATTGTAAGCGTCATGACGATGAATCATGGCAAAAGATCCGGCATGGTTTGGAATGCCAAATCAAAAAAAATGGTTTCTGCCCTGACCCCAGGAAATCAATTGTCCGTATTTTGGCGTGCCCGCCTGCATGAACTTCTGGGCAGTTTCAAGGTTGAGTTGGAACAGCAAAGATCTGAAATAGTTTTTTCAGGTGCTGTCGCGCTAAACGCTTTAACATCAATCTGTACTTTGCTGGATAGCCTTCTTCCGCAATTTGATCCACACAAACAGCTTTATTTACAGACAATCAAGCTTTTGGATAAAATCAACCATACGGATAAATGGTTGATAGATTATCTAGAGTGGGAGATATTCCTGCTTAAGGAAATAGGTTTCGGTCTGGATTTAAAGAAATGTGCAGTAACCGAATCGACAAGCAATCTCATCTATATCTCGCCAAAATCAGGTTGTGCTGTCAGTAGGGAGGGAGCAGGGAATTGGGCGCCCAAACTGTTTCCACTACCCCAATGCCTGGTAGCCGGTAAGATACAAAACAAGGAGGAAATTTTGGCTGGATTGGAAATAACCGGTCATTTTCTGAAAAAGGGGTTTCATCCGCATACTGGGCCTCCAAAATTACCTGGGCCAAGGCTCAGGTTAGAATCTTCGCTCCGAAAAAGGTTATAAAATGACGGAAAGGAAGTTTTTCATCCAAAATAGCGTTTTCTTCTCTATGACAAGGGTTTGATATCACATTTAACGCTTCTGCCTACATTTCGATGCAACCCATGTTTTTTGTGATGAAGAACTTTATTGAACCATCAGGAAAACCTCTATACCTTATTATTGATATAGTTGTTTCAAATTGGTTTGTTTTATATGTCTGAGCAAATGCCCGTGATACCAAAGGTCCTGACCTGGGCTAGAGAACATGCAGGCTATTGTGTTAAAGATCTAACTAATGATTTTAAAAAAATAAAATATTGGGAAGAAGGTTTGGAGGGTCCAACGTACCCGCAATTAGAGCGTTTGGCTGACAAATTTAAAGTGCCAGTAGCAACTTTTTTTCTCCCAGAACCACCGGATATACCACGTATTGAAAAAAATTTTAGAACTCTTATCCCCAAGCAATTTAACAAAATCCCCCCACCCATCCGGCTACTATTACGTAAGGCAAGTGCTTTTCAAATGGCGCTTGAAGAATTGAACGGTGGGAAAAATTTTGCAAAAAAGTTAATCACGCGTGACCTGATCATATCGGAAATTATTGATACCCAAGATGTTGCAGAAAAAATAAGGGGTTTTCTAACTGTACCTCTAAATAATCAATTTGAGTGGAATAATTTGGACAAGGCATTTAAGGAATGGAGAAAAGCCTTATACAAGGTTGGAGTTTATGTCTTCAAGGATCAATTCAAGTTGCATGAGTATCACGGTTTTTGCCTTTACCATGAGGAATTTCCAATAATCTATGTAAACAATTCAACTTCAAAAGCGAGACAGATCTTTACCCTGTTCCATGAACTTGCACATTTGATGTATCGTACAAGTGGTATAAACACTATGGAGCAGGATGATTTTCACGATAATTACACCATTGAAATTAATTGCAACCAAATTGCAGCAGAGGTACTTGTTCCTGATAAGCCGTTTTATGATAAACTTGGAGAACGTAAACCAACAACAGAAGTGACAGCGGAATTAGCGAAACTATTCAGTGTCAGTCGTGAAGTGATTTTTAGAAAGTTCCTTGAAGGAGGTCATATTAACCAAGAAAGTTATGATAGAGAATCCAGTAAATGGAAAAAAATTATAACGAGCAAAAATGGTGGCGGAGATTATTACAAAACAAAAATCACTTATCTCGGTAAAGAATACATAACACTAGCATTTCAGAGGTATTATCAGAATCAAATCGACATTAACGAACTCTCTGACATTCTCGACACGAACCCCAAAAACCTTACCGCCTTAGAAGACAATCTATAAGGATGTTGATCAATTTCGACTACGTATTTGATACCAATGCATTTTCACAGCTGTTTCATAGCTACTATAGGAAGAGATTCCCAACTTTATGGAGACTTTTTGATGAGTTAATCGAAGATGGAAAAATAACTTCTACGAAAGAAGTTGCGAGGGAAATAGAAGATGATCGTGTCTCGGAGATGAGGGAATTGGCAAAAGTTCATAAAGAGTTATTTCCTGTGCCAACAAGCCTTGAAGCTGATTTTGTGGTAGAAATTCTATCTATTTCCCACTTCCAACAGATAATAGAGAAAAAAAAGATCTTGAAAGGGGGAAAGAACGCTGATTTATTTATTATTGCCGGTGCGAAGTTGGTTGGTGCGACTGTAGTCACGCAGGAAAAAGAAAAGAAAAACGCAGCAAAAATCCCGAACATTTGTCATCACTTTAACATACAGTGTACCACTCTTGAAGGATTCATGGAGCTTGAAAAGTGGGAGTTTTAACTACCCTGTGCTTTATCCGACAAGTTTCTTTTGCATCATCCAATGGACCCGTTAAAGTTGGTCCTTTTTGATGCCAGAGAAGGAGCTGGGTTCGTCTCTTATGATGGCCTAATTCTCAAAGAGACTTCAGATCTTTACACCTGTATGGATAAAGATAAAACGCACTGTTTCCCAAATAGGTGATTGATTGTCATTGTGGCAGAGATATTAGTTTTTGGTTCTTAAACTTGTGCTAAAGTGAACAAGTTTTAAAATCTCGGATTGTAAAGTTTTTAGCTGTTGTCTCGTTATTTGGAGTTGTCGTGAAAGAGGTTTCAGAACTTGATCATGTCAGTTTAAAGAAGAGATCATATATTGATCTCCCCCTTTATGTATCTCCAGTCGAGGCGGGGTTTCCTACACCAACCGACGATTATCTTGAAACAGTCTTGGACCTCAACGAATTTCTTGTACAAAGACCTGCTGCCACTTTTTTGGTTCGGGGGCAAGGGGACAGTATGCGCGAAGCGGGCATTCTGGATGGGTCGATTCTGGTTGTTGATTCCAGTATTGAACCCCAAAATGGCATGATCGTTCTCGCTATCGTTGATAATGAGTTTACCCGTGAAACGTCTGGCCCGGATTAAGCAAAAATGGGTTTTAAAGCCCGAAACTCCGGGCTATTCCGAAATTGCAGTAACATCTGATACTGAAATACGCGGTGTTGTTACCGCCGCCATTCAGAAGTTCGGGGGCAGCTAGGATGTTCGGCCTAGTTGATTGCAATGACTTTTATGCCAGTTGTGAGAGGGTTTTCCGGCCAGAGTGTAGGAAGGTTCCGGTCGCTGTTTTGTCAAATAATGATGGTTGCATCATTGCCCGTTTCAATGAGGTCAAGGATCTCGGTTATAAGTTGGGAGCATCTTATTTCAAAGTTCGGAAACAGCTGGCTCGGGATGGTGTGATTGTTCGAAGTAGCAACCATGCACTTTATGGCAATCTTTCCCAGCGGGTCATGGACTGTTTAGAACATTTGACACCAAAAGTTGAGGTTTGCAGCATTGATGAGGCCTTTCTGGACTTGCACGGTATCCGAGATTTACAAAATCATGGCCAGGAAATCGCCCAAACGGTCAAGAAATGGACATCCATTCCGGTTTCAAGATCGCTCCGACCAAAACCTTGACCAAAATAGCCAATCGTCTTGGCAAAACCAAACCGGAATTAAATGGTGTGTTTGTCATGCAGCCACCCTATCCGCTTGATCAGATAGCAGTCGAAAATGTCTGGGGAATCGGTCGTCGCCTGGCACAACGTTTGCGACTGATGGGCATTGGAATCGCTCAAGATCTGGCACATATGGATTGCATGACAGCAAGAAAGACATTCAGTGTCGTTCTGGAAAGAACTCCGCGGGGACTCTTGTATCCCAATGGAAGAAGCGCCCCCTGATCCCCAACATCTGATGGTTTCACGTGGATTTAAAGGCAAAGTAACAACCAAGCATCACCTCCAGGAAGCTTTGGTAGCTTACGCGTCCCGCGCAGCAGAGAAAGCCCGAAGCAAGGAGGTATATGCTGGAACCTTGCAGATTTTTATTCAAACATCGCCATTTTCCAAGGGCGCGCGGTATGTCAACAATACATCCTGGACTTTTCTGGAACCACGCAATGATACTTTGTCGTTGGTAAAAGCAGTCAAAATCTGCCTGGACGCCATTTGGAAAGAAGGTTATGCCTATCAAAAAGCAGGCGTATTATTGACAGACTTGTCTACTGCTGAACGAAAGCCAACACCCTTATTGCAAAAAACCTCAAGGACATCGACCAGGGAATTGATGCGTGTTATGGATCAGATGAATCAACGCTATGGACGTGAAACGGTACGCATTGCATCCAGTGGAATTAATCGTCCCTGGATGATGGCCAGGGCGTTTCTAAGTCCGAGTTATACGACCCGTTGGGATGATATCCCGACTGCTCGTGCATAAACGAAAAAAACCATTGTCAATCATTACAGCGATCTTCAAAGTCTTCAGAGCAAAAACCCTGAAGGTATAGAAGAGAGGTAAGATCGCCATGATTAATTCTAACGTTACTTTGTTGAGCAACTATGGGATAAGACCTGAACGCCACCCCCAAACCTGCGGCTGCCAGCATATGAAGATCGTTGGCACCATCACCCACCGCAACCGTCTCTTCGTAAGTGATATTTAATCGGGTAACCAATATATCAAGCGTGGCCAGTTTGGCATCCTTGTCCAGAAGGGGATAACCAACTTTCCCAGACAGGCGGCCGTTTTCAATGATCAGTGAATTGGCATGTGTTTCGTGAAATCCCAAAACTTTGGCAACCCGCTCAGTAAAGGCAGTAAATCCTCCAGAGACAAGGACACAATAAGCGTTGTTTGCTCGCATTGTTCCCAACAACTTTTTGGCACCGGGGGTAAATGTTATACGGTTTGTCCAGGTTTTTTCGAGTATTTTGACATGCATGCCTGCAAGAAGTGCTACTCTTTCCTCTAACGCTTGGTCGAATTGTATTTCGCCATTCATGGCACGTTTTGTAATCTCCCTGACCTTTTCCCCGTAGCCGGATAAATCTGCCAACTCGTCAAGACACTCCTGCTCAATGATTGTGGAATCCATATCGGCAACCAAAAGTTTCTTTTTCCGATTACAATTGGGTTGAATGACCAAATCAATACCTGAACCATTAAGGTTAGCCCAGACCTCTTCAAAATCACGAGGAATACTCTCCACAACAAATTCAGCGGCAACATTTTTGTTAAGTACTTTTATATTGCACCCGGACCATGCAGCACATAAGTCTGAAATCACAGATGCTTCCAAATTGGATTTGTTGGGGTTGACAATGATGGTAATTATATATGACACTTGTCCATCCTGAGCATACCTTAAGTTTTTGTTTTAATGGTAGTCGGTACGTAACAAACAAAAACCACGCTGCGTGATACTTAACAGAAAGTTAGAAATGAAATCAAGCAAACCTTTATATAAGCCAAAATGCCCAAATTTCTCATCTGGACCCTGCAAAAAGCCCCCTAAGTGGTCCAGGGATATATTACAGGAGGCGCCCTTGGGGAGATCACACAGGTCCAAAATTGCGAAACAAAGATTATTCCAAGTCATTCAAAGTGTAAAGGAAATTCTGGAAATACCTGATGACTACAGGGTAGGAATTGTGCCAGCTTCGGATACAGGGGCGGTTGAGATGGCCCTCTGGTCCTTATTGGGCAGCCGACCAGTCGAATTGCTTGCATGGGAGGCTTTCGGGAAGGATTGGTACACTGATGTTTTGGAACAATTGAATCTCCCCACAAATCAGCATTTAACCGAGTATGGCGATTTACCCGATTTGGTAAAGGTTAATTTTGATAATGATGTCGTTTTCACCTGGAATGGGACATCAAGCGGTGTTCGTATACCCAATGGAGATGTTATCCCGACAAATAGAGGGGGATTAACCATTTGCGATGCAACTTCAGCAGCATTCGCCATGGAATTACCTTGGGACAAGCTGGATGTAACGACCTTTTCCTGGCAAAAGGTAATGGGCGGGGAAGCCGGTCACGGTATAATTATTCTCTCCCCCAGGGCAATTCAAAGATTAGAAACATGGCAACCTCAATGGCCTTTGCCCAAGATTTTTCGCATGACAAAAGATGGGAAACTGATTGAAGGAATATTTGAGGGTGCAACCATAAACACTCCATCCCTGCTTTGTGTAGAGGATTTTCTATATTCCTTGTCATGGGCAAGATCAATAGGAGGCCTGCAACAACTTATTGCCCGAAACAAAGCCAATGCCAAAGTCGTTGATGAATTTGTGAGGGTACATGATTGGCTTGAATATTTACCGTCAAGACCAGACATCAGGTCCACGACAAGCGTCTGTCTAAAATTCAAGCATCATCGCCTGACGCCAACGAATATGGCCCGTTTTGCCCAAAAAGTTGCCTTGAGCCTGGAAGAAGAGGGTGTGGCTTTTGATATAAAAAATTATATCAAGGCACCACCGGGTTTACGAATATGGTGCGGATCGACTGTTGAAAAGGAAGATTTGGAATTGTTGATGCCGTGGATCAAATGGGCTTTCGAAAAAGAAATCGCCTTAATCTAAACCCTATAAATTCAGGATTAAGTATATGAACACAAAACCCAAGGTTCTCGTTTCAGACAATCTTTCCCAAATATCATTAGGCACGTTTGAGGAACGTGGAGTTGAGGTTGATTATCAACCTGGTTTGGGAAAAAACAAGAACCAGCTTCTTGCTGTTATTCACAAATATGATGGTTTGGCCTTACGTTCAGCAACCAAAGTGACACCTGAACTCCTTGCCAAGGCTCAAAACCTGAAAGTCATTGGTCGTGCAGGCATTGGTGTCGACAATATTGATGTCAAGGAAGCCACGCGTATGGGAATAGTTGTCATGAATACCCCACATGGGAATTCAGAGACAACGGCTGAGCATGCCATTGCCATGCTCTTTTCCATCGCTCGGCAAATCCCTGCGGCCAGCTTATCGACCAAACAGGGACAATGGGAAAAAGCAGGCTTCATGGGCAGCGAATTGCTTGGTAAGACTCTTGGTGTCATAGGCTGTGGAAATATAGGCTCCGCAGTATGTCGAAGAGCCTTGGGGTTAGGTATGAAAGCGGTAGGATATGATCCCTATCTCACGGTGGAGAAAGCCCAGAAAATTGGTATCGAAAAGGTCGAATTGGATGAATTGCTTCGTAAATCTGATTACCTTACAATTCATGTTCCCTTGACGGAAAAAACGAAAAAACTCATTGATGCCAAAGCTTTGGCCAAAACCAGGCGGGGTGTGGGTATTATCAATTGTGCCAGAGGAGGAATCATAGATGAAAAGGCACTCTATGGAGCCCTCAAGGATGGGAAGGTGTCGGCGGCAGCTCTCGACGTTTTTGAGATCGAACCACCCGTGGACAACCCCTTGTTGGAGCTTCCTAATGTTGTTGCCACGCCTCATTTGGGTGCATCGACATCTGAGGCACAGGAAAAGGTGGCTCTTCAGATAGCTGAGCAGATGGCTGATTACTTGGTTGCGGGAGCCGTTAATAATTCGCTGAATATGCCATCAATCACGGCTAGAGAAGCGAAGCGCATGAAGCCCTGGATATCTCTTTCCAATCATCTGGGATCTTTTGTTGGCCAGATGACAAATGACCCGATAAAACGCCTTGATGTCCTTTTTGACGGCAATATTACAGATTTGAATACCAGGGCGTTATCATCGGTCGCTGTTGCTGGCTTGCTCAAGGTCAATAATCCTGATGTCAACATGGTTTCCGCTGAGCAAACTGCCAAGGATCTAGGGTTGGTCATTTCCAACACAACCCAGACAAAATCAGGGGTTTTTGAATCCTATTTAAAACTGACAGTAGAAACCGAAAACTTCAAACGCTCAATTGTAGGTACGGTATTTTCCGATGGCAAACCCAGGATTATCCAAATCAAGGGCATTTATGTTGATGCTGATATTTCCAGATTTATGCTATATTCAACCAATAAGGATGTTCCAGGAATTATCGGCGGAATGGGGACAATTCTCGGCAAGCATGATGTAAATATAGCCAGTTTTAACCTGGGGCGTTCGGCCGTAGGTGAGGATGCCATTGCTTTACTTTCACTGGATTCGGCCGTAGGCGAAGAGGTTTTGCAGGAGTTGAAAAACTCCAACCTGTTTTACCATGTCCGGCCCTTGGAATTTGACGTCGAAACCTGAACTGGCTTTACAGGGAAATGTTGCAGTTTTCGCACTATGGATAGTATAGCAATTTTGGAGAAACTGGTAAGTTTTCCTACGGTGAGCAGGGATTCAAACCTTGACTTGTTAGATTTTGTTGAAGACCTTCTCTCTTCAAAACGTTTCTCCACAACCAGAGTATACAGTGAGGATAAACAAAAAGCCAATCTGCTGGTAAAAATTGGTCCTGAAGATGAAGCGGGAGTTCTCCTTTCAGGTCATTCTGATGTCGTCCCGGTGGATAATCAGGACTGGTCAGTACCACCTTTTGAACTGACACCTTCTGGTGATAAATTCATTGGTCGTGGAACCGCTGATATGAAAGGGTTTCTTGCCTGTTCTCTTGCTGCATTACTTGCTGCGAAAGACAAATCATTAAAAACACCTCTTTGGCTGGCCATTTCATATGATGAAGAAGTTGGGTGCATCGGCGTCAGAAGATTGCTTGACATGATGGTTGTAACGGAGACAAAACCTCTCTTATGTATAGTTGGTGAACCTACATTGATGGAAGTAGCCAATGGTCATAAGGGCAAGGTATCGTTAAGGTTGACTTGTCACGGAAGGGGAGGCCATTCGGCAATGGCACCCCATCTCTTGAATGCCTTACTCATGGCCAGTGAGTTTGCTAGGGTCTTTAGATTAATCCAGGATGACTTGATGAGGGGTGATGTTCAGGATGAGGATTATGAGATTCCCTTTTCCTCGATTCACATGGCTAAAATAGAGGGCGGCATAGCTGCCAATATAGTCCCGGAAAGAGCGACCGTAGATTTTGAAATTAGACATCTTCCCAAAGAAAATTTAGATAAACTGATGGAGAAGCTGGAACGTTCGGCCAAAGACATTGAAGGTTATACAAAGCATGATTTTCCAGAATCCCGGATTGAACTTGAAGTTGTGAACAGTTACCCTGGTTTGATAACATCAACGAAAGAACCTGTGGCCGAATTCATGCAATCCCTGACGGATAAAAACCCTACCATTAAAGTTTCTTATGGTACTGAAGGAGGGCTGATACACGAACGATTAGGTGTCCCTACAATAATTTGTGGACCAGGGTCAATGGATCAGGGACATAAAGCGGATGAGTTTATCAGTCGGGACCAATTGGCTCGATGTGATCGTATGTTTGCAAGATTGCTAGTCAGACTGGAAGCAGGCATCAGTTTAACAGACATTCGCTCATGAAGACCAAGATGCATTTTACTTAAAATGCAGTCGAGTTATGGTCTTCACTACGATTTTCCTTTGAAATATCAACCAAGAACACAGAATACGAAATCAACCAAAAAGCATCATATCACTCCGATAGTGATATTGTACTGGCTATAAAGCAGTTAATAATGTATTAGCTGACGTTATGATAATTTACATCCATTATGTCCAGTTTTGATTGCTACAAATTTTACTGTATCGTATTCATGGTTTCAGCTGTTCCAAGGATAATTTTTACAAAAATTGAATGGATATGGAACCTACGAGATCTATTGCATGCGAATTAACCAATTAAAAATTTCCGATCTATTAGAAATCTCGAATTAGATTTAAGTGAATCGACCGTACTTGTGGGACCAAACAATGCGGGTAAAACGGCAATTCTTGACGCACTCAGAATTGCTCTTGGGGGGCGTGGTGGAGCAGTTTTCAACGAATATGATATCCACTTGCATAATGAGAATGACAACCCTAAAGATTCCGAAGGAGTATGTATTGAGATAATTTCCAAAGAAAAAATGCCAGGCGAGTGGTCCGAAGAAATAATAGGCACCCTCGGTGATACTATACAGCAAATACCTGGAGGGGAGAGAGGGTCATTTCTCTATAGTGTAAATCTTCGTGTGCAATATAATTGGAATGAGAATTCAGAGAGTTTTGAACCTAGTTGGGACTTCCTTGACATTAACAATGAGTCGTTATCGGGTGGCAATCTACGTAGTAATCTTGAAAATTATAGGAGTTTCCTGCCCATATTTTATTTAGAGGCATTAAGGGATGTAAGAAACGAATTCTCATCGCGTTCGTCAAAATTTTGGAAGCGGCTTCTTAAGGATATGAATATTCCCCCAGATCTTGAATCCGAAGCAATGAAAATTTTTGGCGCACTGAATAATAAGCTTCTTGCGGCTGATGATAGATTTGGAGATATTGTTAATACGCTTGATAACACCATAAAAGTGACAACAAGGGATACTGACGGCTCACTTGATTTAAGAATAGCACCCATGAACACATGGGATTTAATTTCCAGAACTGAAATTTTACTTCAGAATGAAAGTGAGGTTCCATGGCTTCCACTTCGTCGTCAAGGACAAGGAATACAAAGTTTGTCTGTTATATTCTTGTTTCAGGCTTTTGTTAACCACCTGCTACGTGAATTATACCATGAAGAAAGTGTACCCGTTCTTGCACTTGAAGAGCCAGAAACACATCTGCATCCACATGCTATTAGAACCCTATTCCATCATGTAAATTCGTTACGCGGATTAAAAGTCATTGCAACACATTCCGCTTATTTTATCCAGCATGTTCCCTTGCGAGATATTCGGCTCATTAGGTTTATTGATGGAGAAACAAAAATTCACTCTCTACCGCCAAATTACACAGTTGAAATACCTGAATTTGGAGAGTTTGATTCAATTGTTGAAAACTCAGATGGTTTGTTGTCAAATACACCGGGAACGCTGACAGTTCATGGCAATTTGGATGATCAAACATATAGAAAGTTGCAAAAAAATATCGGAATTGACCAAGACCGAACGGACCTGGAAACAAAGTTAGGAGAATTAAAAGAAAAATCATCGAAACATATTAAAGATGAAGAATTGTATAAACTAGAAACCATGGCTCAACGCACCCGGGGCGAAATATTTTTTGCTAACCGATGGTTGTTGGTTGAAGGACAATCGGATTACATAATTGCACATGCAATTTCTTATGCATTAAATTACGACTTTGACCGTTATGGAGTAACTGTTATTGATTGCAAGAATAATGGAAACCCGGCCACTTTTGCAGCCTTGGCCAGAGCGCTAGAAATACCTTGGTTAGCAGTTTTTGATAATGATGAAGCGGGCAAGAAATACATACAAGCTATTGAAAATCGAGGAATTCCAAACGAGGAAGTGAACAATCGTTGCTGTTTGCATAATTCTGGTGACCTTGAACAACAACTTGTTCATGATGGGCTAGGTTTAGAATTGCGAAATATACTAAACAACTTAGGAATAACTAACGCTACAAATTTCGACGACGAAGGATTATTGGATTGTTTGGCCAAGAAAAAGATGGATTATGCACGGGAATTGGCAACCCATATTAAAGATAATCCTCAAATCGCTAGAGAAAAAATCACAGCCTTCAAAACGGCAATTGAAAAACTACAAGATTTAAGCTGATGACTGATAAACTGAATATTTCTTTGCAAGAATTGACAGATATCCAGCGTAAAGCAGTAGATTGGAATGACGAACCACTGTTAGTTTTGGCAGGGCCCGGTTCAGGTAAAACAAGGGTACTGACCACTAGAATAGCTCGAATACTTGAACAATCCCCGAAAAAGAATTTTCGAATTCTTGCTTTAACCTTTACGAATAGGGCAGTACATGAAATGAAAACTCGTGTTGCTAACCTTGTACCTGGTTTGGAAGAACGTGCCGCAATTTTTACTTTTCATGGATTCTGTACAAAAATACTTCGCCAGCATGGTGCACATATTGGAATTAAATCAAACTTTGAAATTTATTCCAGAAAAGCTGATCGAGAAGCTTTACTTGAGGATGTTCTCAAAAAAGAGTTCAAAAACATGTGGCCAATTGACATCAATTTATTGAAATATATTGACAGTCTGAAAACGAAATTGATTAAACCTGAAGAAGCTTCAATATTTTTACAAGAGAATGCTGGTATGGATCGGCAAAAATCCGAACATATAGGTTTAGTTTATCAACTATATGAAGAAGAAATGAATAAATCTAATGCTTTAGACTTTAATTCATTATTATACTACACCCGCCAATTGATGAGGCGAACTGAGTTAAGAGGTCTTTATAAGACCATATATCGATACTGGTGTATTGATGAGTTTCAGGATACTAATGGAACGCAATACGAGTTACTTAAACAAATGGCAGGTAATGATTTTCGGAGGTTGTTTGTAGTTGCAGATGATGATCAAACGATTTATGAATGGAACGGGGCTCATGTACGGCGTATAAAATGTTTGGTTAACGATTTTGGATGTGAAGTAATCCAACTTACTGACAATTTTCGGTGTCCTCGGAGCATAGTCGATGCAGCAAACAGGCTAATGGTTTACAATGTTCGCCGAGACAAATCAAAACATCCGGCTCGAGCAACCAAGGTAAAATCGGATGATAATAATCCTGCCATTCAATGCTTGGTACACAATTGTGATGAAGAAGAAGTATCAGAAATTGTCAATTGTTTGGCTAATCTAAATCCCTATGAGCGGGGTAAAACGGCTGTTTTAGCAAGAACTAATGCGTTGTTGGGGCCAATAAGAAAGAAGTTGGAAGAAAAGAAAATACCCAATTCATTGATGACCCGTAAAGATGATTTCTCATCACCACAAATGCGCTGGATAGTTGCTTGTCTGAAACAAATTAACAGGCCCCAAAACAAGCGCAATTTAGTTAAATTAAATGAAACATTTCGAAGTTTTACAGAAGTTTCTGTTGAAACAGAAGATATTATTATGCACGCAGAAACGGAACTGAAAGATTTACTTACAGTTTGGATAGAATCCATACTCAAGGATTCTCTTTCGTGCGAAACAAAGAAAGTCGTAGATTTACTAAGAAAATTAAATCGGGATAGTTTCAATCCTTCGAGGGAAGTTAAAGAATTGATCGAATGTTTGAAACCTTCCGAGTTTAAAGGTGACTTCAAGGAAGATGTTAGTGCCTGGAATAGAATAGTTGGGGAAATACAAAGTGCAGGGAAAGGTGTATCCTTAGAGAGATTCTTGCAAGGAATGGAGTTGAGATCCAAGGAACCAACGCCAAGACAGAATTCCGTTTCCCTCGGCACCATTCATAGTATTAAAGGTATGGAGTTTAAAAGGGTTTATTTTATAGGGCTAGCCCAAGAGATATGCCCTTCTTGGCATAGCGTCAAGAATCCCAATGGTGGGGCCACAATAGAAGAAGAACGAAGAGGTTGTTTTGTTGCCATAACAAGGGCTAGTGAACAACTCGTATTATCTAGGGCCAAGAAGTATAATAACTGGCCCAAAGACCCCTCACAATTTCTAGGTGAAATGGGGTTGTACCTTGCAAGCTCATGAAAACTTTCGCTATGGTGTAATAACCTCATTACGACCAATTAAGCCCTTAATTCCTCCTCTTCGTCGGCCAATTGTCGGTGCCACATGGCGTAATATTTACCGTGCAGGTCCAACAATTCGTCATGTGTACCCTGTTCAACAATTTCGCCACTTTCGAGAACAATGATTTTATCGGAGTGAACCACGGTTGAAAGCCTGTGGGCAATTGCTATAACCGTTCGACCTAAAGACATTTCATTGAAACTGTCCTGAATTTCCTTTTCAGTTTCCGTGTCAAGCGACGATGTCGCCTCATCCAGCAGCACAATTGGGGGGTTCTTAAGAAGAGTACGTGCAATGCCAGCCCTTTGTTTTTCGCCCCCGGACAATTTCAAGCCCCTCTCACCTACCTCGGTTTCATAACCTTCTGGGAGATCAGCAATAAAATCATGTAATTTGGCTGATTTGGCAGCATTTTCGACCTGTTTGGGGTTTGGGTCGGGAAGCCCATAGGCAATATTATAGAAAATAGTCTCATTAAACAGGACTGTGTCCTGAGGTACGATACCAATCTGCTTATGCAAACTCCTTTGTGTGACATCCCTGATATCTTGTCCGTCAATGGCAAGGGATCCTTCTGTGACATCGTAGAAACGGAATAATAATCTTCCAATGGTGGATTTCCCCGAACCGGATGGTCCAACAATTGCTACCGTTTCTCCCGGATTTATGGTCAGGTTTATGCCCTTAAGAATAGGACGATTGCTGTAGTAGGAAAAAGAAACATCCCGGAATTCAATTTTACCTCCACTAACTTCTAGAGTGGTGGCTCCAGGTCGATCGGAAACTTCATAGGGAACTTCCAGAAGATCAAACATTTCGCCCATGTCAATCAGAGCCTGTCTGATTTCCCTATAAACAGTACCCAGAAAGTTCAGAGGCATGGCCACCTGAATCATGTAGGAATTCACAAGAACGAAGTCGCCGACCGTCAAATCTCCATTTTGAACCCCGATCGCGGCCATGAGCATGACGATTACAGTTCCACCGGTTATGATCAGGGATTGCCCAAAATTCAGGGCAGCCAGTGAATAGGTTGTCTTCAGGGAAGCAGTTTCAAATTTTTCCATTGAACTGTCGTATCTTCGGGCTTCTCGTTCTTCTGCTCCAAAGTATTTGACGGTTTCATAATTGAGCAGGCTATCGATTGCCTTCTGATTGGCTTCGGTATCCTGCTTGTTCATTTCCTTGCGAATTTGGACACGCCATTCAGTCACCTTGAAGGTAAAGAAAACATAAAGGGTGATGGCAATAAGGACAGTAGCAAAGTACCAGAATCCCAGTACAATCCAAAGAACCGTACACACCATCATGAGTTGGAATAAAAGTGGCCCTATTGAGAAAAGGACAAAACGGAGCAACCATTCCACACCCTTGACTCCTCGCTCAATAATTCTGGATAAGCCACCTGTTTTACGAGTTATATGGTAGCGAAGCGATAATCTATGAATATGCTTGAAAGTCTCCAGCGCAATCATTCTTAATGCCCGCTGACCAACCTTGGCAAATATCACATCGCGAAGTTCATGGAAGAAGACACTCATGATCCGGGCAACCCCATAAGCAATGGTCAAGGCAACAGCTCCAATGGCGATAACGTCACCCATTTCAATTGCTTCTCCTGTGGTCAGGGAGTCTACGGCACTCTTGTAGATAAAAGGGACGCCAAGTGTGATAAGTTCCGCTATAAGAAGGGACAGAAGGGCAAAGACGACTCTGAAACGAAAAGCCAAGTTATTCTTGGGCCAAAGAAAAGGAGTTACCCTTCGTAGGGTCCTCATGCCACTTTTGCGGGCAAGAGCCTCGTTTGATTCAACCTTTTCGTTCATTCATTCTCCTGATGTTTCTGGCAAAATACCACAGTTCATTCGAAAGTTGCTTACTGAATGTGGTTAGCCATTCAGTGCGTTTCAATGAGGCTGATTAACCAAATATTTGATAAATTCCTGCAGCGATCTCACTCTCAAGTGGAAAAGAAAGCATTCCCATGACCGAGTACCCCAAAAGCCAGGGCATCAAATAAAATCTGATCATAAAGAAAAACCACGCCACAAACAGTGGAATCATTGGTGGAATAAGAAATGATGGAGTAATGGGCTTAAATATTTTAAGTATAGGATCCGTCAATCGTACAAACGCCTTCATAAAGAAGAAGGTGCTGTCAACCGGAAGAAAAAGGTTCATACCAAATCTGCCGATCAAGGTCCACATGATCATACCCATGAAGTAATCAAGGAGTAGAACCCAAGCCGGAAAAGCTCCAAGTGTAGATGTCATAAGGGAACCAACAAAAATTGGGCAGGATTGTTATCCTGCCCAAAAACGATCTCGTTAATTTTTCAGGTTAGTGAGATTTATCAAGAATTGCGGAACCCGTTGGGTCTCGAACCTCGTCAACCATATCCTGAATTTCTTTCGGTGGTTCTTCCGTTGCCAAACTTACGACAATCATCGCAACCAGACTGACGGGCATACCAATGATGGCAAACCTGAGATGGTCTATGCCGAACCATTCGGTACCACCTGCAAACCTGATGTAATACAGGTAGAGGGATCCGGCAAGGAATCCACAGACCATACCGGCTATAGCACCGGGTCTGTTGGCTCGTTTCCACCACACGCCAAGCACGAGCGGGAAGAACAATCCTGATGCGGCAAAGTCGAAGGCCCATGCAACGGCGCCCAGAATTCCGGTTAATCGCAAACTTGCAACCAACGCGGCCAGACACCCGATGCCAATCAAAAGGACACGGGCAACGATCAAACGCTTTCTAGTGTCAGCACTTGGATCGATGATCTTGTAGTACAAGTCATGGCTCAGAGCGTTGGCAATGGCCAAAAGCAAACCATCTGCTGTTGACATTGCTGCCGCCATTCCACCGGCTGCAACCAAACCAGAAATGACATAGGGAAGCCCGGCGATTTCCGGTGTCGCCAAAACGACAATATCAGGTCGCATGAAGAATTCATTGACCTGTAATATGCCATCACCATTTCCATCTGCAACGGCAAGGAACCCAACAGCGGACCAGTTTTGGACCCAAGCAAGGTTTTGGACCTCAGCAATTGATGCCCCGATAATACCAGTGGCAAGTTCCGGATCAAGGATCTGCAACTTGGTCAAGGTAGCCAAAGCAGGTGCCGTAAAGTAAAGGAGGAAAATGAAGAACAAGGACCAGGATACAGATTTTCTGGCATCACGTACTGACGGAGTCGTAAAGTATCTCATCAGAATGTGTGGGAGAGATGCCGTACCAGTCATCATACAGATGGCCAAGGTAAGGAATTTCCAGCTTGCCATACCACCGGCCGGGTCATTGTGCAGAGTTGTAAGAACCCTGACCCCACCAACCCCTGGATCGGCTGTTGCAGCAGCACCAACATTCCATTGTGCCTCAAGTTCAGCAATACGCTGGACCGCGTCGCCATAACCGAAATGTGGAATGATACCAAAGCCCTGGACGTTTGACATCCAGATAACAGGTACCAGGTAAGCAATAATCAAGACGATGTACTGCGCAACCTGCGTCCATGTAACAGCTCTCATACCACCTAACATGGAACAAAGAAGGATGCCCAACAAACCAAACCAGACTCCGATCTCAAAATCAATATGAAGAGCTCGGGCAGCAATGGTCCCAGAAGCATTAATCTGTGCCGTCACATAGGTAAAGGATGCTACAAACAGGATAATTACAGCGACAAATCTGGCCAGATTGCCACCATATCTCGTACCGATAAAGTCTGGCACGGTGTAACAACCAAATTTCCTTAGATATGGGGCCATCAGCGAGTTGACAAGCACGTAACCGCCGGTCCATCCTACAACAAATGCAAGATAGCCATGACCACCAAAGTAAATCCCGCCGGCAAGAGCAACGAATGAAGCGCCTGACATCCAGTCAGCAGCTGTCGCCATACCATTAAATACCGGCGGAACTTCTCGCCCAGCCACATAATATGCTCCCACATTCATCGTTCTGGACAACCATCCGATGGCTGCGTAAATAAACACAGTGAAGATTACAAAAAGTATCCCGATGACATCAGCGCCTACACCCATCTGTTCCAACACGGCCATAATAAATATGAACACAATGAAGCCACCGGTGTAGGTTCCATAAATTTTAGGTAGGTTATTAATAAAATCTCTTGGTTTTTCTGCCATTATTCTATCCTCCCCTTAACCATCTAATCCGGCTTCGTCATCAATGCGGTCTTGCATCTTGTTATGAACGAATATCAGGATTACAAAAATTGCCAGGGAACCTTGTACAGCAAAATAGTACCCAAGCGGAAAACCTATAAACGAAATCTCGTTAAGTCCACCGGCAAAAAGATGAACGATTAACGCAAAAATTGCCCAGAGAACAAGAACGACAATCGTTAGATTGCGCGTTTTTGACCAATGAGCCTCTCTTGCCTGCTGTCGCGCAGGAGATACTGGAGCTGGATCACCCCCAGCTGAAGTATTTTGGGCCATATACCCTCCTTGAATTACGACTCTGATGAGCCAATTTTCAACTAAATAATGTTAGGATAAAACCTGGGGTTGTTTTACTCCAACAGTTTGGGCTGTGCAACCCAAAAATGAACACATGGTTAAGATTGGATACTCAAAGTAGATAATGAAAGCAATATTTCTAGACCTTTTCCGGGATTTGTTACGGATTATTCACTCGCGTCTGGATAATTCGGAATTGAACGAACCTGAAAAACTCATTGCATTCGTCCATTCCAGATCAGCGTATGTTGCCCAGACTTCCCTGTACGGTTACCTGAAAACCAGGATGGGGCGACAATATGTTGATATCTTCAAGGATGAAGTTTTTGCACCCTCCCTCAACAAGGCGAAATGGGAATTATATTTCGCCTGCCTTTCTGATCTGACCATTTATGCCATTGCCAATATTGTTACAAAAACCGATCTTGCCGACGAAAAAATTGTCACCATGGCAACATTTGTGTTTGAAGAATGTGTTGCTAGAACTTCAGATAAAAAGTGTCCAATGACAACCATGACCCAAGCCAAAAACAGCTTTGCCAGCAGAGCACAAAAGATAATGTGGGCGAATGCCGCTATTGGAGAGAATGCCTTTTCCCTCAGTCCGGAAACTCTGGCCAGTTCATCACCTGTTACTGAAGAGTTTCAGGAACTTGATCGGGAAATTGTCCTGAATTCAGTTCGATTCCGGTGGAACAATATTCGCGAGGAGTTTCGCAAGCGTTACAACAAGGAGAAATTGCTTGAAACCTGGTAAATGGACAAAGCCCTAATTATTAAAGTGACTTAATATACCAAAGTGACATTATTGTTTCACGGTTCTTTGGAGTCGGTAAACCGAAGGCCCCTCCCTGTGCAGAAGCGCTAATCTTGAAGGCCAGTATGTTGCGGGCCACATTCAGGTCTGCATGATCCGCATGGCCGCAGACGATGCACTTAAACTCTCGCCCACGGTGATTGCTCTTGGCCTTACGGCTACAGCAGCGATTAAAGTCCTGGCTGGTATTGACAACATCCTCATAGAGCCGGTTCTATTGCCCGAGGATGGTATTCTACACGTGCCGACAGGCACCGGCTAGCACAAAGACCCTAGGTAGCCTTGCTAACCGACCCTGGCAAAAGTAAGTTCTGGATGTTGCAGCAGGGGGTGGTGTCAGACCTGGGCAAGGCACCTTCTTTTTGTGTCGTATATACAATAAGTGAGAGTTAGGGATAAAACAAACCTTTAAAATATTCATGGTACTATTGTCTTTAACTCCCAAGAAAAGCAACATCCAATGACACATGTTATTTTGATGGGATCAAACCGTCAGATCAATTTTATGCGCAAGTAAAGTAACGGCCTTGATGTTTTCCCTGGTTCTGGAAGTGATCTCGTGAGGGGGTTTGCGTGGTACAACCCAACCGAGCAGAGCTAACCTTCGCAGAAGGACAAATACATCTAACAATTTCCAGGATTCCTCGGAAAGTTGACGACGAGTTTTATAACCACTCTTCAGGAGACCGGCTAGCTTCTCGTAATTTGGCGAGGGGAAAAAGCGGTACAGCGGGACAGCCAAGTCGTACATCCGAAAGCCAAAACCACTGTCGTCATAGTCAATAATTATGGGTTCCCCATTATGGACAAGAACATTTTCCGAAATCACGTCAGCATGGATCAGACCAAAATCGGCCCCATCGGCCATATATCTTTGCAAGTGACCTCGTAAGGTTGATTTCAATCGCAGCAAGAAGGTGATTTCTTCCTCTGCAAGAGAGGGATTCTCCCAAAATCGACCCCATTTGGGGTTGTCCCCTAGTAACCCTTCAAGATCCCAACTGTCCCGTTCAAACATCGGTTGATGTCGAAAATTGTCGGAGGCATTGTGAATGGTACCAATCTTTTTTCCAAGGCGGAAATATAAGGCTTCGATTTCTGGTGATAAGCCGATGGTTCTTGCATGTAAGGATTGTAAAGTCTCACCCTCAATCCAGCTGAGCATGGATACCTGAAGTTTGCTTGTCGTTGTTGTTATGTATCCACCAGATTTGGTCTTTATTGGTTCAGGGGTCGTTATTCCATTTGCCGCCAGGAAGGCCATCCACAGCAACTCTGACTGGATAGATGAACGGGTTTGGTAATTCGGTCGATGCACACGTAAAACGGCCTTGTCGCCTGCTTCATTCCCAACTTCAAAAATGATGTTTTCACTAACACTCAGCATTTGAACAAGGTCCCAACCCTGGAACTTATGTACTGCTTCGGAGGCCGCGATTTCCGCGGATTTAAGGTTAATTTCTATATTTCTCAAGGTCAACCAGAACTTCTTCAAGGGAGTTAATGAGGAAATCTATTTCGGCAATGTTTATAGGTAAGGGAGGTCTGATTTTCAAAAGGGATTGATGTTTCCCGAGAGAATTGATCAAGACACCCTTCTTACGCATGGCATTCACAATCATCCGGGTGGTTTCAGGATCTGGATTTCCTTTCTGGTCACGGACTTCAGCACCGAAAAACAAACCTGAACCCCGGGCTTGCCCCAAGCAATCATATTTTGCCACCAAATCCTTGAGTCTGTTGAGAGCTATGTGACCAATGGTGTACGCATGGTTTACAAGACCCTCTTCTTCAATCACAGCAAGTGTTGCCTGGGCTGCCGCCATGGCGACGGGATTGCCGCCGAAGGTATTGAAGTATTTGAATCTCTTTCTAAAACCTCCAACTGTTTCTTGGCTAGCTACAACTGCAGCAACCGGAAATCCATTTCCCATTGGCTTGCCAAGGGTTACAATATCTGGCTGTATGCCAATCATCTCGTGACCCCACCAGGTATTCCCCACTCTGCCGAAACCTGGTTGCACCTCATCCGCAATAATGAGACCACCTGCTTTTCGAACCCGGTCAATCAAGGGATCTAGAAAACCCTTATTGAGGGTTGGAAATCCTTCATTGGCAAAGTAAGGACAAATTATTAAGCAGGCCAACCCAACACCTGATTCTTCAAAGGCATCTATCTTTTGCTGGACTATTGCAGCCAGTTTCTGAGGCTCCAAAGGATCGCTATGTTCATAACAGGTTTCCGAACCTACCGGGCTAGGAATATGAGAGACGAAATCACTATACCCACCTATCGGTTCGGTACGAGAACCAATTTGACTTACCAAGGCAGTGTTGCCATGATAGGTATTGTCGGTACAAATTATCCCCCTTTTTCCTGTCATAACCTGAGCCATGCGAAGGGCGACATCATTTGCTTCCGAGCCACTGCATACCATAATTGCTGACGTAAGGTTTTCAGCAAACATGGATGTCAGATTTTCAACATAATCCAGGATACCTTCATGAAGGTAACGGGTGTGTGTGTTTAGTGTTGAAGCCTGTCGGGTAATGGCCTCTACTACCTTGGGATGACAATGTCCCACATGTGGTACATTATTGTAACAATCGAGATATTTTTGCCCCGCCCCATCCCAAAGCCAAACCCCCTTGCCTTTAACGATATGCACAGGGTCATCATAAAAGGTTGGCACACTTGGACCGAGCAGGTGTTGCCTTCTTGCCAACAAATTCTCCTGTGTGTCCATTATACGCCTACCCTTTTTGTGATTTTGAAGTTCGAATGAAATTTCGTTTTGACCAACGCATTAACAAAATTCCAATAATGAATCCAGATTACCACTTTACATTTCAGTTTGGCCAACCAAACAATTTTTTGGATTGATAATACGCAACAAAGCAGATGTTAAAACCTCAAATCCTTACGGTTTTGCGGGCTTTTTACGCAATTAAACTTGTCATGAGCCAAATTTATAGTGACCTCGGGTTTAAGGGGCGTTTTTTCTTATCCACAATTAAGTCACCTTGAGTGTCCCATTTACAGGAATTTTTCATTGCGCTTTCACAGATGCGCCTATCTTGGTTATGCATGAAAAACTTTTTTACCTATGCAAATCATTAACATGGAAAACCAGCAACATATTAAAGGCGATGAACAACTTCAACTGACCATTTTAATCATTCTGGTTTGTTTGGCGATGGGATCATTATTGGGTCTGTGGCTGCAACAGGTTATGGACTTTTTGTCACTGCTTGCCTGGATTCACGTAAAGCTTGTGCTTTGGATCATTGATCAAATACCCTTCAACAAGTATGTGGAATTAATCAATGAGATACATGATTCCTTACGTGGAATTGAACCATATCTGAACCCCAATCGTGATGTAACAGTCGGTATAAAAATGTGGTGGCAACTCCATAAGGTAGCAGGTAAGGCTTATATCCTGATCTATTTTCTACCAGCTTGTATTTTGGTTTGGGCCTCATTTGGCCGGCGGCCTGACTTGGTTTTCAGAACCAAACATACGCTTGACAGTTTGTGGAAAAGTCAACCAATTGCAGATTCCAAGTTTGGGTTTCTGGACAGGTTAGTCACATCCAGACAGCCTACACCCCCAATTGATTCACCACCAACAGGTGGTTTTGGTAATATGATACCAATCTTCAAGGCGAATGAAAAACAGGGTATCCTTGAAACGGCATTAAATCCAGAAGAATGGTTGGTGAGAGAGCGTATAGTTCCAAAGACCCAACAATCCCAAAACCTCCTTCCTTTCAACCAGGAGAAGGCAGATAGCATGTGCGCCAAACTCTCCCTTGATGGTATAAATGAGGTTTTTGAGGATAATATCGGGTGTGCATGGCAAGGGCTTGAGGCCTTGTTGAATTATGAAAAGGGGTTAGTTGCAGCACAAATTCTACATTATGGTTTTAACCAGAAAACGGGGTTGGGAGTGCTCCAGTTTCTAGCAAGTATTTTTGATCGTACCTATCCAAATTATGACCGTTTTGAAAAGGTCCTGAGGAATCACAGAAAGTTTCAAAACACAATTACAGAGACTTTCGGTTCGAAGGCAGGGATAATCCTTGCGAAGGAGGCATATCAACACGCTTGGAAAAACACTGCCATGGTTGCCATAACGCGATTGGCTAGAAAAGAAGCAGGTGTTTTTCCGACGGCCAATTTTCTCTGGCTGAAACTGCTTGACCGAACACTCTGGTATAGTTTGAACAACGCTGGCAATGCAGTTTCATCAATCGAATCGGCAGGTGTTCATGCTCATTACCGAGCAGAAATCCAGACCAATCTTCCATTGGTTAGGAAAAATGTGTTTCAGGTATCCCGCTCCTTATTGGAAGATTATCTGAGCATGTCACCAAACCAAGTGGCCCGACGCAAGATAAAATACAGTTTAAACCGGCCCATAGGCCATAAACTCCGCGAGGATGTCCCTGAAGGTACAAAGAGTATCGAGTAGGTGGATTGAATTATGTGGATGCTTTTGCCAATCACTTTATCTGTCGTGTTTGCACTCCTAATGGTACCAAATCTTGGAAGGTCACGGGATTGGAACAAAAGAATCAGGGTTTTGGCCGAAGTGCCAGTTGCTGGTAGTGATGCCGTTGCATTTAGTCAGAACAATAAATCTCATAGAGGTGCTGTACCCGAGAGTGAAATACGTCCAAAGTCACAATTGGGTTGGGCTTCGGAAGTTCTTGAAGTGGATGAAGGTCGCTTTGAATTAACCTGGCTCTGGCATGCGGGTACAAATTCTATTCGAATGACTACTTTGATTGACCATCATGCATTGACCAAACAGAATTTGCGACCCGGAACTTTCTGGAGTCAATATTCGAGTTCGAGCAGTACTGTGTTCTGGATTGGCAGTATCGTTGGAGATCAAACTTGATAACTGTCATTGTTGTGCTTGGAATGGCTATCTTCCTTATTTCCCTTTTGATCGCCAAACTGGCAGATGCAGGTCTGACGAGGCTTCAAGGACCTGAAATCTTACAAGACAGGATACTATATGGAATGGCTTTCATGGGGTGTGCTTTGGGCGGGTTATTTGGTTTCGCCTATTTCGACAATGCTCAATCACCAGGTATTTTACATTTTGTATCAATTCTGTTTTTTGGTTTATTGCTGACAGGAGCGTTGGTCGACTATCAAACAAATTGGGCGCCATTGGAGCTGCAAATTCCAACTACGATTTCACTGGGAATAGTAGGATTGAGTTGTGCCCATCCATCCCTGGAGCAAACGATTGGTAATGGCCTGCTGGGTTTAAGTCTATGGGGATTGGCCTGGTTTCTTTGGCCTCTGCAGATTAAGGTCAAATATATACTTATTCCCCCAATGGATCTGGTGGCAATATGCATCCCAGTAATTCTCTTTGGAGGAACTGGTCAGACTGTCCTGTTTTATGCAGTTCTTGCTGTGGTGCTAACCTTCGTCAGATACCTGGCTTTGGGTTACGACTTCCTGGTTCAACGAGGGTTTGGGACGCAATCCAAAATCTATAAACAAAAGGAGGCATATATCCCCTTGCTGGCAGTTGTTTATCCGCTTACAATCTTTTTCATGCTGTGGGAGGCGACAGATGGCAATCCCTTATAACAGGTTCGGAGATTTCCAATCATGTGAAAACAGATCACTTGCGCGTAGCAGTAAATTATTAAGGATATCCAAGCTATCCTCATCAGAACGGGGATTGACGCTGTTTGAAGCGTCCTTGGCACTGTCACTTTTTGGAATGTTTATGACCCTTGTGAATTTAATGGTGGCAGCCAACGAGGATCGAAGAAAGGCGATTGCTCTTGGGAAGGATACGGCCTTTATTACCGAGGCAGTACAAAGATATGTGGGATTTGAGTATGACCAGCTAAGGGAAAACCTGGTATCATCTTCTCAAGGTAACCTGCTTATGGCCATTGAAATGGCGCAGATTCATACAGCTGGCTATTTACCCTCTGCAGTAATATCAGGAGGAACGTTCAGAAATTCCCTTGGCAACAAATACACCTTGTTTCTAAGAGGTGTAAACAGCCTTGATGCGTCCTCACCCCAAGCAACACTTGGCAAAACAGAGGTTGATACGGATAATGATGGTCTGCTTGACAATCACTTGGTAGATGGCAACAAGGATAATGGAGAGTATGAACTTGAAGCCATCCTGGTCAGTTCAGAAGGCGAAGTCGTGGAACCTCACATTGGTAGTCCAGCAGTTGTAGATACCGAAATGTTTTCAGCCGGATACCTCCAGAAGGGCAATATCGCCAGAGGTCCCCTTGGTGTGTGGGAAATGAACATAAGTCCCTACCAGAGCCTAACAGCTTATCCCCAGGAAAAACAATTTGTCTCCCTTGTTGCGCTTTCTCGCAAGGGTGTTTTCGGCTTTACGGAGAAAATTGGAAATAACGAAACTGGATTAAACACTTACTTGGATAGATGTGTCAATACTCTTGGGTCTGTACGAGCAGACTGCAAGATCAATAATCAAATATATACCGAAGTTGTGTTTAACAGTTTTGACAGTGATAGCGATGGCAGGGACGATATTTTCGGGATGATACGAAACCTTTATCAGTTGGAAATGGGACCTCCGGTTGATTCCGATGGAGATACTATTCCCGATACCTTTTCCTTTATCAAGAATGTTCATGGCATTGGGTGCCAGCCAAACTCTCCTGGTACCAGGGAAAATGAACTGGTTGTGGATTGTCCCAAAGTTGCCCTAACTGGCGACGTTGAGGTTACCAATGATCTATCCGTACAAGGGCAATTAACCGTAGCAGGAAAAACCAAGAGTCAAAGATTCATTGCTGAAGTACTCAACAACCAGGACCTCACCAAAGGAATATACCATACCAGTATAATAAGACTGGATGGTGATACAACTGTACAAAAACCGGTGTGCAAAGATCCTGGCAGTACTCCTCAAATATTTGTAACCCCTGCCGCTTATAGTATACACTCGGGTCATGCTGTGGTTGGGATCAGGGGATTTGCAACTGATATGAACAACACATGGAAAGTCGGGCTGAAGGCATTAATTACACGTGATGGCAACAATGATGGCAAATCAGATAAAATTGATCTGGGATCAACCTCAGATTATGTGCAGGTTTTGACAAAATGCAGTTAACCAACTGTTCAGTTTAATTTTGTTCAAGCAATGCAAGCAGTTCTTTTGTTGGCCAGGCATCGGCCGGCAAACCAAAATTAACCTGTTCTTGTCTAACCGCGGCTCTTGTTCTTGCACCCACAATGCCGTCAATTTTGCCGACATCATGACCTCGGTCTGCCAGAATGGTTTGTAACCTGATAACCTCATCGTCTGACAATGGTAGAGGAGGGTTACCATCAAGATAGATGGGCTTACCCGAAAGCAGGGTGGCGAAGAAGGCAGAAGTTGTTGAATAGACGAACGATTTGTTCCATTCCAGATACACCAGGTAATTCGGAAAAGCGAAAAATGCCGGTCCAAGTCGACCATGAGGGAGCAATAAAGCAGCTTCATAGGTTAAATCAGGCCAGTGACCGTCTCGGGGAGTAACACCCATTTCTTTCCACTCAGACAGGGTTTTATAGCGGTTAGGTTGAGCCAGCAACCAATCCAAATTTTGTGGAACAACAACCTCAATTAACCAAGGCTCGTTGGGACGCCAACCAGTTTTTTCCAGGACATTACCGGCTGTCATTAAGGCATCGGCAACGGATCCTTGCAAATTGACCTTGCCGTCACCGTCACCATCAATACCATACAATAGAATATCTTCAGGCAACATTTGGATCATCCCAATCTCACCAGCCCAGGCTCCAGTTGTATTAACGGGGTCAAAATTATTCTTGGCAAACAACTCCAAGGCTGCAAACAAATGAGACTGAAAGAGTTCGGGGCGGCGGCAATCGTGCGACAGTGTCAGGATTGCATTTAGTGTGTTATGATCACCTTGGACGACACCATAATCCGTTTCCAGTGCCAGGAAAGAGAGCAAAACTCCTCTTGGGACACCATACCGTTCTCGAACAGCCTCAAGAATAGCACCGTGCTTCTCTACGAACTCCTTGCCTTTGATAATCCGATGCTCAGTCATAACAAGTTTTGAAAACTCCATGAAAGATTTTTTGAAGATCCCCTGCGATCTATCTCTCCTGATAACATCTGGGTCCAACTCAGCTGTGACCAGGAATTCATCAATGGTTGCTTGCGACCAGCCTCTTGCCATTGCTTCCTGCCTAAAAGAAGCCAAAAACCCTTCGAATGTTCCTCCACAAGGCACGATTGATGCTCTGACGCCAAGGGATATAAATGACAAAAGGAGTATTAGGAAAACAGCCCGTAACGACACCATAGCTCAGACCTCATTCAGGATAAGAATAATTCGCAGAAACAACAATAATGATGTCCAAATTCTTTATAGAAATTAAGTCCGTAGTCCAGAAATAGTTTCGTTCGGTGAAAGAGCTTCGGGGTCAAGCTGCAATTCGATCAATGCAGGTTTGTCGGCATGCAACGATCTTTCGAAGGTCTCGGCAAATTGAGATGTTTCCGCGACCCGCTCCCCATGCCAGCCATAGGCATTGGCCAGCATCACATAATCTGGATTAAAAAGATCCGTCCCGGAAACCCTGTGCGGGAAGGCCCTCTCTTGATGCATACGGATCGTACCAAAAATACCATTGTTGGCAACCAGTACAATGACTTTTATGCCATATTGGGAAATCGTGGACATCTCATTTATGGACATCTGCAAACATCCATCACCTGCCAGGCAAACCACCGTTCGCTCTGGATGTTCCAACTTCGCTGAAATAGCCGCTGGCAAACCGTAACCCATTGAACCGGAGGTTGAGCCAAACTGGGTTCCAAACCTTTTCGGTTGGAAATACCTGTGCATAAAAGCAGCGTAATTTCCTGCACCATTGGTTATGATGGTGTCCTCCGGCAAATTGTTTGAAAGCCAGGTTAAAATTTCAGGGAATTTCACTTGGCCCGGCACATCTCTAACTCTTATCCACTGCTGGTAAGATGAACGGCATTTGGAAGTCCACGCGGTCAAATCATTTTTCATTTGAACAGGAATCGAGGAGATTGCAACAAGTAGGTCTTGTGGCTGACAGCAAATAGCCAGATCCGTTTTATGGTTCAGACCAATTTCTTCAGATGAGGGATAATTATGAACGATTGTTTTCTTCCTTCCTTGCATTGATGGTATGGTGAAGCCTTTGGAAGGGATATCACCAAAGCGCGTACCCAAAAGCAGTAAAAGGTCGCATTCGTCAACGATTTCAGCAAGCTTAAGATTCATACCGACAGTTAGATCACCGGCATAATTTGGATGCTGGTTATTAAATCTGTCCTGTCGGCGAAAGGCAGTTGCCACCGGGATACCAGTTTTGTGGGATAATTCTTCCAGCATTTGATTACACTTTTGGGACCATAATGACCCGCCAGCAACAATCAGGGGTTGTGTTGTAGTCTCAATACAAGAAACCAGTTTCTCAAGCTGGGTTTTGGTTGGAAGTGAAGGGTGTAAAGCAATCGGTCTTTGGGGTTCAACATCTGATTTTTGATCCAGGATGTCTTCAGGCAGGGAAATAGCCACGGGACCTGGACGGCCGGAACGGGCAACGAAAAACGCTTTGCCAACAACTTTGGGGATTTCATCAACCGATTGGATTTCATGGACCCATTTGCACTGGTCGCCCAAAAACTTGCTATAATTAATTTCCTGAAAGGCTTCCCTACCACGGTGGGTTGATTTGACCTGTCCTATGAACAGTATCATTGGTGTCGAATCCTGTTTGGCCGCATGGATGCCACCGGACGCATTGGAGGCTCCAGGTCCTCTGGTTACAAAGGCAATCCCTGGCCTACCGGTAAGCTTTCCATAGGCCTCGGCCATAAAGCTCGCACCACTCTCATTACGACACACAATATTCTGAATGGTAGAATTATAGAGTCCGTCAAGTACATTTAGAAAGCTTTCTCCCGGTACGGAAAAAACACGCGAAACCTGTTCGCGCACCAACTGTCGGACCAAAATAATACCTCCATGGGGCAGGTTAGTGTTGAATTGACTTTTGGCAGTCATTAACGCATCTCCTCCAACAGAATTTATAGGCGTAAAGTTATGTTGTTTGGTACTCTTTACGCTAATCTTCAAGATCGCAACCAATAAAATTCCTGCCTGCTTGCTGACAGGCCTGCATCGCGGAAAAACTCCCTGCGGCAGGATCGACAACTAAATCACCCTGATGGGATACAGCCGCAATGAGTTTTTTCTGAAGTTCAATCGGTTTTTGATGGATATGTGTGCCCGTTCTGGCAACTTTTTCTTCCCAAACATCTGGGATACCTCGAAGTTTCCATATTCCCTTCACCTTGTTCGGTACCCCATTCCAATTCTCCCCTTGTTCCAGGTAAGTAAATCAACAACCTTAAGTGGTGAGTCCTCCGACCATTTCTGAAAGCCCGAACAAAGATGAAATTTATCCAGTCAGAGGAACAAATGACCACTAGGATAAATAATTCGATTGATTTCCTTGATGAAGGAAACAATCACATCTTCGGACATCTGTTGGAGTTGACTTCTTTCCTTTGTCTTTGATTTGCCCTCGTTGCCATATTTCAATTGATCAAGCACCCCTCGATATTGTGGATCGAAAAATACAATCGGAAATCCATCAGAGGGCATTTTCCTCATCAGGTTTAAACCATCAGATTTTATTTTGGTGTTGATCTCTATTGATTC
The DNA here is from genome assembly GCA_022822495.1 of Paracoccaceae bacterium. Lineage (GTDB taxonomy): Bacteria > Pseudomonadota > Alphaproteobacteria > Rhodobacterales > Rhodobacteraceae > MPNP01. The sequence goes on along the minus strand of JAJEBQ010000052.1, from coordinate 16,375 downwards.
GGGAATTTGTACCTTGGGGAAGGTACCGTTCTGGCATGTGGAAAATACGGAACTCTTGGATGTATTTGGTTTTTCAGAAGGTGAAAGAGGTTCAATCTCACTATCTTCAACATATGACTTCATTCCTTTCCTTTAACCTAGACACAGCCCACGATAGATTTAAGTATTGCCTTTTTTCAAAACTGTTCGGGTTTATACCTGTTAATTTCCTTCTGAATCAGGGTATGACCCATTCTAATCTTATTGTCTAGTGCTAATAATCAAAAGACACTTAATTTCCTTCTGTCGGTTCGTTATAATAATTAGGTTCAAATCTGGTTTGACAGGGTAGGAGGAACGAATGAAAATCACCTGGTATGGGCAAGCATGCTTCGAAATCGTCAGTACTAGCGGTACTGTAATCTACACCGATCCATATGATCCTGACAAGGCTGGTTTCAAACCATTTGGTTCGAGCGCTGATATCATAATAAAGTCAAGTAGCAATGATGACTTTCATGACAATGACCATCTTGTACCCAAGCGGGAGAAAGCAACCGTAATTGATGCTCTTGAAGTATCCTTAATGAATGCAACGATAGAATCTCATGGCATTGTTTTCGAGACAATTGAAGCCATGGAACATGATCTCCATCCAAGTGGCCATCCCGATCAAAACGCCATGTATAAATTTACAGTTGACGAAATTTCTATTGGTCACATGGGAGATATGGGAAATAACTTTTCCAAAGATCAATTGGCCTTTTTCAACGACATTGACATTCTGTTGAGTCATGCCGGAGGATTTCCGGTAATTTCACTTGAAGAATTATCCCGAATTGTCAGCTTGGTTAAACCAAAGTTGGTCATCCCAATGCATTTCCGAACCTTGTGTTTCAAACCCCGCAACATGTTTTTCATAACGGAGTTTTTAAAATACTTCCCGGATGAAATCATCCATTTTGCCTGCAGCAGTTCAACGGTTCTCAATAAAAGAGATTTGCCAAAGCAAACACGAGCACTCATTCTGGATTATGTGTAGAAAACCCTGTATTTACGACTTGTGTCGGTGATTTCCGTAACTCCTCAAACAAAACAGTGATTGCACATTATCCGCTCAGAAGCAAGTTTGGCAAATAAAGGACAATCCCGGGGAATAAGACAAGTCCGGCTATTGTCAGGGCATCAGCAATAAAAAAGGGAGTCACACCTTTGAAGACATCCTGTACAGAAAGTTCAGGACGTACTCCTGCAACGACAAAGCAATTAAGTCCGATAGGTGGTGTAATGAGGCAAAGTTCAGCCATTTTTACAACAATGATACCGAACCAAATGCCACACTCCACGGCGGTCATGCCAAAGGCGCTGTCGGCAGCAGTAACCTCAATCCCCCCGTTGAGTGCAATGATGGCAGGAAACACAACGGGCAAAGTGAGGATAAGCATTCCTATGGCGTCCATAAACATGCCAAGCACAGCATAAGCAAGAAGGATAAGAATCAAGATCAGGAAGGGACTGTGTTCAAGTGATGTAATCCACGCCGAAAAAGCCCCTGGCAAGTCGGCAAACCCTAGAAACCTTACAAAAACCAGAACCCCCCAGATAATGGTAAAAATCATCACGGAAAGTTTTGCGGTTTCCATCAAGGCACTCTTGAGTTGTGGCCATCGCATACCCCGATAGAAGGCCATTATAAAGACCACAAAGGCGCCAAGAGCGCCACCTTCAGTTGGGGTCCCCCAAGCGTCTCCTCCAAATGGGTTATAAATGAATAGAATGATGATCACAACAACAAAAAAGATGGGGAAAACGGGTGGTAAGGACTTCAATCTCTCCAGCCAGGAAAATCCACTTACTGGGGGACCAAAATTCTTGACCGTGATGGCCATCCCAAGGATAAGAATAGCATATACAAGTGCAGAAAAAGCACCTGGCAGAAAACCTGCGAGCAGTAATGCCCCAACATCCTGCTCGACTATGATGGCATAGATGACAAGAATGGCTGAAGGTGGAATCAAGGATGCGAGTGTTCCTGCTGCCGCTACCACACCAGCTGCAAATCGTTTATCATAACCAATTGCGGTCATTTCGGGAATGGCAATCCGTGCAAATACTGCGGAAGTTGCAACCGATGCTCCGGATACGGCGGCAAATCCTGCTGTGGCAAAGACGGTTGAAACAGCCAAACCTCCGGGTACCCACCCAATCCATTTTTTGGACGCCTCAAAAAGTGCTTTGGTTAGGCCAGCATAATACGCCAGATAACCAATCAATATAAAGGTTGGTATGAGTGAAAGAGCTTGGGAGGCAATCTTTGAATGTGGTACCTGTCCGGCTGTTTTGGCGGCAACTGTAAGAGCCCATGTGAACTGATCCAGGTCATAGCTACGCTTGTCCCAGAAAATCCAGATCAACCCAATCAAGCCGGCAATTGCAGCAGCGAAGGCCACCCTGACACCAAGCACCACGAGAATAAGCAGGAAGCCAGTAACAATGAGACCAATATTGATACTGTCCATGGTTGTAGTTCTTACGAGTTCGAGGGTTTGTTTTCTGGCTCAAGATCCGAAACGGCTTCGACCTCTTTCTTGGCAATTTTGGAGATGTCCTCAATGAGCGGAACGGCAATCGGTTGTAGGGAACCAGATAGTATAACTCTGCCATAGCCCAAAACCTGTAATCCAAGGCGCAGGGCAAGGACAGAAAAAGCTACCGGAACCAGGAGTTTGGCCGGCCAAAGCGGCAAACGGATGTCAAGGCTTGAATCACGGCTCCAATAGGGAGCTGACCAGTCAAAAGATCGTTCAAAATGAGACCAGCTTCCCCAGATCATCAAGACCACTAATAACAAGATTAACAAGGTCCCAAGACATTCAGCGATCCAGAGAGGGCGGCCACGAAGACGCCCTATCAAAATGTCCATTCGAATGTGCCCGCCAAGTCGTTGGCAATATGAAATTCCAATAAAAGCGATTAGGGGCATCGCTTGTTCAATCCAATCAACGTATCCGGGTAGTGGACGGTTGAAGAAATTACGCCCACCTACGCTTGTTACAGCGAGCAACATTAATGAGAATACGGCCAAGCCACCCAACAGCGCAAGCAAGGATTCCGTCTGAAATAAGCGGCGATCAATTCTGCTAAGAAGGGAGTCGTCTGTGAGAACAGAAGACGATCCGGCCAATCAAATTCTCCCTGATGTGATCCCGCTGGTTACAATGCTCCAGCGGATAAAACGAATGATATTAGTTACCGGCAATCATACTGGTAACCAGATCGTAGAGTTCTTGTGCGGGTAGTCCACGAGCTGTATTTTCTTCAATCCAGGCCATAGCGGATGGCGTTGCTACCGCTTCACGGAATGCGGTGAGTTCGTCATCGGAATAGGTAATCCGTTCAATGCCCTTGTCATCAAGAGTGGGTCCCCACTGTGCCATCGTTTTGTTGTTGTAATTGGAAACATAATGGGCAAGTGATTCCTCGACGGAACCTAAGAGGGCATCGCGTTCAGAATCGCTCAGGGAATTCAAGGCATCTGTATTGACAACGACGGGGCAATTGACAGTACCTGGATTCAAGTTTGTTGTCCACCATTTGGCACTTTCGACAGTTCCAAAAGACATGTGGGCATGAGGTGCAAAAGCCACCGCTGAAACAACACCGCTATCAAGGGCCTGACGGACTTCGGTAGCTGACATGGAGGTGGGAACGGCGCCGATTGCTTTCATGGCTTTACCGATTCCGCCTGTTGCTCGAACAGCAAGACCTTCATATTCAGCGAGTGTTCTTGGGGGTTCACCAACTCCTGCAATATTATACTGAGGTAAAGGAGAAGGCATCAGGAGGGTGGCATTCCATCGTGCCAAATCCTTGATTGCGGCTGGATGATTGTATAGGGCTTGCGAGATTGCCACCTCCTGTTCAAGCGTTGACACGCCGAGAAAGGGCAGTTCCAAAACAGTTATGGATGGGTTCTTGTCGTAATGATAACCTGCACAGAACTGGGCCATCTCAAAAGCACCGATCGAGATACCGTCCAAATTTTCACGGTTTTTGGACAGGCCACCATATGACAAGTTGAGGGTGAATGCGCCGCCAGATTTTTCGCTGACGAGCTCAGCCAATTTCTCCACATGCTCGGTGAATGCACGCCGTGTACCCCACAGTGAAACATTCCATTCGGTTGCTACAGCTTCTCCGACCATAATCAGAGAAAGCAGCCCTGCCAGGGCAAGTTTCAGATAATTTCTTTTCATGAGTTGTTCCTACTTTAGCATTCCAACCAGTGATACTAGTTGATATAACCTCTATAATAAAATTTACCGTAACCAATCAGGTAGTCTCAGTTTAGAATAATGAAGGCGTCGCTGATGGGCAAGGTTTTTTTGGGGGATTATATACTTAAGTGACCATCCCTCATCAAGCCGCTATTCTTCTGATTTATACGATTTGATTGACTGGATTATTTCCTTCAAATCCCCCTGCACCCATTCATGCTTGTTGGGAAAAATGTTGTGGATGTATTTTTCGGTTTCACGGAAAAGAGGAGTCAAATAGGTAAATTCAATCTTGTACTGCCGATTCGGATCAGAAGTTTGGTAGGCATTTAATCGAGATTTCCAGTTCTTGGCTATACCAACCTTGTATTCCCCTGGATATTCAGGATGTGAGATTACATAAACACATTTTCTTTCCCGGTAATCAACTTCCAGATCGGTTCTTTTGGATGGATCGGTTTTCAAGTGGATTGTGTTTTGATATTTCAAGAGATCGTTGGGGTCGGCCACCTCTTTGGTTAATCGTTCCTTGACCAATTCATAAGCCTTGATGGATATATCAACACCTCATTGTCTTTGCAGATTTTCAGCAGCTACGCAAGTGGTTGCACAACCGCAGAACGGGTCCAATACAATTTCCCCGATATTGCTGCTGGCTTGAATGAGACGCTTCAACAAAGCCAAAGGCTTTTGTGTCGGGTATCCAGTGCGCTCGAATGAATGGCTTTGAACCGGTGGAATATCAATCCATATGCTTGTTGGAATAATCCCTTTGTGTTCGTGTAGATACCGTTTAAGGCGAGGCACCCCCCCCCCCCTTTTTTCGACGGGAAGTGTATTCTTCCATCCGCTTCAAGCTGTTTTATCCTATGCTCAGGATAGCGCCATGGTCCTTTATGTCCATGAAAATCATAATTGTATCCCCCACCGCTCAAGCCCTTGGCCGATATGTTGTCAGCGACATATCGGCCAAGGGCATCCTGGTACGAGTATTTTTTTGCCTGTTCATCGGAAAGAGGAATACGAACAGAATCGTGGTTGATAACATTCCCATAAAATAAGATGTAGTCCGCCGCACGCCCGAATTGTCCACCATCACTGTGACCGGATTGTCTCTGCCAGACAATCTCGTTTCTAAAATTCTTTTCCCCGAATATGCAATCCATGAGCAATTTCAAGTAATGGCTCATCGTAGGATCGCAGTGGAGATAAATGCTGCCTGCATCCTTCAATATCCTGTGACATTCGATCAATCGGATTGCCATGTAGGCCAGATAGGCAAAGTTGTATGGATTGCCAACGCCCCTGATACCATTCAGGTAATGATAGAGTTCCGGTTGATCCTCCCTTATGGTAACCAACCATTCCGCCTTGACATCGTCCTCTCTGAAAATGTCCGAAAATTCTGCCCCTTCAGCACTGCTTCCAATCGGTGCGGTAAATTTCTTGTTCTTGTTGAAAGGGGGATCAAGGTAGATCAAGTCAATGCATTTGGAATTGATGCCTTGCATGACATCAAGATTGTCCTTGCAGAATATGGTGCGGTTGGAAACATTTAGTTCAGTCATTGGTCTTTTTTTCCTCCTGTTTTTTCCCACACCAATAGTCAGTTGCCTTTGGCTTGGATTTTGGAAATTGAAATCCCTTGGACCTTTTCTTAATGGTCACTTAAGTATATAATCCCCTAAAAATATACTACAGACGAAGGCAGAGATTTTGTTTTCTAGGTACAGGTAAAATTATTTCTACCAGATTAATAGGGCTTGCATCAGGAACTAAATTCCCATTTAGGAAGCAACTTCTTATCAATGGGTTCCTGAAATCCGTGTAGAAAATTTCAAAAAGTTATCAACAATCAAATCAAACCAGATCCAAATTTCTTGAGGCAGGTTTCACCATAAGAGCCTATTCCTTTACCAAGAACTCATCACTTTTGGGAAGGATTATGAAAAGGAAACTTACGATATTCTTAATTTGGCTAACAATTGGATTGACAGGCCCGGCGCTTTCCCTGTCAGTGGAAAACAAACAACTCTTGAAAACAACCGGGCTTGGTAAAGGGTATGTGCCCTCAGAGGCGCATTTGAGGGTTGTCCTCACAGGCTGGTCAAAAGGAATGGGAAGGACTCTGGTTAGGTACATTCCATGTGAATTATACACATCTTTTCCATTGATGATACAGGAGTCCTGTGAAGACATCATTGATCATGTAAGGGTAATGGTCCCTCGAACCAATCGTGAAATTGATACCATCCTGAACCGTGGAAACAAGGTGATCATCATCTTGTCTCGAAACTTGTTGAGTTGAAAACAGCACCTCCTTGAGTTTGAAGATGTATTTTTCTTGTAGACCATTTTTGTATCTGACAATTCCTGCTTTTTTACTGGGATGCAACACCATCAATCCAAAAATTTCCAGTGAAATGTTAGATAAGACCAACGAACAGCAAAGCTACCTTCATGACTACAAAAACAAAGGGTTGTCTTCTGCAACAGGCATTCAGCATCGGGCGGGTATAGAACTTGGCCTAATTCCTTCACCGGTTACCAATGCCGTATTGTTACCACCACAAATGCTGGGTGAAAAAGCCATCTTATGGCGTTCTAATTACCAGTTTGATCTCGCTGGGATTTTAGCCAAACTGAGTGATCAAACCGGCATACAGCATAATCTAATTGTTGGACCGGATAGGAAACTTGTATCAGGTGGTGTTTTGCCCCTTGAAGTAGGACAAGAAAATGGGGGGTTGGATACCCAAACACAAAAACTTTTGGAAAGTCATGGCTTGAATACGAAAATCAGGCCAGATTTTCATGGGTCCTTACCAAAGGTACTGGATCATATCTGTTCAAATTTTGACCTTGCATGGATCTATCAGGATGGAATGATTCACCTCCAACAATTCAACCTCAAAAACTATTATCTGGACTTGTTACCAACGACAACTACATCCACTTCAACTATTGGTTCCACCACGACCAATCTGGAATTGGATTTGTTGTCCGAAATCCAAGTATCTCTGGGTCAATTACTCCGTAAAGATGAACTGCTGATTTACGAAACAGGAACTGGAGTCCTTATAGTAAATGCACGGCCCAGTACCCACAGGCAGGTGAGGAAATACATAAAACAAATCAATGCAGATTTGGGACAGCAAATTGCCATTGATGTCATCGTACTAACCCTTAGTTTGGAAGAAACTCAGGGTTTGGCAACGGCTTTGAGTATCGCAGGTGGCCAATCACAAGGGAATAGTTTTGAGTTTATGGAGACGGGTTCTTTAAGTGGTGCAACAACCTTGGCCAATGTGGGGCTTTTGAGTGGTGATTTCAGTGTGGACTCTTTTTTATCTCTTCTTGATAACCGCGGCGAAGTGGTTGTTGAAACCCGAACCGGGGCAACGACATCCAATAATCGTATGATTCCCATTCAGGTAGTACGTGAAATCGCCTTTGCCAAAACAGTGGAATCTGTTTCAGAAGAGAATGGAGTCAATCTCTCTCGTATAACTCCTGGCCAGCTTTCCACCGGATTTGAAATGACTTTGTTACCAAGGGTACTGAATAATCTGGAGATCCTGCTTCACTACAATATCAGGATATCTGATTTGAATGAGTTGAAGGAGTTTACGTCCAACGATCAAACCATTCAGCTCCCAAATGTGGCCACTACTGAATTTGAACAGCAAACAATACTTGGCAATGGTGAAACTCTTGTATTGGCTGGATTCGAAAGAGAAAGACTTACCTCCAATCAAAGGAAGGGTGGTCTTTTCAGCCGACAAGCGGTGACTGAATCCCATAAAGTATCCACAATCATTTTAATCCAACCTCGATTACTGAAAAGAAAAACATCATGACCTGGGAATTATTTGGGAGGCATAAAAACTCAAAAGGTGATGCTTATCAAGATTTAAGCAAATCAAGTATAATCTTTCACCCCCCAATAAACCTGGTGATTAACAAGTTTGTCGTGGCGGTAGGTCTGTTTTGGCAGCCTTTGCGTAATGATCTTTCATTAATCCAGCAAGCCAAACTTGCGAGTGGTAATCGGCATAATCTGGATCTGTTTCAACTTGCTTCCAACGGCAGGCAGGTTGGCTTTGCTAGTTCTAAGGAGGGGTACACGGCAAAAATGCTGGCTGGTGCCAACTTGTTTGATCAACAAATACCAGAAGAAAATTGGCTTGCGGTTTTCAAACTGGTAGAGGATTCTGATTATTGGTGGATTGTTGCCAAAAGATATGGGGCAATTTACCAGGATAAAATATTTTATTCAAAAAAGACAGCTTTGGAAGAGTATTCCAGTTTGATTAAAGCCCCGGATTGGGAAAGGGTTATAGCCCCGCAAGACTGGAATATAAAAGACGCCGAAGAAATGTTTTTCGGGGATAGCCTAACCCTTAATCCAAACAGGAGTTTGAAGCCTATTAGACAAAACAGGCGTTGGTTGATATTCATTCCCCTTATACTCGTGATTGCAGGTTTAACCGTAGTTACAGGTAATCGGGCAGTTATGATGCTTGTAAACAGAGGGGTTCCAACAGATAAATTTGAAACTGTAAGCCAGCCAACAGAAATTACCAAACCCTGGTTGGGGAAAAGCAGGATTGTTGAGTTTACCTCAACTTGTGTTGACCTGATGGAAGAGATGTTTTTTATTTCACCGGGGTGGGAAATTATATCTCTGGTTTGTCGTCAGGATAGAGCCAAATATTCAGTATCAGCAAGGGTTAACAGAGATGTAACAGGATCGCTCGGATTTTTGCGTCAATCTGCATTCGATCAAACAGGAGTTGTAGTAATCGCGGGTTGTAATGGAGATTGTGCCCATGCCCAACTGGAGAAAATTATTGGCAAGGCTCCTTACAGGCCCAATGAACACCTGTGGAAATCACAAAAAGTTGAGCAAATCCTGAGAGAACGGTTTCAAACTCTACATACACAGCTGAACCTAAATCACCGTGGTCCCAGAAAGTTAAACAATAATCCCAACTCTCCAAATGCCACAAACAGTAGGCATGATATCAGCATCAAAACGGGTGTTTCTATTGGGGAGTATGCTGATGTGCTCAAGGATATTCCAGGTATGGTCCCGGAAACTTTGGTGTACACCCCTGCGAACAATACCTGGTTGTTAACGGCGAAGATATTTCATCATATCGAGATAAGTGAAAACCCAGACAAAATACAACTGTAGGATCGTTTATGAAGCGTATTTTTGACAAGAAAACCTGGTTTTATATTCCGATTATAGTCGGGATAATGATGATTTTTTATATGGATCCTCTTTTTGGTTTGATCACGAGCAAGGACGAGACAGGAAGGTCCCAATTTCCAAGTTATTTTGAAAGCGGATTAAGGGTTGCCAATGATCAGAAAAATGCCCACAATCAGAATGAAACAGACCATGGCATTGCGGTCGAGAAAGTAACAAATTGTCTTCATGGAGGGTGTGGGGACAGAAATGATGCCACAATGTTGAGTAAGGTGAGTGTTAAGGACGAACATAATAATGATCCCCAAGGAAACCAAGCCCAGTCAGCCATTAAGGATAGTCTATCAGTTGTGCATGCAGAACAGGATTTGGAACAACTCTTGCCGCTTGATGAGGAAGTTAAGCAGTTGCCCGGTGAAATCGGTAACGCAGTGGGGTCGGAAACCTTACCCTTAAGTGAAGACCCTGTTACCAGAGAGTTGGAACTGGAACTGATTGAAACAGGATTGCTATCAAGGCATGCGGAAATTACTGAAAGTATTTTTTTGATGGAGCAGCAACTCAAACAAGCCCAACTCATAGTTGATCTCATGGAGATGCTTGGACCCGATACACCCATAGAAATAGCACCGGGGAAATTCAAAACATTCAGTGATACACCGGCTGGCCAGAAAATTGCTGCGGAAAGGGCAGTTGCAACACTCCAAAGTCAAGCAGAAATTTACGGTCTTGAAATGAAGGTACTTGAGGCTAGTAAACTAATTGAAATGTCCATGAATCCCCACTCTGATATGGTTGAACTGCAAACCGGCGAAACTATGGAAAAAAGCATTCCAATACCAGATCTAGAACTGAAATTACGCGAGATTATTGGTCATGAAGATAATCTTGAAGCCATATTTTCCCTCGGCGATGACATAATTAGTTTGAAAATTGGCGATAAACTGCCAACAGGAGAGGAGATTACTCAAATTACCAAAGAGTATGTGGAACTAAACCAGGTTGGCCAAACCATTAAGTTCACAATCGATTGATCCCAAATGCAAACAAATTATCCAAACCATTCAGAAAGCGGAACCAATAACCCGCTGTTTGGCCAAGAGAGCTTACCCGATGAAATAAACAACAGTGATCTGATCTCAGGTTATGATGGCCTCCTGGAAATCGCCAAAAGTGAGAGGTCCAAGATTGCAGTGTTCCAAAGTGGTCTTGTTGTGGTTACACCCGAAAGCAGATGGTCGTCGGAGGTCAAGGCAATACTTGACAGGGCTGGAAGGATTGAAATAGCTATACATGAAATAATGGAAGCAGACAGTAAAACCATTTTGTCTATTTACGAAAAAGATTCCCAGGACAATAATGACCAGGCAACCAAGCTCAGCGGTATTGAACGACAAAGAGAATTGCGGCGGATCATTGCCGATGCCGCTACCAAGAAGGCTTCCGATATCCATTTTTATGTATTTCCTTCTTTCAGCGAAATAAAAGTCAGAATTTATGGTCGATTGAAACGGCTCAGCATCCACTCGACGGAAGAAGGAAGAGCAATTATAAATGCCGCTTTTGCTGTCGCCACAGATCAAGGGTCAGAAACAGGATCAACAAGTTTCCTTAAGGGAGCTTTGACCAAAGCATCTGGATTGTTGCCATCTGGGGTTGATCTGGTAAGGTTGCAGTATTCGCCTACCACCGGCCACTGTGCCTCCCTCGTGATGCGAATTAAATATTCCAACTTACAGAGGGATTATGAATTGGGGGAGTTGGGGTTTCTTGCCAGCCAGATCACGGATATCAGTTTGATGCGAAAGCGAACCAGTGGTCTGTATCTTCTGGCTGGTAAGGTTTCCTCAGGTAAAACCACAACCCTGCAGAGAATTCTCAATGCCATGGTTAGGGAAAAGAACTATGAAATTTCGATCTATTCCATTGAAGAGCCGGTTGAACTGGATATTGATGGTGCTGTTCATGTTGGTGTTTTCCCCAAGCCCAACCAAACCCGTAGTGAAGCTTTTATTGAAGCTATAAAGGCCACTTTGCGTTCTGATCCAAATGTCGTTGTTCTAGGGGAATTAAGGGATCGTGAGCTGGCAGGGTATGCGATGGAACTTGCTTTGACGGGTCATGCCTTGTGGACAACTGTTCATGCTGGTTCGGCCTTGGGAATTTTGGATCGCTTGAGCGATTTGGGCATTGAACTCTGGAAATTGACTGAACCTTCTGTTGTCCGAGGATTGATCTTTCAAAGGTTACTTGGGGAATTGTGTCCCTATTGTAAAATCGGTCTTGATCAGGGAAGTGCTGAGGGTAAGGTCTCGGATTTTCTTCTTAAAGAAGCTGTTAATCTCCTGGACACACAGCCAGACAAGGTATATATCCGAGGTAAGGGCTGTTCTCATTGCCTGCATGGTTTGGTGGGGCGAACCGTTGTGGCTGAAACCATATTACCTGATTTGAATCTCCTGCAACATTATGCCAACAACAATCGGCTTGGTATGCGGGAATATTGGCTGAATCCAAGACCGAAGGGAGGATGTGGAGGTCGTCCTATATTACACAATGCGCTGATAAAGGTTGGCAAGGGGATCTGTGATATTAACGAAGTTGAGGAGGAGATAGATCTGGTTCAATCATATGTATCAGAATATCCCAAGCAAGCCTCAATCCTGGCCAAAGAATGGCGAACTCATTAAATGTCAGGAATTTTTCGCACCAGTTTTTTACCAAATCTGGAAACAAAATTCCTCAAAATACAATTCACCTTCAAATTAAGGTTGAAATTCTACAATGAACTGATAGCACTCCTGAATGCAGGATATTCCCGTGGTGAAGCACTTGAAGTTTTATGGCGTCTGAGAACTAATGAAGGAAAAGATACCAAAACAACATTGGGCAGAATCTATGCAGACATAAGGATAAAGATTCAGAATGGTCTCAGTTTTGGTGAAGCCATACGGCTTTGGGTTCCCAAGGAAGATGTCATGATTTTGGATACTATTGAGGATAGCGATGAGTTTGAAAGCCACCTTGCCCGCTTTTGCAAGACCCTGGAAACCAACAGAAGGCAAAAAAAATCACTCGTTGGAGCATTGGGATATCCCGTGTTACTTATGACCATGGCCTATGGAGTTTTGGTGTATTTCAGCCTTGCAATTGCACCGGAACTCAACAGTCTTTTTCCCATTGATAACTGGCAAGGCTTAGCCTATTGGCTTTATTCCACTGGCAAGGTTTTAGCCTTGATAATTCCCCTGGTCATCCTCTTGGTCATATTACTCCCCCTTCTATTGATACTTTCCTTTTCCAGGTGGTCTTCTGATTGGCGAGTTTATGCTGATAAATTACCCATCTATTCAAGTTACAGAACCTGGAATGGAGCTCTTTTTCTGCAATCCATGGGTTGTTTGATGTCGAGCGGTTTGACAGCCATGGAGGCTATTGGGAAAATAATACCCAATGCCAGCCGGTATTTAAGAGTCCGACTTGAAATGGTTAGGTTTTATATGTTGGATGGAGACAATTTGGGCGAGGCATTGTCAAAAACTGGTGGTTCCTGGCCTGATAAAACTGTAAATCTATCTTTGCAGATCTTTTCTCAGGCACCAGATCTTTCAAAACAATTACTCGTCATATCCGAAAAAATGTTGGAGGAAAGAAACGAAAGTCTCAACCGTAATATTGTGATGGTAAGAAGTGTTTCCTTTATCCTTGTTTTTGGCACTATATTGAGTGTTGTGTGGGGCATGTATGATATACAGTCACAAATCACCATGTCGTATTAAGAATGTTCGACTGGAAAGTAACGCAAAACAACAATATACAAAACCCAATGACCAAACCTGAAGCGAGTTTTCCTATGTATGATTTCCCCGAAACGAGGAAAGCAAACGATGCTTTTTGGTTAGTATTGCGGAAAAAACTCAGAAATAGGAAGACTAAGGCTCCTGAAGGTTTAACAAGATCCAAAGATGCAATGCAACTTTGGTGTAGTCCTGATCTGTTGGTTTCGCAAACCTGCAGTTATCCCTATCGCAAGGTGTTGGCAGAAAAGGTGTTTCTAATTGGCACCCCCGATTTAGGAATCGATGATGTGCCATCGGGTTACTACCATAGCGTCCTGGTGGTTAGGAGGGAAAAGGCAGATATAGCAAGGATTGGAGAAACTTTAGCCTATAACGATACATACTCCCAGTCAGGTTGGATTGCACCGAACCTTTATGCTCGCGACCATAACATTGTGTTTGCAAGTGTTTTAGAGACAGGTGGACACTGGAACTCGGCGCAGGCCGTTGCAACGAGAAAGACAACGGTTGCTGCATTGGATGTTTTTTCCTGGGAACTTATCAAAAAGTTTGCACCATTTAGCCATGAATTAAAGGAAATTGATACGACACCGCCAACTCCTGGACTTCCTTTGATTACTGCACATAGAAAGTATGTTGATGATATTTATGTAGCCATGGAGGAAACAATCAGCGAAGTGGGGCAAAAAGAATTGGAGCTTGTTCCATTCAAAGGGTTGGTGCGGTTAAAGAAAAGCGACTATATGGAAATAGAAGATTTGTAGGGGACTAGTTGTCCTTATATGGTAAATCAGGAAAGAAAAAATGGAATTGACCCATGAACTGTTCGTGATTCCCGTGTTGGGATAATGTTTGAGACGATGATTTCAGATAATGCTGAAGCAAGCTGGGATTTTGATTACATTGCTTTCTTGACTTCCGACATTTTTGAGCGGAAATTCCGTTGAGGTAGGGATTTGTTCCCTAGAAAAGGGTACAACATTTCTCTCATCCCCGACCTCAATTCAAGCTTGCCTCATCCCAGTGTCTGGCCGATTGTTTCTTTTCTTCAAAGCAACAACTCAGACCACAACATTGTTGTTTATCACAATAAATCGTCACGTAGCCCCGGATTTTTATCACATTAATTCAACACCGAAGTGCTGATAAATTGAATTCATTTGAGAATCATCCTCTTTCCTTTCCAAATAGTCTTTTTTGAAGGAGCAAGGTCCCCGGAGAGGGCCGTCATCCTTTCGGTCACGATGAGGGCATCCGGGGTTGTCTTCCCGGATGAGACTGTGAAAGTATTCTAGCGCCTAAGGCAGGAAGTCACTTTTAACTGTTATTTGCCGAGCTAAGGTGTCCTTTCGAGACATTTATGTGTTGTTTTTGAGACTTTCGTTTGCAAAAAAACAGCCCAAAGGCGCATTTTCTTGGTGTAGAAATGACCTTTTAAAAAATTCGTTTGAATACTTTCACAGTCTCGGATGCCCTTATGGTATTGTGCATGTTATCTAAAAATTATCACGATACCGGATGGAACAATGCAAATCCACGACAAGACACACCTTTCCATCCGTGCTTACATGAAACAATCGGGATGGCAAAATGCAAGGTTAAAAACCTGTCCAGCCAATCCCGGTGGCAACTGCCGGCTGCACCGGCACGGAACCTATGCCAGGAAGGATCCCGACGGGATGCGGGTTGCGAGCTCTTATTGCCGGTCCTGCCAGAAGACCTTCACCTCCAAAATGCCCTCGTCCCTGCTGACCGGTGGTGCACCATCAAGCATGGGCTTCGGCCTGTTCCTGTCTGGCTGGTATGACACCAAGTGCCGATGGAAAGTGTGCCACCTCCATCGCCCCCAATAGGGTGGCGTATCGAGACGGGTGAAGGAAGACCATTAAGCCAATCTGCTAGACCAAAAAACGACGGGGAAAAAGAAAAGGTCGTAGCCAAGCCGAAAAAGCGTGAAACAAATTGTCTCACGACTGCCGAAATAATGTGAAAGATTGGATTTGGATTATTGTAAAAAACAACGAGGGGTTCAAGCCCCGGATCACGTACAACTGTCAATACCAATTTAAATACACAGCATTATACCGATGGAATGCTGGTCCATTCAAAAGCACTTTCACAGGGGTTGCATTCACGAAATCCAGGTCTAGTTACACGGGTTGAAAGTTTTTGTTGACAGTCCGTGTTTGATGGTTAAATGTTGTGTGGGGTATTTCATCATGGGGGTGTTTTTTTGTTGGGTCTTGCGGCGCCCGGAAGGTTCAAGGCGATGCGACCTGGCCAACCGTTGTTGTGAATGAGGATTGAGCAGGAGTGTGCATGCAAGGATTGAATGATGTATTGGGGACTTTGAAGGGTGTTTCTCTTTTGTTTTCAACGCCCCACGATTTTTCCACAATTTGTGGTGTTTTCAGGTGTCATGACATCGCCTGAGCGGGGTCTTGTTTAATCCCATGTTTTCTTTGGTTCACACACGGCAAGAGGACAGGTGCGCACGGTCGGCCTGGGCTGGTGAAAACCTGAGTTTACTCTACCCCCCCCCCCCCTCAATATCAGCCCTCATCTCCTGCTGACAAGGGGTTTTCCGCCTCACCAACGCTCCCGTTTTTCCACCCCCGCACAAGGATCTGTGCCGACAGGGGATGTCCCTGTGATCCTGGCGATCCGGGATGCCAAGGCCAAACGGACGATGGTGCCCACGGAATGAGCGGAGAGTGTTCGCCCGCAAGCGATTCCGGGCGCCTGAAGACGGGCGTGTCCGTCGGGCGCTTTCTCGGTCCGACCCTCCTTTTCCTTGTTCTTGCCGTGGGGCCACTTTCGGCGCTCAAGGCGGCGGAAGCCGGTGCATCCCCCCAACCGATGGTCCATATGGAAGGGGCGTACACACGGGTGTTGACCCTCTCTGAGGACGCGTGGCGCCTGGCCGGTCCTGATGCCGCACACTTCAAGGTGGAAGCGGGGGCCGTGCGGTTTGTCATGCCGCCTGATTTTGAAACCCCGCTGGATGCCGACCGGGACAACCGCTACGAGCTGGTTCTTCAGGCCACTGGCACCGAGAACAAGACGCGTGCCGCAACCATAGACGTTAAAGACCGTGATGA